>CANQKE010000004.1 GCA_947624435.1 uncultured Ruminiclostridium sp.
GCGACCAAGATCTCTCTTAGTCGCTTTGTATAAGTTTTCTTTTAAATTTTTGTCTAACTTTTTGGGGTCAGTTCATAGCGGTAAAACGCTTTTTTATATAGAAAATTAATAGCTCTAACATTTTAAGCTTTCAAAGCACAAATTCGGAGAGTCAGGCTCTATAATTTCTGATCAAAATCCAACCACCGCTTTATACCTGTTTATTATTCATTTCATTTACATCTGCGGCGGATTTTATGGTCATTTCTACCCATGCGGGGCGAAATCCGCTCTTAATGGCATTTCTCGCAGATTTAAGATTTGACCAAGCACAGCAGTAAAACGGAACTTTATCTCTTTTTAATATTTCTGCCGCCAATCGACTTGTCAATGCGGACGCTATTCCTTTTCTGCGGTACGCCGGAAGCACATCTACCCCGATCTGCCACATGGTTTCACAATCCGCGGAACAAGCGGCTAATCCTATAAGCTTATCGTTGTGATATGCTCCGACGCCGAGGACGTCAAGCTCTTTGCGTTTTTCGCATAATGCGTTGCTCCACTCTGCGGTATATAATTCGGCAAAATCCTTTTGATATAAGACCCTGACCTCATAGTCGCATGTCAATTCGGTAAGTAAAGGAATATCCGGCAGAAAATATTCCGCCATAAAGCAGACGCGAAATCCCAGCTTTTGGAACTCGTCGTTCAGAACGTGCATGTTAGGAGTTTCAAAGCAATGTTCTACCGGGTATCGCTCGATATACGCTTTGACAATGTCTTTATATTCTTCCGAAACGGCTGCAACGATGTTATTTCCGTATGAGATCAAATTGCATATATGAGGAAGTGTGAGATACTTACTTGCCGCTGCGTTTTTCTTTGAGATGGTTATTATATTTTTATCGCTGCAAAAATCTTCCGCATTGCAGTTTGCGTCTATTGCCGATTGTTGCATGGCTATCTGTTTTATTATTTCGCTAGTCCAATTCATATGCTTTCTCCCTTAATTTCAGAATAGAAAAACGCGCCCTCATTAGCTGGGAGCGCGTTTGGACCGGATCAGTACCGGTGGCGCAGAAAGAGGGATTTGAACCCTCGCGCCGGTTTCCCGACCTACTCCCTTAGCAGGGGAGCCCCTTCACCACTTGGGTATTTCTGCATGGCGAATAAAATTTATTGACTTGGTGCCGCTGATCGGACTTGAACCGATACGGTATCGCTACCGAGGGATTTTAAGTCCCTTGTGTCTGCCTGTTCCACCACAGCGGCCTGTGATGTGACGAATTATATTATACACTAAATGAGCCGAAATGTCAAGTAAAAAAACAGAAAATATTATAATTATTTTTTCTCGCAGGGACTTGCTATTTTCCCGAAAATCGTGTAAAATTATAATAAACTGATTAACGACGCAATGGGGCGTTTGGATTTTTCAGGAAAGGGAAAAAGTATGAGAATAGCTTTATTTACAGAAACATATCTTCCGACTATAAACGGTGTTGTCACTCATGTTAAAACTCTTAAGGACGGACTGGAGGCGCTGGGACATACTGTTCTGGTGGTGACCGCCGACTCGCGCTTTAGTAATCACGTCATTTCAAAGGACGTAATGTACTGCCCGGCGGTAAAGGTCAAGAAAATCTACAATTACGACGTAGCACCGCCGATAAGCATTGAACGTTTGGAAAAAATCAAGAGCTTTGCTCCGGATATAATACATATACATAATGAATTTGGCGTGGGGATCTCCGGTATTCTTATTGCAAAGCAGCTCAACGTCCCGCTGGTATATACTTTGCATACTATGTATGACGATTATGTATATTATGTCGCAAAAAAAGCCGCCGTAGGCAAGCTGGTAACTTCCGCAACGCATTTTTACGCGAAAATGCTCGCTTCGACCGCCAGCGCGATAACCGGCCCGTCACAGAAGGTATCCGAGTATTTCAGAAAATGCGGCGTAAAGAAGAAGATTTACGTTATACCCAATTCGGTAGAACTGGATAAATTCGACCCGACAGGTGACGATCCCGAAGCCAGGCTTAAATTCAGACACGATTTAGGTTTTAACGACGATGATACGGTGTTCTGCTTTTGCGGCAGGCTGGGCAAGGAGAAGAACGTTTCTTTAATGCTTAAATACTGGTCGGAGCATGTCAAGCCGGACGACAGGCTGAAGCTGTATATCATAGGAGAAGGACCGCTGTATGAACAGCATGTAGACGAGGTCAAAAGGTACGGTTTGACCGATATCGTGAAATTTGCCGGCAGGGTAGACCATGACGACTTAAAACCGCACTATGGCTGCTGTGATGCTTATATCACCACCTCACTGTCCGATACCTGTTCTATCTCCATGCTTGAAGGTATGGCGATGCATTTGCCGGTAATAAGTCTGGCTGACCGGCTCAACGAAGGACAGGTAAAGGACGGAATAAACGGCTATAATTTCAAAAATGGCAGCGAGATGTACGAGCTGCTCATAAAGATAAGAGATATGTCCAAGGAGAAGCTGGCAGAGTTTGGCGAGCGTACCAGAGAATCAATAAAAAGCTCCGGCGCGATAAGACTTGCAAACGATCTTTTGAACGTCTATCATGACGCGCAGAAAAATTTTGCGCTTAAGCGCGGAAAGAACCGCCGTATCGTTAAGAAGCGTTACCGCGCGGTCAAGCGCAGGACTGCACCCAGAACAAAATACATAGTAAAGCCTCGTCCCGAAAAGACGGCGTCTTTACAAAAAGAAAAATTTTCACTTGAGATACTTAGCCGGAGTACCAACCGCAATTCGGACAATACTATAGTAAAAATAACCGTGACTTTCGGTTCGATGACGGCGTCTATGCCGATAAGCCTTAATAATGAGGAGGCTATATGGTTTGCCGATAAGCTGGCAAACGTCGGCAATAAAGAAACGGTAAGGCTAAAGGAAGCGATGTCCGGCGGCTCTTACATTGATTTTGCGCCTAAGGACGGCGGATTTGAGCTTAACGGACTTATAAAATGCGTGTGCGATGATTTTTGTCAGACATTGGAATTTCATAACGAGATAAGTGATCCCGACGCTCAGAAATTCTCTCAGGAGATGCGCGAACTGTTTGCAATGTAAAATAAACACGACCGACCGGATGATCACCCGGTCGGTCTTATTATCAGTTGCTTTCGGATCTATTGTTTTTTGAAGATCTGCTTTCCTGTTTGTTTTCGCTCTGATTGTTGTTTTTATTGCTGCTCTGGTTGTTCTGATTATTCTGATTATTCTGACTGTTCTGGTTCTTTGCTTTCTGCTTAGACATTATATTGTCCGTCCTTTCAGATTTATTGATAGAATACTATCATTAACTATTATTTTCATACGAACGGAAAATATACCGACTTCTTTCAAAGCTCGATGCAGCAAGCGGACAAAGGCGCAAGCGTCAGCGTTTTGCCGTTTATTACCGGCTCTTTTTTAAGATGATAGATGAGCTTGCCGTTAATATCGAATGAAAGTGTAACTGTGCGTTCCTCGCCTGCGGGATTTACACAGACGAGAATATTCTGACCCTCGCACCATCTTCTGTATATCAGCGGATAGCAGTTGTCGCGGCAGTAAACAAATTCAAAATCGGAATAGCTTTGCAGCGCGGGATTTGCATGCCTAAGCGCTGTTAATTTTTTCACCTCGTTCAGCAGGGAATCGGGGTCTGCCTGCTGTTTTTCAACGGTCGGACGGTCGGGAGAGCTGCTTTGCGGCAGATATAAATTTTTACTGTCCGCTGCGGAAAAGCCGTCGTTTTTACCGCTGTCCCACTGCATAGGAGTGCGTGAGCCTGTGCGGCCGTATCCGCCCTCTTTGGAAACTAAGTTTTCAACATATTCCATACCTATCTCGTCGCCGTAATAGATAAACGGCGCGCCCGGCATGGTAAGCAGGAAAGCAAAGCAGCACTTCAGCTCTTCTTCATCTCTGAATCTAGCGAGCCTTTCCATATCGTGATTGCCGGAAGGTATACATACCAGCCCGCCGTACTTTTTAGCGCTGGTATATGAAATGTCATACAGCTCGGAGAATTTTGTCGGCGTGCCCTGCGCTTTTTTTGAGAAAAACGGCTTTTCACTCCTGAACAGGGAAGTATACCCTTCCGGGCCGAAGTGAAGCAAAAAGTCCATATCAAACCCGCCGGCGAGAGAATACTGCGGCTCGCCCCATTCCGAAACCATAGCGGCCTGCGGATAAAAGCTCTTGAGATATCCCGTTATATCCCGCCAAAGCTTTATAGTCTCTTTGTATTCCGGGTCGCATTTCACCAGTGAACCCGCCATGTCTACTCTGAACCCGTCGCAGCCCATATCCAACCAGAATTTCATAATATCCTTTACAGCCTGTCTTGTCGCCATCGGAGCGGGGTCGGTCGGCTTATTCTGATACGGCTTTGTGGGATTTGCGTAGCCGTAGTTGAGCGCGGGCTGCATTGAGAAAAAGTTTACAGCGGCGCTGCCGTCGCGGTCGGATATGCCTCTTATGCAGTTCAGGCCCTCCGGCTCTTCCCAAATGCTGTCTGTCCATATGTAACGGTCGCTGTATTCGTTTTTCTCCGGTTTCATGGATTCTTTGAACCATTCATGCTCCACAGACGTATGACCGGGCACTAAGTCGAGTATAATGTGCATATTTCGGCTGTGACACTCGTCAAACAGCTTTTTAAGATCGTCGTTCGTTCCGTATCTCGGCGCGGTTTTCAGATAATCCCGCACGTCATATCCCGCGTCCCCGAAAGGCGAATCAAAGCAGGGATTGAGCCACAGCGCATTGAACCCTATATCTTTGATATAGTCGAGCTTTTGTATTATTCCTTCAAAATCTCCGATACCGTCCCCGTTGCTGTCGTTAAAGGATTGGGGATATATCTCATAAAAAATTGCATTTTTCAGCCAGTCAGCCATAACAGAACCTCCGTTTACTGTGTTATGAAAATCGGCTCAGAACCCTGAGCCGATTTACTTAAAATTAAGATCGTCACAAAATTATTACTGAAGATCGTCGTCGTTGAACGGGTCGCCGCATTCAGGGCAGAACTTCGGGGGATGTTCCGGATCTTCCGGCGTCCAGCCGCACTTGTCGCATTTATATTTTTTCGGAGCGGCGGGCTTGGATTTGCCGCAGTTGCTGCAGAATTTGCCGGTATTCTTAGTCCCGCATTCACAGGTCCATTCAGCAGGAGCGGGAGCGGCAGGAGCGTCGCCCTCCTTGCTCTTTCCGCACTGGGAGCAGAATTTTCCGGTGTTCTGCGTTCCGCATGAGCAGATCCACGGTTCGGGCTTCTTTGCACCGCATCCCGAACAGAATGCGCCGGAATTTCCGGTCGCGCCGCAAGCGGGGCATCTCCATCCGCCGTCAGACTGTGAGCTTGCCTGAGTAGCCGCGGGCATACCACCGAGAATGCCGCCGCCGGCATTCATCGCCATATTCATACCCATAAAGCCCATCATTGCGCCGTTTTCGTTAGCGCCGGCAGACTCAATACCCTTTGCGACAGCACCGGTCATTACCGCACGCTGTACATCGGAATCGAGCATGGTATCGGCTTTAAGACGGTCTTTAAGCAGCTCCTTGCTCTCGTCTGCAAGGGTAACCGGGCCTAAGCCGATATTGGTAAGCGTAAAGCCTCTTTCTTCCCATTTCTCAAGTGTAGCAGCTCTTGCCTTTTCGGTAAGATTGGTAAGCTGGCTGGTTATCTGGCTGTAGCTGAAGTTTTCGGCAGAAAGCCCGTTAAGCGCGACCATAAGACCCTGCATAAACTCGGTCTTATATTGTTCGTTGGCAAAAATATCATTTACGGTAGTCCGTCCGGAGTTTACGCCCTTGCTTACTACCTGAGTGTAGAACTTAACGGCAGCCTCTGCGTCGGGTATCTGTATTTCAAAAGTACCGTAAAAGCGCAGATCTATCGAAGTGTTGTATCTCGGGTCAAAGTAGGGAACAGTCGTTCCGGTGCCGAACTTGATACCGGGCAGTCTTTGCAGGTTGATGTAAATTACCCTCTGTTCGACCGAGGGAGTACCGCCGTAAGTGAAACGCGAGATAAGCTCCTTGGCGGAATCCTTTATCTGTCCGGCAAATATCGACGGTGCCGAGGAATTGTCAAGCACATAGCGTCCCGGCTCGGTAACGACATTGGTTATCTTTCCGTTGTCGATAGTAAGCATACAGGTGTTTTCCTCCACCATGATAGCCGAACCGTTGCTGATGTAGTTATCAGAACCTTTAACGTTGCTCGAGCGGGCAGAACCCTCGTGCATTTTTTCCCCGTTTGCCACAACTATAGTGTTGTCAATGGCAGGGCAGTGTATCGCTTCTTTCCAGGTGTCGCCGAGCGTGCCCGAAAGAGAGCCGATAGCAGCTTTAATAAGTCCCATAGTTATTATTTCCTTTCATATATTATTAACCTATCCGGTCAATATCCGTTACTTGCCATAAGCGGTCGGCAATAATGGTAAATGAGCTGCCGCAGTATTTGCATACCCCTGTCCGCATATCAACAGGCGCGCCGCAGTTAGGACAGGTGCTTGTGTATACAGTCTCGTTTGCCTGCTCGTGTCCGTATTGATTGTAAGTCAATATCATTTTATACGCGGCTTGAACTTTTTCCGGCGTGCTGTTTTTGTCGCCTTTTATAAGCGAGTAATCATACCCGACCGATATCTCAAACACAGCCGTCGCTTCGTTCTGCCGGTTGTTATATGACGATATCGCACATTTATGAACATCGATATTGTCATACTTTTCTTTCTCGTTTTTGCTGTTAAGGTCGATTATCATATTTTCGGCCTTCTTAAAAAGCGATGAGGCACATTTTTGCTTATCAAGCTTTGAGGTCGAGCCGGATTCTACCGCCTCAAGATAGGATATAAGGACGTTTTGAGCCATAGCGGCCATCGTAGCGTACCCGACCTCCGGAAAATCCCGATTTATCGCCGGAGCGTATGCCGCCGAAAGGTCATGGATGCCTTTAGGCACGGTCGATTCTTCTTTCATTCCTTGGGAAATAAGCCCGGCAAGCTCTCCCATGGACATTCCGGCGACCTTGCGCATTTTATTATTGATCCACGCTTTTATGATGAATACGGCCGCGATTATAACTGCAATAATGATAAGTATGATAAACAGCGGACTGGTAAAAAAATCACTCATTTACGGGCTTACACTCCCTGTATTCCTTCATCGACGGTATCGTTGCGTATAGTAGTAAAGTCGGTAAGTACCCAACTGTACTGACCTGTAGTAACTACCGAGCCGCAGTATTCGCATACGCCGGAGGAGGTTATTTCAAGCGGTGCGCCGCAGTTAGGACAATTGTGTCCGTTTGCAGCGGATACTTCTTCCTTGGTCTGAACGCCTGCGGAACGCACGAACTTCATCTTATAGCGCATATCCCAGCGGGTATTTTTGTCGCCGCGAATGATGTTGCCGGTCTTTTCGTCGGTCTGGTAATCTATCATTCTGGCGTTTAAGTAGCAGGTGAGGTACTCAAACTGAGCGTCCTTCGCATAAGAGGTAAGATATGCGGTGTTTATCGCGATACTTTCGTAATGATAGATGACGCCTTGCTCTATCTTGCTCTGTACCTGCCTTGCCGTGGTATTATACAGGTTTTCGTGCATAACGGGACGTACAGGCGTAAGGTCGCGGTTGCACCATGCGGTTTCTATGTCTATATATACTTCTTTTGCAAACGATATGAAATCGCCGGAGGAGAAGTTCGGGTCGGTCTGCTTTATGATACCCTCTATCTGAGCGGTCCTGTCCGGAAGTATAACGCCGCGTCCCTGGCTGGATACGACCATGCCGCCCTGCTTTTGTCCGCCGTTTTTGTTTTTATTGTTTAATATGATTATAACAACTATTACTATAACAACGACAGCAGCGCCGCCTATGCCTAGTCCGGTACCGCCGCCTCCGCCGGAGGAATAATCGTCGTCGTATGTATAGCCGCCTCCGCCGCCCCAGTCGTTTCCGCCCCAGTCGCCGCCTCCGCCGTAATCATAATCATTGCCGTCGAAAGCAAATACGCTGATAGTTGCTAAGATGACCGCAGTTAAAACAGCCAAAATTATTCCAAGTGTTTTTTTCATTATATATGCTCCTCAAAATAATCATAATTTAAGATCTCAGCAAAAAAGCTTACAAAATAATTATACAATAGTTTAAGAAAAATGTCAATATTAAATAAAACCGCAGGTGGATTTTATGTCTGCTTGAACTGACTGTTATACAGCTCGGAATAAAATCCGTTATTTGCAAGCAGTTCCTTATGCGTTCCTATTTCAACTATTTTTCCGGCGTTCATTACAAGTATGCAGTCCGCTTCTTTTATCGTAGAAAGGCGGTGAGCGACTATAAAGCTGGTCTTTCCGCCGGTCATTTGGGTAAAGGCATTCTGTATTTTAAGCTCCGTGCGGGTATCTATACTGCTGGTAGCTTCGTCAAGTATCAGCATAGGCGGCATGGTGAGCATGACTCTCGCTATGCACAAAAGCTGTTTTTGTCCCTGCGATAGTCCCGAATCATCGCTTATCACGGTATCATAACCGTTTTTCATTCTTCTGATAAAGCCGTGACAATGAGCCGCCTTTGCCGCTTTCGTTATCTCTTCATCGGTGGCGTCCGGCTTGCCGTAGGCGATATTTTCCTTGACAGTACCTTTGAATATCCAGGTTTCCTGCAATACCATTCCGTAACCCAGCCGCAGGGAATCGCGCGTTACGTCTTTTATGGAATTTCCGTCTACCGAGATACTTCCGCTGTCTGTATCATAAAATCGCATAAGCAGATTTATAACGGTAGTTTTTCCGCAGCCGGTAGGTCCTACTATAGCGATATGCTGGCCTTTTTTTACCGACAGGTCAAGGTCCTTTATAAGCTCAACGGACGGGTCGTAGGAAAAGCAAACGTCGGATATGCTGACGTTGCCTTGAATATCCGTGAGTACCTTATTGTCTGCATCCGAACTTTCATCTTCGGAATCTATAAGCTCGAATACACGCCTTGCGCTGGCAAACGCCGACTGTAATTCCGCAATAACGCCGGATATCTCATTAAACGGTTTTGTATATTGATTTGCGTAGCTTAAAAAACAGGAAAGCTGACCTACCGTTATTCCTCCGGGGGTAAGCGCGTTTATAGCTCCGAATATTCCTACTCCGGCGTACACAAGCCCATTTACAAAGCGTGTTGACGGGTTGGTAAGCGCGGAATAAAACTGTGCCCTAACGCCTACCTTGTACAGCTTTGCATTCAGCTCTTCAAACTTTTGTTCACTGTTTTCTTCCTGTGAGAACGCTATGACCGTCTTTTGATTGCCTATATATTCCTCCGCCAGTGTGGTGACGTCGCCGCGCAGCTTTGCCTGTTCCTTGAATTTTTTTGAGCAAAGCCTTGCTATAGTAGACGCGACCAGCAGGGAAAGCGGAGTTATCAGTATAACCACCAGCGATATCGCAACGTTTATCGAAAGCATAAAGCACAGCGTCCCCACGATAGTTACCACTCCGGTGAAAAGCTGCTGAAAGCCTTGCAGCAATCCGTCTGAAATAGTATCTATATCCGTGACTACGCGGGAGATTATCTCACCGTGCGGGGTAGAGTCGATATATTTCAGCGGCACTTTTTGGATTTTGTTAAACGCGCCGGTGCGCAGATCTCTTATAGTGTTCTGGGTAAGGATATTTGTACTGTAGCCCATGAACCACTGAAATACCGCTCCCGCCAGAACGACAAAGAAAAGCTGTATTATTATCGGCAGTATCTTTTCAAAATCCACGTTGCCCGCGGAGATTATGCAGTCTACCGCCTGTCCTATCAGTACCGGCGCATAAAGCGTTGCGCAGGCGGAGATTATCGCGCTGATTATCGTGAATATAAGGTACACCGTGTAAGGTCTTGTGAATTTAAGCAGCCGTATTAGTACCGCAAAGCTGCTGTTTTTATTGTTGTTCATCATGCAGCTCCTTTTCTATTTCGTCGGCGCTGAACTGAGAAAGGCATATCTCGCAGTATTCGGCGCAGGAGGAGAGCAGCTCTCTGTGCGTTCCCATGCCTATCATCTCTCCGTCGCTCATGACGATTATTTTATCTGCCGCTTTTACGGTATTTGCGCGCTGTGAAATAATTATGACCGTCATATCGGCGCAGTTTTCTTTTATAGCGGTCCGTAAATGCGAATCGGTCGCGTAATCAAGGGCACTTGCGCTGTCGTCGAGGATAAGTATTTCCGGCTCGCGGCACAATGCCCGCGCTATAGTGAGCCTTTGCTTTTGTCCGCCGGAAAGATTTTTACCCTCCTGCATTATCATGCTGTCCGTTTTGTCCGGCATTTGCATAACAAAATCTTCCGCCTGCGCGATATTAAGCGCACGGTGTATCTCCTCATCGGAAATATCGTCTTTGCCCCATTGCATATTGCTGCGCAGCGACCCGCTGAACAGAGCCGCCTTCTGCGGCACTAGTCCTATAAGACCTCTTAACTGTCTGAACGGATATTCTCTTACGTCGCGTCCGTTGACCTTAACAGCGCCGTCGGTCACATCGTAAAAGCGGGGTATCATGTTTATTAAAGTCGTTTTACCGCTGCCGGTACCGCCTATTATACCTATCGTTTCGCCGCGTTTTGCGGTAAAGCTGATATTTTTAAGCGCAAGGTCGGCGTTATCGTGATAGCTGAAGGATACGTTGTCAAATTCTATAGCGGGAGCATTTTCGTTAAACTTGATATCTTCTTTGGCGCTGTCTGTTACCGACGGCTTTGTTTCCAACACTTCGTTTACTCTGGCGGCGCTGGCGGCGGATTTTGTAAAGATGACGACTAAGTTGGAAACGACTATAAGAGCAAGCAGTATCTGATTCATGTAGTTTACCAGAGCGATTATTTCACCCTGTGTAAGCTCTCCGGCGTCTACCGAAAATCCTCCCAGCCAGATGACCGCGACTATCGCAAGATTTAATATAATAGTCGTAGCGGGATTGAGCAGCGCCGATATTTTTCCTGCACGGACCGCCGTTTTATTTATATCGTCGGCGTTTTCACCGAATCGGTCTATCTCATGCTGCTGCTTTGCAAACGCTCTCACCGCGCGGGCGCCGATAAGATTTTCCCGTGTGATACGAGAGGTCTTGTCCAGCTTTTTTTGGATATTTCTGTAAAAGGGGATAGTCCTGTTGGTTACCAGCCACAAGGTTATTGCAATAAGCGGTATCGCCGCAAGGAATATCATCGACAGCTTTACGTCTATAGTAAAAGCCATTACCGTCGCGCCTATAACAAGAAACGGCGCTCTCACCACCAAGCGTATCAGCATAGCGACCGCTACCTGAAGCTGATTTATGTCCGAGGTCAGGCGGGTTATCAGGGAAGAAGTGCCGAGCTCGTCCAGTTCTTTATATGACAGCTTGTTTATATGTGAAAAAAGCTCGCGGCGCAGCTCCGTACCAAAGCCCTGCGACGCTTTTGACGCCATATACTGGCAGATCAGTGCAAAGCCCAGTCCGCACACTCCGAGCAGAACAATGACCGCGCCGTTTTTATATATATAGCCATCGTCGCCGCCGGCGATACCGTTGTCTATTATCCCCGCCATGACTAACGGCACGATAAGCTCGAATACGGCCTCGGTCAGCTTAAATATCGGTCCGAGTATGACCTGAAGCTTATATTTTTTAAGAAATCTTGCTAACTTTACCATATTTTCTCCCACAATAATATTAAAAGCACCGGCAATTTGCCGATGCTTTTTAATTAAAAATCAAAGCTCATTAAGCGCCTGTTGTATATCCTCACAGCAGCTTTCCGGCACAAGCATACATATTTCGTCGTTTCCGGTGGAGATCATCAGCACTTCTGCCGAAACAGAGTCTATAAGCCCGAATACCTTTGCCGCAAATCCTGCCTGATCGCACATCTCATCGCTTAATATGCGTATCTTTACGTTACCGCTGGTGACAAACGGGGTAACTCCCGATTCCGGCGTGATCTTACCCATTATCTTAAGCAGGTTAGGAATATCGTCGTCGCTGAAGCTGAAACCGAACGATACCCGATCTGATCTGGGAGGGGTCTGGGAGATCATGTCTATGTTTATTCCGGCCTGTGCGACCGCTTTAAGTACCGCAGTCTCAAACCCTATATTTGCGGGAATATCTGAAAATGTAACGGCGGAATAGCCGTCAAAAGTGTTTATTTCGGTCATGTTTGACTCCTTTTCTTATGACTGAGAAAGCAGGTCGGACATTTCGTACAGCCCGCTAGGTTTGCCTTTAAGATAGATCGCCGCATTTACCGCGCCTACCGCGAACACCTGCTTTGAACCGGCCGAGTGGGAGAGGGTTATCACCTCGTCGCGTCCGGCGAAGATAACGTCGTGTTCTCCGACTATTGTTCCTCCGCGAACGGAATGTATGCCTATCTCGGTATTTTCACGCGGCTTTCTTACGCTGTGACGGTCATATACATAGTGCATTTTGTTGTCAAGCTCGTTATTGATAGCCTCGGCTATCATGATAGCGGTACCGGACGGCGCGTCCTTTTTAAGATTGTGATGCTTTTCAAGTATCTCGATATCAAACTGTCCGCCAAGCACTTTTACCGCGCGCTTTGCGAGGTCTACCAGCAGGTTTATCCCAAGTGAAAGGTTGAAAGTGAAAAACACCGGTATCTGCGCGGCAGCCGACTTTATCTGATTTATCTGCTCGTCGGTGTATCCGGTAGTCGCTATGACTATAGGCACATTATTTATCTTGCAGTAATCAAGCAGGCTGTCCAGTGCCGACGGGTGGGAAAAGTCGATTATGACGTCCGGCTTTTCGGCAAGCTCGTATACCTCTTTAACTACGGGAAAATCCGAGTATTGCTCGCCGGTTATGTCTATTCCGGCGGAAATTACGCAGTCGTTTCTTGTTTTAACTATATCGTTTATTGTTCTTCCCATTTTACCGGCCGCGCCGGTAACAGCAATTTTAACCATCTGTTATCCCTTTACTTTGAGTATTTTCCGGAAATACCGAGCTTATCCATCGACGCGAGCAGCTTTGCTATCTTTTCCTCTTCCATTTGTACCAGAGGAAGTCTGCATTCGCCTACGTCAAGACCCATTATATTCATGGCTTCCTTGACGGGAATGGGGTTTACGTCGATAAATAAGAGATTTGTGAATTCCAGCAGCTTTAACTGTAACTCGGCAGCTTTCTTATAATCTCCGTCAAGACAGTATGCCGCGATATTATGTACTTCATTCGGAAGGCAGTTTGCGAGCACCGAAATAACACCCTTGCCGCCAAGCGACATAATAGGCACTATCTGGTCGTCGTTGCCGGAATATATATCAAGGTCGGTCTCCGCCGCTATACGAGCCACCGCGCTTATACTGCCGCTTGCTTCTTTTGCTGCGACGATATTTTCTACCTTAGACAGTTCTTTATAGGTCTCTACCGCGATATTCACACCGGTGCGGCTGGGTACATTGTAAAGGATAATAGGCAGCTTTACACTGTGAGCGATAGCGGAGAAGTGCGCAACAAGTCCTTTTTGAGAGGTCTTGTTGTAGTAGGGAGTGACCTGCAAAAGTGCGTCCGCGCCGAGGTTTTCTGCCTCTTTTGAAAGCTCGATAGAATAAGCGGTGTCGTTGCTGCCCGTTCCGGCAATTACCGGTACGCGTTTTGCTACCCGCTCTACACAGAACTTTATAAGATTTCTGTGCTCCTCGTCGCTGAGCGCGGCGGATTCACCCGTAGTGCCGCATACGACTATAGAATCGGTACCGCCGGAGATCTGCATTTCTATAAGGTCGGCAAAACGATCATAATTTATGCTTCCGTCGGTGTTCATCGGAGTTGCAATAGCGACTCCGGAGCCTGTAAAGATAGTTTCTTTCATACAATGACCCTCCTATATTAATTCAAGTGTGTAGATCAGCCGGTCGCAAGACAGCCGACCTCCTTTTTTATCATAAAAATTCCGTGCTGATATATCTTTGGCAAAATTTTATGCGATCAGTCAAAATAACCCTTTGCCGCATACAGCTCCGCCATCAGCACAGCACCGCCCGCAGCACCTCTCAAGGTGTTATGCGAGAGCGAAACAAACTTATAATCATACTGCGTATCCTCTCTTAAACGTCCTATAGATACAGCCATGCCGTTTTCAAGATTTCTGTGAAGCGCCGTTTGAGGCATATTGTCCTCTTCAAAATAATTTAAGAACTGCTTAGGCGCGGAAGGAAGCTCAAGCTCCTGCGGAGCACCCTTGTATTCTTTCCAAAGACGCTTTATCTCATCTATGGACGGCTTGTTCTCAAAGCTTGCAAAAACTGCGGCAAAATGACCGTTAGACACCGGTACACGCAGGCATTGAGTAGTTATCATCGGCTTATCCGCCTTTACTATCTTGTCGCCCTCGATCCTGCCCCAGACCTTGAGCGGCTCCTGCTCGCTCTTTTCTTCTTCTCCGCCTATGTAGGGGATAACGTTGTCAACCATTTCCGGCCAGGTCTCAAAGGTCTTTCCCGCGCCGGAGATAGCCTGATAGGTGCAGGCGAGGACTTTTGTAATACCGAACTTACGCAGCGGGTTCAGCGCGGGGACATAGCTTTGTATAGAGCAGTTGGACTTTACCGAGATGAAGCCCTTTTTGGTGCCTAAACGCTTTCTCTGAGCGTGTACTATCTCCATGTGGTCGTCGTTTATCTCCGGAATTATCATCGGCACGTCGTCGGTAAAACGATGTGCGGAATTGTTTGACATTACCGGACATTCATGCTTTGCATAAAGCTCTTCCAGCGCCTTTATCTCGTCTTTTTTCATATTGACCGCACAGAATACAAAATCCACCTGTTCGGTTATTTTGTCTATATCCGCAGTCGCGTCCATTACTATCATATCTTCCATGGAGCGGGGCATAGGCTTTTCAATGAGCCAGTGCGCAGCCTCTTTATACGTCTTTCCCGCAGAACGCGAGGACGCCGCAAGCACCTTGACCTTGAACCACGGATGATTTTCCAGCAGGACGGCAAATCGCTGACCTACCATACCCGTTGCACCGATTATTCCTACATTATAGCTTTTCATTTGTTTCACCGTATCTTTCTTTTATTCTTTACACATAAGCCTGTATAAAATAAAAAGCCGCTTGTTCACTAGCGGCCGAAATTGCAGATATAGAGCAAATGCTCTCCAACATTCAGCATACGCGAGTTGTGTGTTCTGCATTTGTTATTAAATACAAAAACCAATGTTGCGGCATTACTCGCCGCAGGGCGCAAATATACACCCGATATCGTATTTATATTACCATAATTTATAGGTTTTGTCAATGCCAAAACACAAAAAAATTGATTGATTTTTATCCGGTAATGTGCTATTATATTTAATATATAAAAATGTGCAGTCAAAAGAAAATGAGGAAAAAGATAAATGCAGAAAAAGGATTTTTATTACGACCTGCCTAAAGAGCTTATCGCTCAGACCCCGCTTGAACCGCGCGACAGCTCCAGGCTGATGAAGATAGACAGAACCGATGGCAGTATTATACACGACCGCTTTTATAATATATGCGAGTATCTCAGAAAAGGTGACCTGCTGGTGCTGAACGATTCAAAGGTTTTTCCGGCAAGACTGTACGGTATCAAGGAAAATACAGGCGCGGCGGTGGAATTTCTGCTGTTAAAGCAGCTTGCCGAAGGCGTATGGGAGGTCATGGTGCGTCCCGGAAAAAGGCTGCCGGTCGGCTCGAAGGTGGATTTTTCCGGACTTATGACCGCCCAAATAACCGAAATATCGGAGGGCGGCAACCGTATAGCAAAATTCACCTACGACGGCGTTTTTTTTGAGCTTTTGGACAGAATAGGTCAGATGCCGCTGCCGCCGTATATTACCGAAAAGCTTAAGGACAAGCAGAGATATAATACGATATATTCCCATGAGCTGGGTTCTGCCGCCGCTCCGACCGCGGGGCTTCACTTTACCGAGCGGGTGTTTGATAACATACGCAAAAAAGGCGTCGATACGGCTTTTGTTACGCTGCATGTGGGATTAGGAACGTTCCGTCCGGTAAAAGAGGACGATATATTAAAGCATAAAATGCACGTCGAGCATTTTTCGATACCGCAGGAAACGGCGGATAAAATAAAGGAATGTAAGCAGCGCGGCGGCAGAGTGATAGCGGTAGGCACTACCAGCTGCCGTACTTTAGAGGCGGCCGCAGGAATGGACGAAAACGGCGAAGTAAAGCCTGTTACGTCGGATACCGGGATATTTATTTATCCGGGGTATAAATTCAGATGTATAGACGGGCTGATAACAAACTTTCATTTGCCGGAAAGTACGCTTATAATGCTGGTCAGCGCATTTCTCGGACGAGAGCGCACATTAGCCGCATATCAGACCGCCATTGAGGAAAAATACAGATTTTTTTCCTTTGGAGATTGCATGTTGATAATTTGAGCGTAAGGAGAAGCCTATGAAGATAGTGAAAATATCGCTGCCCAAGCAGGCGCGTATCATCTGCATAAGCGATATTCACGGCTGTTATGATGAGTTTTGCACTCTGCTGGATAAATGCGGCTATAACGCGGGAAACGATTATCTGTTCATACTCGGCGATATGCTGGAAAAGGGCATACACAATACAGCGGTTTTGCAAAAGGTGATAGAGCTTTCAAAGATCCCTAAGGTATACGTCATAAAAGGTAACAACGATACCGATTGTCCGAATATGGCGTTTTACGACAGCAGGGAAAAATTTCTTGAGCGGCTGAAACGGCGTCCGTATAACGCTTTTATTGAAATGGGACAAAGCCTCGGCATAACTGATTTTGCAGAAAGCTTTGAGGAAAAACGCGCGCTTGTCCGCAACGCCTTTTATAATGAGATAAAATTTGTGGACGAGCTGCCTTACGCGCTGGAAACGCAAGACCATATTTTTATTCATGCCGGAATAGAAAACCGACCGGATTGGGAAAACGGCAACGAATGGTTCGCTATGTGCGCTCCGTGGTTTTTGCGCAATAGCCATATGTCCGAAAAGACAGTCGTATGCGGACATTATCCGGTACAATGCTATAAGCGCAGCAACAACTCAAATCTGCCTATAATTGATAAAGAAAAGCGCATTATAGATATAGACGGCGGCGCAGTTACAAAGTGGGCGGGTCAGCTAAACGCCTTTATTATCAATAAAAACGGCGAATCGTACAGCTATGATAATTTTTTTCTGCCGATAAACGCCGATGAAATGACGGTAAAGCGTGACGTCGTTTCCGATCATCGGCCGGAATATGCGGAGTGGGAAAGTCACGTCCTGCAGATCCTTGAGAATAACGACGGAATGCTGCTTGTCAAAAATCAGCAGACCGGAAAAACAGGTCTGATACCGGAAAAGTTCACCTTTACCGGCTCTGACGGGAAGCTTCACGGCGGTATCAACCTGAATGCTTTTCTGTCAGTGCGTAAGGGCGAGCGGTTCTATGCGGCAGACAGTGCCTGCGGTTATTATCTCGGCATAGCGGAAAACGGACAGATAGGGCTTGTCCCGCAGGATCACCTTAAATAAATGTTCTTATATTGGAGAAAATATGTACGAATTGTTGAAAACCGAAGGCGCAGCGCGGCGCGGCGTCGTTCATACCGTACACGGGGATTTTCAGACGCCGTGCTTTATGAATGTCGGTACAGCCGCCGCGATAAAAGGCGGATTGTCCTCGCTTGACCTTAAAGAGCTGAAATGTCAGGTGGAGCTTTGCAACACATATCATCTGCACCTGCGTCCGGGCGACGAGGTGGTAAAGCAGATGGGCGGGCTACACCGCTTTATGAACTGGGATCGTCCTATCCTTACGGACAGCGGCGGCTTTCAGGTCTTTTCACTTGCCAAGCTGCGTAAAATAAAGGAAGAGGGCGTGTACTTCAGCTCCCATATCGACGGAAGAAAGATATTTATGGGACCGGAACAAAGCATGCAGATACAGTCTAATCTCGGCTCTACGATAGCTATGGCGTTCGATGAATGTATAGAAAATCCCGCGGAATTTGACTATGTGAAGAAATCGGTAGAGCGCACCTCGCGCTGGCTGGACAGGTGTATTTCCCAGCTTGCAAGGCTGAACGGTCTGCCGGATACGGTAAATCCTCATCAAATGCTTTTCGCGATAAATCAGGGCGGAACATATAAGGATATCCGCGCCGACCATATGAAATTGCTCGCTCAAAAGCCGGTAGACGGTATCGCTATCGGGGGACTTGCCGTAGGCGAACCGACCGAAGTCATGTATGATATTATAGAAACGGTGATCCCGCACGCTCCGCAAAACAAGCCGCGTTATCTTATGGGAGTGGGAACTCCGTCAAATATAATAGAGGCGGTATACCGCGGGGTTGATATGTTCGACTGCGTAATGCCGACAAGGAACGCGCGTCACGCCTCAATTTTCACATGGCAGGGAGTAACGCATATAACCAACGAAAAGTATATGACCGACGATCTGCCTTTAGATACAGAATGCGACTGCCCGACCTGCCGGAATTTCTCCCGCGCATATATCAGACATCTTTTCAAAACGGAGGAAAGACTGGGCGGACGGCTTGCCGTACAGCATAATCTGTATTTTTACAACACCTTGCTTGAAAAAATAAGGGACGCGATAGATAGCGGCAGCTTTGAAAGCTTCAGAAAGCATTATTCGCCGTTGCTGTCGCAGAAAATATAAAATTTTACCGGAGGGAGCGTTTTATATGGATATAGTTTCGTTGCTTTTACAATCGTTTTTGCTTGCGATAGGCCTGGCTATGGATGCTTTTGCGGTATCTATTTCCAACGGCCTTACGATGAAAAAAATATTGCTGCGCCACGCGCTGGCGATCGCGGGAGCGTTCGGGATATTTCAGGCGATAATGCCGCTGCTGGGATATTTCCTGGGCAGCAGCTTCGCGGAATTTATAAGCAGATGGGATCATTATATAGCCTTGATATTCCTCGGCTTCATCGGCGGCAGGATGATATTTGAGGGAATAAAAGAACTGCGGCAAAAGAATAAAGATAATAAAGACAGCCTTGAATACAAATTTTCTTTCACGGCGCTGATGTTTCAGGCGGTGGCGACAAGTATAGACGCTTTTGTCGTCGGCGTCAGCTTTGTAGCGATGAAAATGACCGTTTTTGATATGATAACGGCGGTGTCTATCATAGGCGTTATCACATTCGGGCTGAGCTTAGTCGGTATTTTTGCCGGTAAAAGATTCGGCGAGCTGCTCGGAAGCAAGGCGGTGGTAGCCGGCGGGATAATCCTTGTCGGTATCGGTCTTAAAGTGTTTATAGAGCATATATTTTTCGGCGGCTGAATTAAACAGCTTTTGAAATTCGCTAGGCTCGATTTTCCGATAATAAGGTGGAATTATGCAAAATAGTATTGTATTTTCGGGAAAAATATGCTAAAATATCTCTTGTGATATTTTTGAACTGAAAGGAAGTATATTATGGCAGACACTATGCAGGGACTGAGGCGCACCCATTACTGCGGCGAGGTCGAGGGGATAGGCAATACTTTGACGGTTGCCGGCTTTGTCCAGAGAGTAAGGGACAAGGGCGGATTGATATTTATTGATTTAAGAGACCGCACCGGTATCGTACAGCTGGTATTTGATGATGACACCGCTCCCGAAGTATTTGAAAAGGCAAAGCAGGTGAAAAGCGAATATGTGCTTATGGCACAGGGCGTTCTCAGGAAAAGAGAGAGCGTAAATACCGAGATAAAGACCGGCGACGTCGAGATAACGGTAAATGATCTCAGGATACTTTCAAAGGCGCAGACTCCGCCTTTTGAGATAATCAACGATACCAAGACCAACGAAGAGTTAAGGCTCAAATACAGATATCTTGATTTGAGACGCAAAAAGTTACAGGACAATCTTATTATGCGCCATAAGATAGCCAAGGTCACAAGGGATTATTTCTACGACAACGGCTTTCTTGAGATAGAGACCCCTATGATGATGAAGTCCACTCCGGAGGGCGCGCGTGATTATCTTGTGCCGTCCAGACTGCACGAGGGGAAATTTTATGCGCTGCCGCAGTCGCCCCAGATATATAAGCAGCTACTGATGATATCCGGCTATGACCGCTATATCCAGCTTGCAAGGTGCTTTCGCGATGAGGACGGCAGGGCGGACAGACAGCCGGAATTTACTCAGATAGATCTGGAAATGTCGTTCATGGACGTGGACGATATTCTAAAGCTTACCGAGGGGTATGTAAAGACCTTGCTTAAAGAAACGCTGGGCGAGGATGTGCAGATACCGCTGCCCCGCATGACCTATAAAGACGCTATGGAGCGGTTCGGCTCGGACAAGCCCGATACCCGTTTCGGCATGGAGATAAAGGATATTTCCGATTTGGTAAAGAACAGCGGCTTTTCGGTATTTTCTTCCGCTGTAGCGGACGGCGGCAGCGTAAGGGCGATAGTTGCCGATAACGCGGCAGGCGTTCTTACCCGTAAGGAGATAGACAAGCTGACCGAGTTTGTGCGCGGCATCGGCGCAAAAGGACTGGCGTATGTGCGCTGGGTAGATGATGTTCCTTCATGTTCGTTCGGAAAATTCATGGCTGAGGGCGAGCTGGAGAAGATACTTGATTTTCTCGGCTGTAAAAAAGGCGACGTGGCGCTTATCGTCGCAGATAAAAACAAGGTCACGCTGCCGGTGCTCGGAGCATTGAGATCAAAGGTAGGAAAACAGATAGGCATAGTGCCGGACGGAGGATTTAACTTCCTTTGGATAACAGAGTTCCCGTTCTTTGAGTGGGACGAGGAAAGCCAAAGCTGGCTTGCTATGCACCATCCGTTTACAATGCCTATGGAGGAATGTCTGGACAGTCTTGACAACGACAAGGGCAGCGTAAGGGCAAAAGCATTCGACCTTGTGGTAAACGGTACCGAGCTGTGCAGCGGTTCAATAAGAATAACCGACCCGGAGCTTCAGGAGAAAATGTTCAGACTGCTCGGTCTTACCGAAGAGGAGATACAGGCAAAATTCGGCTTCTTAGTAGACGCGTATAAGTACGCCGCGCCACCTCACGGAGGACTCGGCATAGGTCTTGATAGATTGACAATGATGCTTTGCGGCGCGGAAAGCCTCAGAGACGTTGTGGCATTTCCTAAGGTAAAGGACGCAAGCGAGCTGATGTCCGGCTGTCCCTCGGACGTTGACGACAAACAGCTTGAAGAACTGCATATAAAAACCGTTCATAGCGAGGAGAAAGTCTGAAAAAATAAATTTTCCAGACTTTACGTTTTGCGCTTTGCTGAGTACGGTCAGCAATTTTGCTTCGCAAAACCGCACAAAACTTGAAAGGAGATGCTTGCTTTGCAAGCATGGTCATAAAGATGATAGAATTCAGATATGATACTCAGCTTCTTATTGAGGGTCACGACCTTGACGAGGACGCGATATACGATTACTTTGTAGAAAATTTCAAAGGCGACAGCCTGCTTGCCGTCGGAGATGAGGACCTTATAAAAATACATTATCACACCAACGAACCGTGGAAGGTACTGGAATACTGCGCATCGCTCGGCGAGATACACGACATAGTCGTCGAGGACATGGACAGACAGGCACGCGGACTTAAGGGCTGAGATTTAACAAAGATAATAACAGCGTCGGCATTATTTGTGCCGACGCTGTTTCAGGCTGTAGAAAAAGTGTTCAAAAGCCGGAAGGAAAGAGGAGTATGAGGGGAAAACCATCAGGGTTTTCACCCTCATTAGCGATAAGTGCCGCTCGCAGAGCGGCAAAAATGAGCAAGTATGTCAACACATACTTGCTCATTTTTTGGTCAGCTTGTCGAAAATCCGACCATAGGGAGGTTTTTCGACAAGCTGTAACAGCGTCGGCATTATTTGTGCTGACGCTGTTTTTTAGCTGCTGCTTTTATGCGGCGGCTTTTTTGTTCTATTTTTGTACAAGTCCTCATAGACTGTAGTAAATCAAATCAGAGAGGACTGTTAAAAATGATCGGATCAAGAAAAAACGAATACGACAGCGCACTTTCCACCGCGGTAAAATTCATACCGGAGCTGGCGGGAGTAAGCAGCGAGGTCAAGGCCGATGCGCGGGAAATAAGGATACGCGCCGGCAGACCCGCAGTGATATGCTGCGGCGGATATGACCATGTGCTTCAAAACATAATCAGCGCCTCAACGGTAGAAAACTGCGTAGTAGCTTTTTGCGAAAGCTCCTTACACAGCTATGAAAAGGAGTTGGCGCAGGGTTATGTAACGCTGAAAGGCGGTCACAGGGCGGGCTTCAGCGGCAGAGCGGTCTATAACGGCGATACCGTTACGCTTATCAAAAATATATCTTCGGTAAATATACGCATCGCAAGGCGGCATACAGGTTGCGCAGACAGGCTGGCGGAGCTGTTTTTTTCGGGAAAAGATATACGCGGACTGCTTATAACGGGCAAACCGCTCAGCGGTAAGACTACCGTCCTGCGCGAGCTGTGCCGCGTTATAGGCGGAAAATATAAGCTCGCGCTGATAGACGAGCGCGACGAAATAGCCGCGGCGTCCGACGGAGCGCCTCAGTTCGATGTGGGGATAAACACCGATGTTTTCAGCGGATTTAATAAAAACGACGGCATTATTCGCGCGATAAGATGTATGTCGCCGGATTATATCGTCACGGACGAGCTCGGCACTGATCTTTCACTTATCGAGCAATGTATGAACAGCGGCGTAGGCGTTATTATGACTGCACACTGCGGCACAACGGAGGAAATGTACAGAAATATCGATCTGAACAAACTGCTAAGCAGCGGTGCGATAAGCCATATTGCCATGCTTGCATTGGACAAGTACGGCGTAAAGCAACAGATAATTCGGCTTGATGATTTTTGGCGGCGGGAAAGCGTGTAATGGTATCTTTAGTTATATTCCTGCTTACTTCGCTTTGCGGAGGAGCGGCGGGATTCGCGGCGGCTGACGCTCTTAAAAAGAAATGTTCATACATAGAGCAAATTATGAATATTTTAGAGCAAATGCTGGAGCTTATACGATATAACAGAATGAAGCTGTCCGGCATTTTTACGCAGATCAGCAAAGAAAAAGGCTTTTTTATATCCGATGATCTTATTGCGGCGGCTGACAGCGGTATCGGTCTTAAGGAAGAATGGGATAAATGTGTGCAAAGCCTTTTATATCTGCAAAACGACGATAAAGCGCCGCTGTATGATCTCGGCGACAGTTTGGGCAGAAGCGACGCCGAGGGTCAGACGGCGGTCATAAATATGACGCTTGAACGCTTATCACACAGGGCCGACTCAGCGAGAGAAGAGTATGAACGCCGAGGCAGACTGTACCGCACACTGGGTATACTTTGCGGTGCGGCGGCAGGTATAATTCTGATATAAAGGGAGCATATGGCATGGACGTTGATCTTATTTTCAAGATAGCCGCGATAGGGATAGTCGTTGCGGTGCTGAATCAGCTTTTACAGCGCTCCGGCAGGGAGGAACAGGCGATGATGACCACCATCGCCGGCTTGATAGTAGTGCTTATGATGATAGTTACCGAGATAAGCAATCTGTTTGATACGATAAAAGACGTGTTCAATCTTTGACGGAGAATTTATGAATATTATTGCATTTGTCGGCGCGGGGATAATCGGCGCTGTGCTTTGCGCCGTACTAAGACAGTACAAGCCCGAATTCGGCATATACATATCTCTTGCCGCAGGAATGGTGATACTTGCCGCCGCGGTAGTCGCATTAGAGCCCGCTATAAGCACTCTTATGGGACTTGCTGAAAATTCCGGCATTGACAACGGATATGCGGAGATATTGATAAAATGCCTTGCGGTCTGTTTTATAACGCAGCTTGCGGCGGAAAGCTGCCGTGACGCGGGAGAGGGCGCTATCGCCTCTAAAATAGAGTTTGCGGGCAAATGTGCGATAACGCTTACCGCATTGCCGCTGTTTACAAGCCTTGCGCAGCTTGTGACGGGACTGATACCGTAAAGCGGGGAATTTTGATGAAAAAGAATGTTAAAATCATACTTACATTTACAATGTTAATGCTGCTGATTTTGCTTACCTCGGTAAACGCGTCGGCACAGCAGCCGGATCTTGGTCTGGAGGATTACGTCGCGTCGCTGCCTCCGGAGGTGTCGGATTCTCTGGAGGAAAGCGGTATTACTCCGGACAGCATATCGCCCGACGCGCTGAGCGCGCAAAACGTTTTCGACAAGCTGCTGTCACTGGTGATAGGCTCTCTCGGCGACCCTATAAAGCTGACAGTATCTATCCTTACGATAGTGCTTTTGTGCGGTATAGCTAACGCGCTGTCCGAATCTGCTGGAAAGAATATGCAAAGCGTATTTTCGATAGTTTCGGTGCTGGTGGGAGCCGCCATGCTTATATCACCTGTAAGCTCGGCGATAAACGCCGCGTCGGAGCTGGTGAACGCCGGAAAGGTGTTTTTAGAGGGGTTTATACCCGCGTTTGCCGGAATTTTGCTTATCGGCGGACAGGTAAACACATCGGTGGTGATAAATTCGGTGGTAATGGCGGGAGCACAGTTGTTTGCGATCCTTTCGTCGGGGGTTATCGTGCCGGCGTCCTCCTGTATAATGGGAGTCACCATTGCGGGCTCGGTAGACCCGGAATTAAAGCTGAACGCTATTGCCGAGGCGGCAAAAAAGATAGTAATATGGGGACTGGGACTTATTATGACGGTGTTTGTCGCGCTGCTGGGGTTACAGAGCTTTATAACGCTTCCTGCCGACGGAGTGGCGATAAAAGCTGCAAGGTTTACGGTGTCGAACGGCGTGCCGTTTATCGGTGGTACGGTGTCGGACGCGCTGTCCGTTATGCAGGGAGGGATAAACCTTATCCGCAACAATTTCGGCTCATTTGGGATAGTTGCGGGGGCTATGCTTATGCTGCCCTCCATGATAAGCGCCGTATGCTTTAAGCTGGCGTTGTCGCTGTGTTCGGCAGTTTGCGGTATGTTCGGTCTGCCGGCGCTGGGCGGACTTCTCAAAAGCGCTGAAAGCATTATGTCGATAATTCTTGCGGTGCTGGTGTGTTTTATGCTTATGGTGGTCATCTCTATCTCACTGATGATATTTATAGGAATGGGCGGTGCAGCATGAACGGCGTTGTGATAACTATATGTATGGCGGCGGTGCTTAGCGGTCTGTTCAAAATGCTTGTGCCGGACGGCCGCTTTAAGCCGCAGATATCCTTTCTTACCGCCTGTCTGTTTTCCGTCTGCGTATTAAAGTCTGTCACCGGAGGAATAGGGATAGATATACCGGATATCAAATTTAATGAAATAGAGGTGGTGGATTTCAGCGAAAAGTTGTCCGAAAATGCGGAAAAAGCCGCGGCTAATGCTGTTAAAGACAGCGTAAACGAGCTATTGGAGCAAAACGGTACGCCATGCTCTCAAATTTACATAGTCGCGCATATTAACGGCTCGTTCGGCATATCTATTAATGAAATTGAGCTTGTATTTGAAAAGGGCACGGCGAAGGAGTATATAGACAGTGCGCTTTTCGCCGTGCGGGAAAAGGTCGGTGATGAAATTCTGGTCAGATATTCGTTTAATTAAAAGGAATACAATATGAAAGAGATACTAAAAAATGACAAATTCTTAAAAATAGCCTTTTTTGCGGGCATTATCATCATTCTGCTTTTGTTTCTGTCGGGGATATCGGACAAATTTTCCTCCGGACAGGATCAGGCGACGGCGGAAGAACTGCTGGAGCAGCGTATAGAAAAGCTGCTGTCAGGTATGGAGGGGATCGGCGACAATGTGTCCGATGTAATGATACGGCTCGACGAGGACGGCCATACGGTCATCGGGGCGGCGATCATATGTCCGGCCGCTAATGATGCAGTCATTAAAGAAAGGCTTTTAGACGCGGTGTCAAAGGCGCTGGACGTATCGGTGTCAAAAGTATGCGTTACGGTATAGACCGCGTTTTCCAAAGGTATGAAAGGAGAAAAATCTCAAATGAAAAGGATCAATCTGATAATAAGAAGAAAGCATCTTATCATAGCAGGTCTTGCTCTGGTGCTATGCGTCGGGCTGTATGCAAATTATGCGATATCTAACAGCCTTAAATCATCGTCTGCCGAAGCTGCGGGGAATAATTACGGGGATACGACCTTTGTTTCCTCTGATCTAAGCGGCGAAAGCAATAAGGATACGTCGACAGCCGATACTCCGGTGACTGATAAAGCGGGCGCGGCGCTGACCGGTTCCGACGCATATTTCGCACAGGCGAGGATTGATAAGAAAAACAGCCGCGCAGAGGCGGCGGAGGTACTTCAAAGCGTTTACGCCGGAGGAGACCTCACACGCGATGAAATGGCGGTGGTAGCGCAGGACGCCGAGAAAATGAGCGATCTTATGGAAGCGGAGACCAAGATAGAAACTATGCTTAAGGCTCAGGGCTTTGACGAGGTATTGTGCTATCTCAGCGGAAAAAGCGCGAACATAATAGTGAAAACTCCGGGACTCGACAGTGCGCAGGCGGCTCAGATCAAAAACGCGCTGCTTTCCGAGGTGGATATAGCGGGGGAGAATATAACGATAGTAGAAGTACAGTAAATCGCAGAAAAATAACGGCAGGGTATAAGTCCTGTCGTTGTTTTTTGCTGCAACAGAGCCTTAACGCTCCATTGACATTATAGGAAATATATTGTATAATTATTACCGGACGGGAGGGGTTTATTTGACTGCTGACGAAGAATATATGACCGTCTGCCTTGAACTTGCGAAAAAGGCGGCAGAATTGGGAGAATGTCCCGTCGGCGCCGTTGTCATAGATGAAAACGGCGAGATAATAGGTAAAGGCTATAATCGGCGGGAAACCGACAATTCACCTATTGCACACGCGGAAATTCTCGCAATAGAACAGGCCGCCGCCGTAAAGCAAAGCTGGCGGCTTACCGATTGCACGCTTTATGTAACGCTGGAGCCTTGTCCTATGTGCGCGGGAGCTATAATAAACGCACGGATAAAACGCCTGGTTTACGGCGCTTTTGATGAAAAAGGCGGCGTGTGCGCGTCTTTGATGAACATATACGAATACCCGTTCAATCATAAACCGATGGTAAGAAGTCGGATATTGCAGGATGAATGTTCGGCGCTGCTGACGGAATTTTTCAGACGTTTGCGCTGACGTCCTTTACTGCGCGTTTATAAAGCATGTCTATAGCGACAAATGCCGCAGCGGCTGCGGCGATAACGGATAAAGTGATGATGATCAGTTTTTTCATGTTTTCTCCTTTTTTAACGGTCAATCAATGTCCAGTTTTTTTATTCTGCTTTCACACTGCTTAATAAGGCTTAACAGGGCGGTGCCTTGCTTATCGAATTCTTCTTCGATTATCGCGGTGGTCAGCAGGGGAGCGTTCTCTGTTTCGGTTTTAGCTGCGTTTACAGCCCCGCTTTCATCTATCTGTATTGCAGAGCTTGAAAGGTAAGGCGACGCGCCCGCGGGTACCGAGAACATATTCTTATCGTTTTTGTCGTTAGTGGAGTATGTTATGCGAAACGCCTTGTACACCGACAGCATAAGCATAGATGAAATGTTTTTGGACAAAGCGCGGCATTTTATTCTGCCGAGAAGCCGGTATATTATATCAAGGCTGTTTATTATCAGCTTTTTGTTAAGGATAAGAGCAAGGTCGCCGTTTTTGTTTTCATCGGGGGATTGTTCAACGGCTTCGGGTATATCGCTTTCGCTTATTATTTCACCGCTGCTCACTGCGGAGCGTCCCAGCAGGTAATCGGTGGAAACCTTATAGTAATCCGCCGCACGTACCAGAAAATCCAGACCGCACTCACGTTTTCCTTTTTCGTAATGTGAAAGCAGCGCCTGCGCTATATTGAGGTCGGCAGCCGCCTGCTTTTGCGTAAGACCTTTTTCTTTGCGCAAAAGTGTCAAAATACGCGGGAAATCATTGTTCATCAAGAAATACCTCGCTCTTGGAATCTTAAAAAATAGTCACACGGTAAATTATATATGAATTATTCCCGATTGTAAAGCGTGATTTTATACAAAAAATCGACGATTTTTTTAGTAAATAATTCGGGTTTTGAGAAAATACCGGAGATTTTTATATACAAATTCGACGAAAGGACATAAAAATGAGAAATTACAGGCTGTATTTGATAAGGCACGGGCTTACCTCGGGAAACATCGAGGGAAAATATATAGGGCTTACCGATCTGCCGCTTTGCGAGGAGGGAAAAAAAGCCATCACAGAGCTTGCAAAAAAGGAACTTTACCCGAATGTGCAGAAGGTATATTCCAGCCCGCTGAAGCGCTGCCTGGAAACCGCGGATATAATCTATCCCGAAAAACTGCTGCTGCGCGTGGATGAGATAGCGGAATGTGATTTCGGCGAATACGAGGGTAAAACTCCTGCGGAGCTTGAGAACAGACCCGACTACGCCGAGTGGATAAAAGGCGGATATGAAGCGGCTCCTCCCGGCGGGGAAAGCTACGGACATTTCGCTATAAGATGTCTGGACGGATTGGAGTTTATCTTCAAAAATATGATGAAAGAGGATATCACTTCCGCGGCGGTCATCACTCATTCCGGCGTTATTATGAATCTGCTGGCGGGTTACGGCCTGCCGAAAATGCGGCCGATAGATTTCGCTGTGAATCAGGGCGAGGGGTACGAGATACACCTAAGCACGTTTTTGTGGCAGCGCGGGCCTGTCTTTGAAATAAAGGGCAGAATTTTCTGACGGTAACAGGCTCGGCTTACGGAAAGGAGAATATATGGTAAGCGCATATATCGAATGGAACAAGGAAAATATAGGCAGATATATAAGTTACACTCTGCTGGGCAAGACCGGCAAAACAAAAGCGCTGCTGATTTTATACGGGGTGCTGATGGTGCTGCTCGCGGTGTGCGGCGTTTTATCGTGGGTGCTGACCGGATTTGTAATGCTGGCGATTTTTACCATTGCGGGAGTCGTCATGATAGCGGCGTTTACCGTTATACTGTATTTTGCGATAAAGAAATACGCAAAGGATATTTTGAAGCTTAATACCGATAACAATATAAACGGGATAGATATCTACGAAAAAGGGTTTAACCTTAAAAATGACGGCGTTCCTGTTGCGGTAGTAGGGTGGGAATCTATTGCGTCGGTGGATATTTTTCGCGATGACGCGTATATCACCACGATAAACGGACTTTTATTTATTATAGAACGGGACAAGCTCACCGAGGGAGAGCTTGAGGACATAAGCCGATACGCGTCGGAAAACATGGTGGAACAATGATAAATTATCAGCTTAAAACAGACGAGATGATCAAAAATCTTGACGGCGTGCCGAAGCTGCTGCTGCATTGCTGCTGCGCGCCGTGCAGCAGTTATGTTTTGGAATATCTGACTGAATATTTTGAGATAACGGCGTTTTTCTATAATCCTAATATTACCGATATCAAGGAATACGAAAAGCGCAAATCGGAGCTGAAACGTTATATTTCACAGCGCGATTTCCGCTATCCGGTAACGATGATAGACGGAGATCAAGAGCCGGAGGAGTTTTTTGCCATATCAAAAGGGCGCGAGGATATACCGGAGGGCGGAGAACGCTGCCGTATGTGCTATAAGCTGCGATTGGAAAAGACCGCGCAGCTTGCTAAAGAAAAGAAATACGATTATTTTTGCACCACGCTTTCGGTCAGCCCGCATAAAAACGCTCAGTGGTTAAACGAGATAGGCGGAGAGTTGGAGCAAAAATACGGCGTTATGTATCTATATTCGGATTTCAAAAAACGCAACGGATATAAGCGTTCTATCGAGCTTTCCGCCGAGTACGGACTGTACAGGCAGAATTTCTGCGGCTGCGTTTTCAGTCAAAAACAGTCGTTAAAGCAAGAAATTTCGGAAAAATAACAAAAAACAGTTGTCAAAAATGTTTTTTTGTGATAAAATAATAAAGGTTATGACTATATAGCAAGGAAAAATTTTCTTTGTAAAATCAAGAAGGGGTGATCTGCAATGTCGGCGGACGAATACGGGCGATGCCGTTTTATTGAATACAGTGCGCGGAAATTGCCGGTCATCGGCTCTTTCTGCATTTATCTTGACCGCTTTTTTACGCAGGCCTGACCGCCGATGTTAGTATCGCGCCTGTCTGCGTGTGAGAAAGCGCATGTCAGAAAGAGGTGTGATATGCTGAAATTTTACAAATCTGTAGACAACACTATCCTACAGACCGAGACGTTAGAGCCGGGCTGTTGGGTATCGGCGGTAGCCCCCACCGAAACGGAAATATCAGCGCTTGAGGAGGGTCTGGGCATAGACCGCGATTTTATACGTTCCGCCCTTGACGAGGAGGAGACCTCGCGTATCGAGAGTGAGAACGATCAGACGCTTATAATACTGGACTATCCGGTCGCTGAAAAATCCGACGAGGACGAAACCATAAGCTATTATACTATGCCTATGGGCATAATCCTTACCGAAACGAATATAGTAACCGTCTGCCTGCGTGATAACATCATCGTGGAGGATTTCGCACAGGGCGTTGTAAAGGGCGTAAAGCCGCAGCTAAAGACAAGATTTACCTTTTATATGCTGCTGAGGATAGCCGGCAAATACCTGCAATATCTTAAACAGATAGATAAGCTGTCCGGTTACGTTGAGGCTCAGCTGCGCAAGTCAATGAAAAACAAGGAGCTTTTGCAGCTGCTGGGTCTGCAAAAATCACTGGTCTATTTTTCCACTTCGCTGAAATCGACCGAAACGGTGTTGGAAAAGATACACAGAGGACGCGTGATAAAGCTGTACGAAGAGGACGAGGATCTGTTGGAGGATCTTCTGGTCGAAGTAAAGCAGGGTATCGAGATGAGCAATATATACTCAAACATCATATCCGGTACCACCGAAGCGTATGCGGGCATAATCTCAAACAATCTGAATATAGTCATGAAGGTGCTGACCGTTATTACCATCGTTATGTCGGTGCCGACCATGGTCTTTAGCTTTTACGGAATGAACGTAGGCGACCTGCCATTGCCGTATACCTGGTTCACATTGGGTATTTCCGCGCTGCTGGCGATAGTCGTTGCTATAATAATCACAAGAAATAAATTTTTCAAATAACTGCGGAAAGGGGATACTTCTTTACAGAGGTAATGTCATATTATGGAAAAAGTCAGGGTTACTATAAACGGACATGATTTTAATCTGAAGAGCGACGATCCCGCGAGGATACGCGCGGCGGCGGAAGAACTTAAAAAGAAGATATCACAGATAAGCATCGCCGCTACCGGTATGTCCCCCTCGGATACGATCATACTTTCCGCATTGGATATCGCCGATGAGGCGCAGGACGCAAAAGAGACCGCACAGTCCGCAAAGAAAATGTGCGAGGACTACGAAGCGCAGATAGCACAGCTTACCGCTAAGCTGGAAGAGTATGATAAGAGCAGCGAGGAAAATGACAGCGCCGCCAAAAATCTTGAGCTGGCTAACGGACGTATAACAAAGCTTGAGAACGAAAACAACGAGCTTATCTCGGAAAACGATAAGCTTATATCAAAAGCAAAAGCGCTGGAAGAGCAGAGGGACGAGCTTTCCTCCAAAAATAAGGCGCTGGAAAGCAAAATAGCGCAGCTTGAGACCTCCTGGAACAATCTAAAAAAAGAATATGCGCGTTCTCATAATAAGCCGGACGATATTTCCGGCGCGAACGAGCAGGAGATCGCGGTACTTAAAGACACCGTCGCTACTTATGAGAAAACCTTTGACGGGTATGTAAAGCAGAAAAGCGCGGAGATAACCGAGCTTAACGACGAGCTTAACTCGCTTAGGAAAAAATACTCCGAGCTCAGCGAGCAGATGAGCGAGATCGTCAATGACGGTCAGATGACATTATGAGCGAGATACTTGCCCCTTGCGGAACATCAGACGCACTTACGGCTGCCGTTAATTCGGGAGCCGACGCCGTTTATTTGGGAGGACGTTCTTTCAATGCACGGCAAAGCGCGGATAATTTTAATAACGAGCAGTTGGTTAAAGCCATAGAGTTTTGCCACCGAAATTCGGTAAAGGTATATCTAACGCTGAATACTATAGTATTCGATAGTGAAATAAAAGACCTTATAGAAACGATAACGGCTTATTCGCGGGCGGGCGCGGACGCGCTTATAATACAGGACCTCGGCGTGGCAAGTCTGGCGCGCGAGATAGTGCCGGATATGCCGCTGCACGCCTCTACTCAAATGACGGTAAATTCCGTAAGCGGAGCTAAGCTCGCAAAAGAATTGGGCTTTTCCAGAGTGGTGCTCGGCAGGGAGCTTTCCTTTGAGCAGATAAAGAAGATAATTTCCGGCTGCGATATAGAAACTGAGTTATTTATCCACGGTGCGCTGTGCGTCAGCGTCAGCGGGCAGTGTTATATGAGCGCTATGCTCGGAGGCAGAAGCGCAAACAGAGGCTCATGCGCACAGCCCTGCCGCTTGGGATTTTCCTGCGGGGATCGTCAGAACGTGCTGTCGCTTAAAGACCTTTCACTTGTCGATAAGCTGACGGCGCTGAGAGATATCGGGGTAACTTCCTTTAAGATAGAAGGGAGAATGAAGCGGCCGGAGTACGTCGCGGCTGCGGTCAATGCCTGCCGTGCGGCTTTAGACGGCAAAAATCCGGATATATCTTTACTCCGCGATGTGTTTTCACGCAGCGGTTTTACCGACGGTTATTATACCGGAGATATGAACGATATGCAGGGCATACGCACTAAAGACGACGTGGGCGCGTCTATGCACGCGGTTTCCAAAGCAAAAAATCTCTATTCTGCCCCTTATAAAAGATATAAAACCGATATATCGGTGAATATCGCGGCAAATAAGCCGATCTTTGCAGCGGCGTCGGTCGACGGACTGACGGTTACCGCGGAAGGGAAAATACCGGAAAAGGCGCTTTCCAGAGAGATAACGGAGCAGACGGTAATTAATCAGATAGGAAAACTCGGCGGTACGGCGTTTTATGCCGGAAATATCGTCGTTTCGGCAGAGCCCGGACTGTCGGTAAGCCTTTCGGAGCTTAACGAGCTTAGGAGAAATTTGACCGACAAGCTCGCTAAAGCGCTGCTTGAGAAAAATACCCGAAATTACAAGTGCAATAATATTGATATTTTGCCGCGCTTTCAAAAAACAATAAGCCGTCAGGAATTAAGGTGCAGCGTTTATAATGCCGAGCAGCTTGACATTGCGCTAAGCGAAAAGGCGTTTTCTCTTATCTATGCGCCTATGGAATTGTTAGACGCAAAAACGCCGGACAAGAATAGAATAATCGCGGTGCCGCCGGTATTCCTCGGCGACTGTGAGGAGAAAACGCTTGCAGGGCTTTCGGAGCTTAAAAGATACGGCTTTGAAAAAACGGCGGTGCATACTTTGTCGCATATAATGCTGGCTCGCAGGGCGGGTATGTCGGCATACGGCACATTCCGATTGAACGCCGCCAATCGTTACACTTTAAGTGAGCTTTTAGCGCTTGGAGTGCGGGACGCGGTGCTTTCACCAGAGCTTACTTTGCACGCCGGAAAAGAGCTTTGTCTCGGCTCGCAAATAAGTTGCGGAGTGATAGCTTACGGAAGCTTGCCGCTTATGCTGACAAGGCGCTGTCCGATAAAGGACGGCAGACCTTGCGGCAGTATAAAGCGCGGCTGCCCGCATTTTATCACCGACCGATACGGAAAGAAAATGCCTTGTATATGTTCTGATAACGCGGTGGAGATACTAAATCCCGACCGGCTTTATCTCGGTGATAAACCGGAGGATACGGCGGGATTTGATTTTCTGCTGATGAATTTTACCGATGAAGAGGATATCGTAGGTATAACAAAAAGTTTTATAAGTCATTCGGAGTGTAAGGTCGGATTTACACGCGGATTGTATTATAAAGGCACTTCAGATATAAAAAAGAATTTATCCGGAGGAGATTATGAAGATAAAAGTAAAAAAGCTCCGTGAAAAAGCGGTGCTGCCGTTTCGCGCTACCGAAGCCAGCGCCGGAGCTGATCTGTACTGCTGTATAGATGAAGCTGTTTGTATCGCCCCGGGAGAACGCAAGCTTATACCCACCGGGATAGCCGTGCAGATACCCGAGGGCTGCGGCGGCTTTGTTTTTCCCCGCAGCGGCAGCGCGATAAAAAAAGGGCTTTCTATGGCGAACGCAGTCGGCGTTATTGACAGCGACTACCGCGGAGAGCTATGCGTGCCTCTTATAAACCTCGGCAGTGAGCCTATCGTTATAGAAAACGGCGAGAGGATAGCGCAGCTTGTAATAATTCCGGTCAAGCTGTGCGGCTATGAAGAAAGCGATACGCTGGACGAAACAGCGCGCGGCTTGGGAGGATTCGGCTCTACCGGAACCAAATAAGCATATATCGGCGTAAGACGGCTGATTCTTACGAATTTTCCGAAAAACCGGAGCGTTTGTTCACAAAAATGCTTATATAGGTAAAATTGCATAATTTTTGCGCAAAATCCGACAATAATTTATGGATAATTAATTTGCTTTTTTTATTGTATGAGTATGGATTTCGTGTTATAATATAGTAATAGGAAAATACCCATTTAATTTCTCGGAGGACTAGTATAATGTTTTCAAAGGACATAGGCATTGATCTCGGTACGGCAAATACGCTTGTATATATGCGCGGCAAGGGGATAATAATCAGAGAGCCCAGCGTTGTGGCTGTAGATGTTAAGATGGACAGAGTGCGCTGCGTAGGTCAGGAAGCAAAAGAGGTCATCGGACGTACACCCGGTTCTATAGTTGCGGTAAGACCGCTTAAAGACGGAGTTATCGCTGATTTTGACATGACTACCAGCATGCTGCAGGAATTTATCAGAAAGGCATTGAAAGGCCGCTCGTTCGGCCGTCCCAGGGTAAGGGTAATAATCTGCATACCCTCCGGCGTCACCGCGGTAGAGCGCAGAGCTGTGAAAGAAGCTACCCAGAATGCCGGAGCAAAGCGCGTTTCGATAATTGAAGAACCCATGGCGGCCGCTATCGGTGCGGGACTTCCCGTAGCCGAGCCGACCGGAAGCATGATAGTCGATATAGGCGGCGGTACAAGCGAGGTCGCAGTTATCTCGCTCGGCGGCATCGTTACCTCCCGTTCGGTAAGAGTTGCGGGAGATGAATTTGATTCTTCCATCATAAATTATATCAAGAAAAAATATAATCTTCTTATAGGCGAGAGAACGGCTGAGAATATAAAGATCGCTATAGGCTCGGCTTATCCCTACAGCGATAACGAGCCGTCTATGGATATAAAGGGCAGAAATCTGCTCAATGGTCTGCCGGAGAATATCACTATAACCTCCGAGGAGATAAGAGAGGCGCTTTCCGAGCCGTTAAGCCGCATAATCGAGGCTATAAAGGTAACGCTGGAAAAGACCCCTCCGGAGCTTGCGGCGGATATAATCGATCAGGGGATCATGCTTGCCGGCGGCGGCGCGCTGCTGAAAGGACTTGATCTGCTTATCCATTCCGAGACCGGTATGCCGGTAAAGGTGGCGGAGCGTCCGCTTGACTGCGTCGCAGACGGTTCCGGCAAGGTGCTTGAAAATATTGATAAGCTGGTGGATGTTCTCACCGACGATGATTCGAGATATTGATCCGGATTTTTTGAAATACGATATGGCTGGCTGTAAGGTCAGTCATATACTTTATATGTAGTACGACATAATACTTTGAAAGGCTAACAAAATGCGCGATTTTTTCAGCGGCTTCAAATTCAAAATAATAATATGTGTATTTGCGCTTGTACTGGGTGTAGTCATTTATGCTGCGGTATCAGGTGGAGCAGCCTCTATTCCGCAGGCTGTCTTCACAGAGATATCAAAGCCTTTTATCGCCGCGTCCAACGCGATCTCCAACTGGGTGGAGGATACGCTCGATCGCTTTGTAAACGCGGATAAATATAAGATGCAGGCGGAGGAGCTGACCGAAAAACTGAACGAACAGTATCAGCAGCTTATCGATTTTGAGAAGATAAAGACCGAGAACGAACAGCTGAGAGAGGCTCTTAAGATCAAGGAGGAAAACGAGGATTTCGATTTTTCTCCGCCCTGTAATATAATTTCACGTAATCAGAATGATATGAACGGCGGATTTATGATAGACCGCGGCTCAAATGACGGGATATCGCTGTACGATCCTGTTATGACCGCTAACGGTCTTGTAGGCATGATAAGCGAGCTCGGCCCGGATTATTCCAAGGTCACTACGGTGCTGTCCGAAGACCTTAATCTCGGCGTAATGACATTTGAAAGCAAGGTAATAGGCATAATCGAAAACGACGCGGAGCATGCCGAGAACGGCGAATGTCTGATGAGCTATATCAGCAAGGACAGCGGGATAAAGGCCGGAGAGATAGTAAAATCCAGCGCGGGCGTGGTTTTCCCGGGAGATATACTTATAGGCACGGTAAAAGAGGTATACGAGGATGGAAACGGACTGTCCGAGCATGCGGTGATAGAGCCGGCTGTTGATATACTCACTATAAGAAGCTGTGTTGTCATAACTAATTTCAAAGGGCAGGGTGTTGTCGGCTGATGAATTTTCGTATGGTAAAGATCGGCGCGCTGACCCGTCGCGATATGAAACGCTCGTTTTTCAGATGGCTTTTTTACGCGCTGTTACTGCTCTTTTTCCTGATGATACAATCTACCTTGCCGTTTGTTGAATGGCAGCCGCTGCTAACTGTGACGCTCGCTGTTGCGGTGTCGGCTTTTGAAGGAGAACTCAGCAGCGTGATATTCGGCGCAGCGGCGGGAATGGTAACGGATATGGCGATAGGCGGGCTGTTCGGCTTCACCTCTATTTGGCTGGTTCCGTGCTGCCTTATGGTGACTTTATTGGTCGTAAATCTTATACACAGGAATATTATCAACTTTTTCTGGATAAATATATGCGTTTTATTTATTATCGAATTTATGGAGCTTTTGTTCAAGCATATCATCTGGCGCGACCCCGATCTTGACGTTATCATACTTCATATTATGCTTCCGAGTGTGATCTCAACGGTGATTTTATCCGTGCCGGTCTTTTTACTGGTTAGATTTCTTAACAAAAAGCTCGGACACGATACCACAGACAGCGAGATAATAGCGGTATTTGACGACGCTGAATCAGACGACGAATAAGACGGAGGAACAATGAACAAGGTCAGAAAATCTATAAGAACAATTGTACTTATACTTGTTGTGGTTGTGCTTTCGTTTGCGTGTACGCTGGAGCTTTTGCAGATACAGATAGTGGACGGAGAATATTATCTTTCCCAGACCACCGGAACATATATCGCAAATCAGACCATACAGGCGGCAAGAGGTCAGATAATGACTAAAGACGGTGTGATACTCAACACCAACAAGCTGGTTTACAAGGTCATAATACAGAAATCTTTTGTAGAAGCCGGTACCGAAAACGATATAATTGCAAAAACGCTTAAAATACTTATTAAAAATAACGAAGAATGGATAGACACTATTCCTATTTCCAAAACTCAGCCGTACGAATTTACCGGAGACGTAGACGAACAGGACGCCGTCAGGGAGGAAATGGAGCTCGGCGTATACGCGACCGCCGATAACTGTATCAACGCGCTTTATGAAAAGTACGATATCGGCAGGGAATACGACGAGCAGATGCGCAGATATATCGCCGGTATCCGTTATGAAATGCAGATACGCGATTTTTCCTATCAGAACAGATATACTCTTGCGGAGGATATCTCGCTGCAATCCGTGATAGAGTTAAAAGAGCAGAGCTTTATGCTAAGCGGGATAGACATAATAGAAGAGCCTATCCGCGTATATCAGGGCGGGGAACTGATACCGCATATCGCGGGGCGTATCGGCGCTATTTCCCAAGAGGAGTACGATGAACACAAGGATGAAGGCTACGCGCTTAACGATGTGTTCGGCAAATTCGGTATTGAGTGGTCGGAGGAGGAAACTCTGCGCGGCGATAACGGCGTGCGCACCATTACGCGGGATTATAATGGGATAGTTATTTCCGATGAGATAACAAAGCCGGTCGCGGCGGGAAACTCTATCAGGCTTACTATTGACTCAAAATTCCAAAATGAAGTGCAGGAGATACTTGCAAACCACATTAACTGGCTGCACTATAATAACGACCCGAACCGAGGCAATCTCGTTGACGCGGGCGGCTGCGTTGTTCTTGACGTAAAGACCGGCGCGGTTTTGGCTATGGCAAATTATCCCAATTACAATATGTCGGACTATTATAAGCTGATAAACGATAAAAAATACAACGATCCCGACGTGCCTAATCCTACCTATAACAGATGTATATACGGGCTTTACCGTCCCGGCTCGGCATTTAAGACCATTACCGGTACGGCGGCGCTGATGTCCGGTATCGCGGACGAAAATACCGAGGTATACTGCGGCGGCACTTATACCTATTACAGCGATTATCAGCCGGGCTGCATAATGGGATTTACCGGCAGCCTTAAAGTCAGGGACGCGCTGCGTTATTCCTGCAACATATATTTTTACGATATGGCAAGGCAGATGGGGATAGAATATCTCGCTTCGGTGGCGGGAATGTTCGGAGTAGGCACCGACCTCGGACTGGAAATAGGCGGCACTTCGGGACACATGAGTACGCCTGAGTATTTCGAGTCATTGGGCGGAACATGGACTCCCGGCTGTACGATACAGGCGGGCATAGGGCAGCTTGAAACTACCGTTTCACCGCTGCACCTTGCGACTATCGCGCTGACTATCGCAAACAAGGGTACGAGGTATCAGCCTTATCTGGTTGACAGTGTGGTAAGCTATGACGGCACCGAAACAATAAAAAAGACCGAACCTACCGTTGCGTTTGAATTTGACGCTGACAAGCATATTTTTGATGTTATAACCGACGGAATGATATTAGTCGCGGACGATGTGCGCTGGCCTATGTCATACGGTGAAAGGCAGCTTGCCGATCTTCCGTACGGAGTTGCGATAAAGACGGGTACTCCGCAGGTGACAGAGGACACCTTTAATTCCACTATTCTCGGATTTTATCCCGCTGAAGATCCGCAGATAGCTTTCGGCATAGTATTGGAAAAAGGCGAGTTTTCCAGATTGATGGTAAGAAATATCATAGAGTCTTACTTCTATGACAATTATAAGCCTGTTTACGATGAAAGCGGTAAAAATATAATACTTCCGTGGGGCGGGCAGGAAACTAATACAGAGGGCAGACCTCCGCGCGGCTCTTTTTCACAGACTAATACCGATGAATGATATTTGTTTTCTTTTGAATCATTGAATATATTGCACAAAAATCTCTATCATTTTCTGCTTTTTTTAACAAATTTTTGTTTTTATTAAAGAAAATACTTTATTTGTTGCCGCTTTTATGGTACAATAAATTTAAGTAATCTTACCTTGTATCAAAAAGGCAGGTAAGTTTGTTATACGCTGGTTTTCTGAAGAATTATTTTTACGGCATTAAACGCGCTGATACCGCATATCACGGTATGATCTTCGGCATAGGGGCGTTCCCGATATCTTCATATTCCCCGGTAAATTTGCAGGGAAGCGAATTGCAGCAGCTTTGCAGATAATGGATCGATCGGCATATTTTTGCTGAAGGAAGGAAGAAGAAATAATGAATATCGCATTTATTGCACACGACTCTAAAAAGGAGCTTATGGTTCAGTTTTGCATAGCATACTGCGGCATTTTGAGTCAGCATAATCTATGTGCTACCGGCACCACCGGAAAGCTGGTGTCAGAGGCAACAGGACTTCATATACAGCGCTATCTCAGCGGGGCACAGGGCGGTGATCAGCAGATCTCCGCGCGCATTTCCTGCAATGAGATAGACGTGTTGATATTCTTCCGCGACCCGCTTAACGCAAAATCTTACGAGCCGAACGAAATGAACCTGCTTCGTTTGTGCGATGTGCATAATATACCTTTAGCGACTAATATAGCGACCGCCGAGGCGCTGATCCACGCGCTTGAACGCGGTGACCTTGATTGGCGCGAGATCGTAAAGGGCTGAGCTTGAAACAATCGGCGGCGCACCTTGGTGCGCCGTTTTTATGCTTGAATATATAAAAGAGAGGAACAACAAAATGGACATTTTAACAAAGCGACCGAGAGGAACAGAGGACAAGCTGCCGAAAGAGATATATAAATGGCACACGGTCGAAAAAATCGCGGCGGATACCGCCGAGGCTTACGGCTGCAAAGAAATACGCACGCCTACATTTGAACATACAGAGCTTTTTCAGCGCGGCGTGGGCAGCACTACCGACGTCGTACAAAAGGAAATGTATACATTTGACGATAAAAAAGGCAGGAGCATAACCCTTAAACCGGAGGGTACTGCCGGAGTGGTGCGCGCCGCTATAGAAAACGGCTTGTTCAATGACGCGCTGCCGTTAAAAACTTATTACTTTACCAGATGTTTCAGATATGAGACTCCGCAAAGCGGCAGACTGCGTGAATTTAATCAGTTTGGCGTGGAGGTTTTCGGCGCTCCTTCCGCCGCGTCCGACGCGGAGGTGATAGCGCTTGCAAACGACGTTATAAACCGTTTGGGCGTAAAAAACATTTCTCTTGAGATAAACAGCATAGGCTGTCCGACTTGCCGTGCGGAATATCACAAGGCTTTGATCGAATATTACGGTAAATACAAGGATAAGCTGTGTGATACCTGTCTTGAAAGACTGGAAAAGAATCCTATGCGGCTGCTTGACTGCAAAAGTGAGATATGCGGCAGTCTTAAATCCGACGCACCGAAGATGCTTGATTATCTCTGCGATGAATGTAAAGAGCATTTTGAATCGGTTAAAAGACGGCTGGACGCGCTTGAAATAGCCTACACTGTAAATCCTCTTATCGTAAGGGGACTGGATTATTATACCAACACGGTATTTGAGTTTATTTCCAACGAGATAGGTTCTCAGGGAGCGGTTTGTGCCGGAGGACGGTACAACGGACTGGTGGAGGAGATAGGCGGCTCGCCGCTTGCAGGCCTCGGCTTTGCCATGGGACTTGAACGGATCATCATGGTAATGGATAATCAAAAGCTGGAGTTTGAGCAGGAAAAGGGCTGCGATCTGTATATCGCGTCTTTTGACGAGGAGACAAACATATACGCTATGACGCTTGCCAAAAAGCTCAGGGCTCAAGGGTTCTGGGTAGAATTTGACACCGCCGGCAGGAGCTTTAAGGCGCAAATGAAATACGCCAACAAGATAAACGCGACTTACTGTATGGTAATAGGCAGCGACGAGCTGGCTAACGGCTCGGCTAAGCTGAAACGCATGTCCGACGGCGAAGAATTGCCGGTCAAGCTGGACGACGGCTTTGCCGACAGGTTAAACACGCTGATAATGGATATTTCGCTATGAATATAGAAATATGTGAACTTACCGACGGCTTTCTGAGTGAAGCGGTCGCTGTCTGGAATGAAGTCGTAGAGGACGGCGCGGCGTTTCCCCAGGATAAACCTCTCGATATGAGCAGCGGCGCGGAGTTTTTCGCCTCGCAATCTTTTACCGGCGTTGCGTATGACATTAGCAGCAAAGAGGTCATGGGCATATATATCCTCCACCCGAATAACGTCGGGCGCTGCGCTCATATCTGCAATGCCAGCTATGCGGTCAAAAGGATTCATAGAGGTAAACATATAGGTGAAAAGCTGGTAACTCACTGTATCGAAAAAGCCGGAGAGCTTGGATTTAAGATATTGCAATTTAATGCTGTAGTAAGCACGAATACTCCGGCGCTGAATCTTTATAAAAAGCTGGGATTTACCCGGCTTGGCGTTATACCCGGCGGCTTTTTGATGAAAGACGGGCATTACGAGGATATAATACCGCATTATTTGTTGCTAGATAAAAAATGAAAGATACTTGGAATCCGTGGCACGGCTGTATAAAATACAGCGAGGGCTGCCGTCACTGTTATGTTTACCGCAGGGACGAACAATATGAAAAAGACAGCGCAGAGATAGTCAAAAACAAGACTTTCTATGCGCCTATCGAACAATATAAAAACGGCGGATATAAGCTATCACCCGAAAGCAAAGTTATATTTACCTGTTTCACATCGGACTTTTTTCTGGAACAGGCGGATAGCTGGAGAGAAGAATGCTGGAAGATGATAAAACGGCGCAGCGACGTGACGTTTTTCATTATTACAAAGCGGATAGTCCGGTTTGAACAATGTATACCCTCCGATTGGGGCAGCGGGTATGAAAATGTTCATATTGGCTGCACATGTGAAAATCAGCGTGAAGCAGACCGCAGGCTGCCGGTCTTTCTTTCTGCGCCTATAAAGAAAAAATCCATAATATGCGAGCCGCTGCTTGAAAAAATCGACATTTCAAAGTATCTCACTTCCGAAATAGCAGACGTTACGGTCGGCGGCGAATCCGGCAAAGACGCGCGTATCTGCGATTATGACTGGGTATTGGATATACGTTCTCAGTGCGAAAGGGCAGGGGTGCCGTTCAGCTTTCACCAGACCGGAGCATGCTTTGTCAAGGACGGCAGACTTTATATGATACCGCGAAAGATACAGCACGCGCAGGCTAAAAAAGCGAATATAGATATTTTTTAACGAATCAAAAATCGGCAGGTATTTTAATACTTGCCGATTTTGTGTTCTAAGAATTAAGCCGATCATCAGGATTTAAGTAAAAATACATAGGCGAGCGCCAATATCAGCTTCATATCGGATTTTTCCCGCCAGAGTATAAAGGCGATCGCCGCTACCATAAGCAGATCGTCGTCGTTTGCTATTTTCTGTATTATGTCCATGCCGCCTTCTTTTCGCTCTCAGCCGTCCTCCTCATGCTGACGTGTTTCCTGACAGTTTTGGCATTCGGTTTCGGTGGAGCTGTTGTGATTTTTTATCAGCTCGGCAAAGTCGGGAACTTTGCAGCTGTTGTTATTATCGCTTTTGTCACTTTCAAAAAAGCTCATATAATCTTCTGCTTCGTGTTCTTCATCTTTTTGTGCGAAAACCTCCTCCGCGTCGTCTGATACAGCGTCACTTATTATCTGTACGACTTCTTCATCATCTGCCGCATTTTCTTCTATAGGTGCGGATACCTGCATGGTCTCTTCGTCATCTGCCGCGTTTTCCTCTACAGGTGCGGATACCTGCACAGCCTCTTCATCATCTGCCGCATTTTCTTCTATAGGTGCGGATACTTGTACAGCGGGTCCTTCTTCGGCTGTTGTAACGGGAATATCTTCTACAGCGGTATTTTCCGATTGAACGCTGATACTTTCATCGGGAGCTTCGGCGTTTTCCGTGCTTACAGCAGGCTCGCTGATTTCTTCAGCCGGTTTGGGAGCAATTTGCTCCATCGTCTGTACTGCGGGTATTTCCGTGTTTACTGCCGCAGGAATATTTTGCTGTTCCGCGGCGGCCGGTCTTGCGCGCTTGCTCATATCCATAGCCTCGCGCATAAATTCCTTTTGCTTTTGCTCAAATTCCTTCTTAGAAATATTTGTGCTTTTCCACTCCATGTCGTACTCCTTTATTCTATAACAATTTGTCAAACAGACCGCTCTCCCGCAGGTAGGGAAGCAGCGATATCAGCTTGAACAGCTTTACGGCAGTATCTATCTTTGCACGGTTTTCCTCCCTGAGATGAGGTTTCAGCGCAAGCAGAAGCTGGGTGTTTTTGTCCGGCTCGTTGAGCTTTGACATGATCTCGCCGATCTTCAGCACCGCTTCGATATCAATGCCGCCGAACAGCTCGTCGTTTTCACCACCCGTTCCGCCGTCCTCCGCCGTGCTTTTATTATCGCCGCTGTCATTGTTGTTGGCGGACATAAGTATGTTTATTACCTCATCTAAATTACTCATTCCGCCCTCCGACAATTATAATTTACCCAGCGATTTTCTTATTTCCTGAGCCTGCTTTGAATTTGCCACCCGTTTCACAAGCTCCGTGTCATTAAGCACGGCGTTCAGCTTCTTAGCGTCCTTTTCCGACATGTTGCCGATAGCCTTTGAAAGGTTGCCGGAATTGAGCGCCTCTTTAAGCTGTTCGGGCGTGGTGCCCAGCTTTTTGCTTACCGCTTCCAGCAAAGAATCGATATTGCTCATAGTTTCCTCCTTAAATTATATTTAATTTATTCTGATTTATGAATGTTCTCTTATGTATCTGCGAGTTATTTTTACCGCTGCCGATATTCAAAGCGGCGGGTTTTCAACTTGACAGAATCGGCTAAACATGGTATACTAAGCATGTGAGGTCAACTCAAAAAGGGGTTTTAATCTATGAAAATTGTAGTCTGTTCTGACACGCACAGAAACTACCACAAACTGAAATACGTTGTCGAGAAAAATTTGGACGCCGACGCGTTCATACATCTCGGCGACGGTGAACACGAGTTTAACGATGTAAGAAATCTGCATCCCGAAAAGAGCTTTTTATTTGTCAGGGGCAATTGCGATTATGCGGATAATAAAACCGTTCGTATCGCTAACGCAAACGGAATAAAGATACTTTGTGTTCACGGTCATGAGCAGCATGTTCATATGGGGCTCGAAGAGCTTATAAACGTTGCTAAGCAAAACGGCTGTCAGATTGCCTTGTACGGTCACACACATCTTTATCGGACAGAACTTATTGACGGAATATATGTTATGAATCCCGGAAGCATTGATTCTCCGCGGGATAAACGTCCGCCGACCTACGGCGTTCTGACGATATCATCGGATAAGCAGATAACAATGAACATCGTCGCGATAGATCTGGATGCGTACGCTTGAGCTTGCAGGGCATAAAGTCCTGATTTTTGACGAACTGCCCTCAACAAATACATACATGCGGCAGAATGTCGGCGAGCTTTCCGACGGAGACGCCGTAATCGCTCAATTGCAGACCGCCGGACGCGGCAGACAAGGCAATGTCTGGCAGGCGAACAGCGGCATGCTGGCGCTGTCGGTGCTTTACAGCAGACTTGCCGATCCTATATTTATGACTATAATAAGCGCGGTGGCGGTATGCCGGACGTTTGAGTCGCTGTGCAAGCTTAAATTCGGGATAAAATGGACAAATGACATAATCTGCAATAAGAGCAAGGTCTGTGGTATCTTATGCGAGAGCGTAATAAAAGGTTCCGATACGAACGGAAGATTTGTAATTTGCGGAATGGGACTTAATCTCGGACAGTCCGCGGATTTTTTTCAGGCCGCCGGACTGGATCACGCGGCGTCGGTTTATTCTCTTTGCAAAAAAAAGCCGGATAAGCTGACTGCGGCTGAATCGGTATTAAAAAACTGTGACGAATTGCTGTCGCTGGATCGCTCGACCGTAATAGACGAATACCGCAGCCGCTGTATAACGCTCGGAAAAGAGGTATCATTTTTACTTAACGGTGAGAATATACGGGCGTTCGCAAAATCTATTGATATGAACGGCGCGCTTGTATGCGAAAACGAAAACGGTGAATTTACCGTAAACGCCGGTGAAGTCAGAGTTCGCACCGCCGACGGAGAATATATATAACGCGCTCGGTGAACAGCTCATCGGCGCGTTTTTTATCGAATCATTCAACATAAAACAACCACCCCAAAAGTCAGATACTTTTGAGGTGGTTTTTGTGATCGGGAAATTAAAGCGTTGAATTACGCCGCTTCGGAGCTGTCAGACGGAGCCATACCGTTGCTGTTGGTGATAAGGCCGTTATAATATTCGACCTGTGCGTTGATAACGCCGCTGTTTTCTTCTCTCATCTGAGTCCAGCTTTTAGCGTTAAGCTCGGTATCACCCATCGTGAATACGACATTATCTATCATCTGTCTGAGAACGTCGGCGGATTCGGTATCCATGCCGTAAGGCTCGTCCACTACGCCGTTATAGTCAGCTATATTCTCAAAGCCTACAAGGAAATCATACTGTTCTTCGGTATATTCCTTATCCTTCATAATGCTTTCCTTGGTCGTTTCGATAAGAGCTTCGTCGGTCTTGCTCAGACGGCAGCAGTTGATAAATACAGTAGCCTGCTCAACGTGCTTTGCACCTGCCGGAACAAGATAACCGAAAGCGTTCATCGTAACATAATACTTATCAGCCTGAGGATCTCTGGGGAAGGGTACAAAGAATATATCCAGCGAGGGATCCTTAGTCATCAGCTTGGAATAGTCGGTTATTATCCAGGTTCCCATTGCCTGGAATGCCGACATGCCTTCTACTATCGGCTCCTTGCTTACATTGATATAATCGGTAGGAGTGATAGTAAGTTCCTCTCTCTTAAGGTCCTGCATGAAGTTTGCGGCTCTCTCGATATTAGCGTCAACGAGATTGGATTCCAGCATACCGTTTTCATCTATAGAGATAAGCGGAACGCCGGTGCTGTCAAAGAATGAGGTCGCGGTGTATCCGTACAGTCCGTTTCTTCCTTCCTCGGAATCAACGAAATCCTGCAAAATGCCCTTGAGCGCGTCCCAATCCCAATCTCCGGAATCGTAAAGCTCTTTGGGGTCGGGAAGATTCAGCTCGCTGAACAGTCCGCGGTTATAGATCAGAAAATAGGGAGAAGCGGTAAAATTCCACGGATAATAATAGTTGTGACCGCCCCATTTGTACTTATTTATATACTGTTCAAGTCCGGACCACTGCGGAGAGCTCAGATCGATATAATCGTCCAGCGGAGTCAGCATGGATTTGGACATCATCAGCGGGAACACGTTTTCGCTGTAGTCGATAAGGTCGGGCGATTCATCTGAAGCTATCATAGCGGTAAGACGCGGCTGTATCGCGTCGGAACCTACGACCTTGGCCTTTATAGAGCAGTCATAATTCTCTTGAAAATATTTGTAAGCAGGCTTGATATCTCCCGCAACTGTCAAATCGTAAACGCCGAGATATGATAACTCCGCAGGCTCGATATCATTTTCGGTGACGTCAAGACTGATGTCGCTTACGTCTACAGGGTTTCTGATATCATCATCGACGGACGAAGTATCAGAAGCGGTCGTTTGTTGCTGCGATTCCTGCGTAGTGCCGCTGCCGGAGCACGCAGAAAGTGAAATAACCGAGCACACTGCCAAAATACCGGCTATAGCTCTGTTGAATTTCATTTGAACACCTCCATAAAATTAAAAATAAAGTAGAACAAATTAAACGAAATACATCATTTAACATTTTTATCTTATCATAACCGCAATCTTTTAACAATTGACAAAGTGCTTAAAAAACGGTATTGGATTTAGTGAATTTTGCACAAACAAAAATATCCCCGCTTTGGCGGATACACTTAAAGCGGATCGTGTATCCGTCGGCAGGGAATAGGTTTATTTGTTGTCGCTGTTTTTTATATCTTTTACCGTAACAGCCTCTGAAATAGGATTTTTATTTACCGCGTCACGCATCTGTTGATTTACAACATGAGTATATATCTGTGTAGTATTAAGGTTTTCGTGACCCAGAACTTCTTTAAGTACACGAACGTCAACGCCGTTCTGATACATTAAAGTCGCGGCAGTATGCCTTAATTTATGTACGGAAATGCCTTTGCCGGATAAGCCGCACATTTTAAGCCGGGCTTCGATTATTTGTTCAACGCGGCGGTTTGAGATACGTTTACCGAATTTGCTTACAAATAAAGCGTTTTCGCCTTTTATTTCGGGACGTAATTGCGTATAATTTTTCAATGCGGCTACACACTGGTCGTTCAGATACACTATACGTTCTTTATTTCCTTTACCAAGCACTTTAACAGAGTAATAGGATATCTGTTCGCCGGTAGAGCTGTCGGTTTCGGTATTATGTATTATATCGTTAAGGTCTATAGCTACTAACTCGCTTAGACGCATTCCGCAGTTAAGAAAAAAAACCGTCATGCAGAAATCGCGGTGGTCCTGCCAATCCTTCATGTCGGAAAAGCCTTCAGTCAAAAGCTGTTCGCTCTCGTTAAGTGTGAGATGCTTAGGTAAAGCATTTTTCGGAGACGGCAGCTCCAGATTGACCATAGGGCTTGATTTGAACCAATTCTTTTTATTTGTGAGATATTTATAAAACTGTCGGAGAGCTACGGCTTTTCTGGCGCGCGCTTTGTCACGGTTGGAACGTTCATTGATAGTAAAATACAAAAAGCCGAGCGCGTCGTTGAGCGTAGCGTTTTTGATAAGCGATTCATCTATAGCGGAGATATCTATATCATCAAAATCCGTATCGTCCGGTACATGACCGTAAGTTACCATAAGATATTTGAAGAACAGTTTTAAGTCGCTGTAATAATTTATAACAGTCAGCTGCGAGCGGTTTTTAATAGCGGTCAGATAGTTGAGGTATTCTTTAAGACATTCCGGCGCATCTGCCATATTAGCGCGTTTTTTCATATCCGGAGTCATTTTCGGTTTTTCCCTCCCCCTTAATTTCGCAAAATAATAATTTTACGCAATTACGTGTATAAAAACAAGCTCTCCTGTTATTATCCCCAGATGTCCGGACAGGACTTATTTTCCGCCATTGAATATACTCCGTCCATACCTACTATAACATGATCTGCCAGATAGACACCTGATTTATCCAGTACGCTGAACAAACTGCGGGTCAACTGCCTGTCCTCACGCGACGGAAGCTCTGTGCCTCTGGGGTGATTATGAGTTAAAATTACTATCGTGCTTCTTTTTTCGGCGATTTTGTTTATAATGTTAAAGACATCTGTAAATACGGCGTTTGTATTGCCGGTGCCTATAAGGTCCTGGCTTAAAACTCTGAATTCATTGTCAAGGAAGATCATCCGCACTTCTTCATGATCGACCGTCTTGAAAAGCCCGCTGCAATATGCCTTTATATCTTCTGTTTCACTCAAATTTTCGCCTATCTTTACTTTCTCTTTGAGCGCTCTGTCCATTATAGCGCGAACCGAAATTATAAGCTGTACCGTGGCGTTTCCAACGCCGTCAACGGTAAGCAGCTCGCTTTCGCCGGCATTAAGTACTCCCATAAGCGAGCCAAATTTATTTATAAGAGCGTGCGCGATCGGATTAGTATTCACCCTCTTGTTCGCGCTGAACAGAAGTATCTCCAGCAGCTCATGCGTTTCCAAAACGTCCGGACTGTTATTCTTCAGCTTTGAAAGCAATCTGCTGCGATGTCCGGAATGAACATTTTCTTTTTCTGTAGTCGTTCGTTTGCTTTTACCGCTTTTCTCTTTATTTTCCATGTTAATGATCCCCCTCAGTAATAAAAATTATCTCAGGATAAAACAAATAATTCATTTTTATAGTATCACAAAAGCCCTTTTATGTCAATAACACAATGTGTACATAATTGCATAAAAAAGCGCTTTGACAAGTTTATATAGCCGCGTGAGCCGTCAAAGCGCTGAATTTATGGACAAGCGCGGATACTGTTTTTTCTTAATCAGTCCACTTTTGAAAAGCTTGGAAAGGTTCAGCTTTCCTCGCCGTATGTCTTTATTGTTACAGTTTCAATGAAAACATCGTTTACAGGTTTACTCTTTTCTCCCTGTGCATTCTCCTCTACCTCGACCGCAGACAGCTTATCCAGTACGTCAAATCCGTCTACCGTCTGACCAAACACGGTATAATTTCCGTCAAGGGACATAACTCCGCCGACTTTTTTATATTTTTCCGCCGCCTCATCGGACAGATTGTTTATAAAATCCTTAATTTTTGAGTAATAATCCGAGTAGAACATATAATAATTGTACTCGTCGCTTCCCTGCTCGGCAGAGTTTGCCATATCGGCATACATTTGGATATTGTTATCAATTGTAGGAATGCTGTAATTCTCCGGATCTTGCGGCGTCTTGGAATTAACTATATAAAACTGTGTAGTATTTTTTCCCAACGCATTGGCGTAGCAAAGCGCACCGTAAAAATGCCGCATGGAATAATTCGTTTCGATGCCGAATTCTTCATATTCCGAATCATTATCGGCAGCGCCGCCCTGCGCCATAAAATCCGCCATTATACGGTGAAATGTTTTTCCGTCGTAAAAATGGTCGTTTGCGAGCTTTACGAAATTATCAACGCCTTTCGGCGCGGCGTCAGGATACAGCTTTACGGTTATATCGCCCATGTCCTTTATCGAAATTACCGCATAAAGATCGCCGTCGTTAAGCTTTACCTCGCCTATATTCCCTTCTACAGACGCGGTGGGAGCGGTAACGTTTGAAGAAACGCCGCTTTCCGACGAACAGCCGATAAGACACACTGCTAAAGCCGCCGAAAGAAATCCCGCGATCACCTTTTTGTTCATATAAAACACCTCTGTTCATTTTTTACAGTAAATATTTTATCAGAAAACCCGTCCGGTGTCAAGACTGCGGTAGCAGATTTTAGCTAACGGCATATTATGTACTGTGAGCGAAAACAAACGCTCGAAAAAATTATATGGAGGTTTTCTCTTATGTGCAACTCTAACTACTGGTGGATCATCATCCTTATTCTCCTGTTCAGCAACAACGGAGGCTGCGGATGCGGCTGCAACAGCATAGGCAACTGTGGCTGCAATAATAACAACAACGACGGCTGCGGCTGCGGTTGTAACTGATCCCTTGCCCCGGTTCGCCGGGGCATTTTTCCTGTATAGGAAATGTACAAGCTGTTTGTGAAAAATCTACAATAAATTCCGTGCCGGTTTATGCAGAATTATTAAAAAATAATCTAGTAAAAACACGTCAAAAAGTTGTATAATGATACAGATAATATTTATATAAGTGTACAAAGGAGAGGGAAAGAAAGTTGAAAAGAGAGGATCTTAGAAATATCGCTATTATAGCTCACGTAGACCACGGCAAGACCACTCTGGTAGATGAAATGCTAAAGCAAGGCGGCGTTTTCAGGGATAATCAGGAGGTCGTAGACCGCGTAATGGACAACAACGAGCTGGAACGTGAGCGTGGCATAACTATTCTTGCAAAAAACGCGGCGGTAAAATATAAGGATATAAAAATAAACATCGTTGACACTCCCGGCCATGCGGATTTTTCCGGTGAGGTAGAACGCATACTTAAAATGGTAAACGGCGTTTTGCTTTTAGTGGACAGCTTTGAGGGTACTATGCCGCAAACTCGGTTTGTGCTGCAAAAGGCGCTTGAATTAAAGCTGCCGCTTATCACTGTTATCAACAAGACCGACAGGCCTGACGCGAGAAATCACGAAGTTGTTGACGAAGTGCTGGAGCTGCTGCTGGACCTTGACGCTACCGAAGAGCAGCTTGACAGTCCTGTGATATTCTGCTCCGGCAGGAACGGCGTTGCCTCCTACTCGCCCGACTCGATGGGAGAGGATTTTCGGCCGCTGTTCGATTCCATCATAGAACACATCCCCTGTCCCGAGGGCGACCCCGACGGGGATCTTCAGGTGCTTGTTTCTTCTATTGATTACAACGATTATGTCGGACGTATCGCTATAGGAAGAATAGAACGCGGCGTGATAAGACAAAATCAAGAGGTCACGGTATGCGATTATAATGGAACGGTCGCTCCGTTCAAGTCAAAAATAGTAAGCCTGTATACCTTTGACGGCATGAACCGCCAGCCGGTGACTGAGGCTTCTATCGGCGACATCGTATGCTTTTCGGGGATCGAGGGCGTGACTATCGGACAAACTATCTGCGCCGTCGATAATCCCGACCCGCTTCCCTTTGTAAAAATTACCGAGCCCACGGTGGAAATGACATTTTCCGTAAACGACAGTCCGTTTGCCGGACGTGAGGGAAAATTCGTCACCTCGCGCCAGATACGCGAAAGACTTCACAGAGAGCTGCTCAAAGACGTATCCCTGAGAGTTACCGACAGCGAGGACGCGGATTCTTTCAATGTTGCCGGACGCGGAGAGATGCACCTGTCTATTCTTATTGAAACGATGCGGCGCGAGGGTTATGAAATGTCTGTCAGTACGCCGAGAGTTTTATTCAAGGAAATAGACGGCGTGCGCTGTGAGCCTATCGAGCGTCTTGTTATAGACGTACCGGAAAGCGCTGTCGGCTCTGTCATGGAAAAAATGGGAGTACGAAAGGCGGAGCTTGTAAAAATGTCACCTATCGGGAACAGGACCAGGCTGGAATTTCTGATACCGTCAAGAGGACTTTTCGGCTACAGAAGCGAATTTCTTACCGACACCAAGGGCGAAGGCGTTATGAATTCGATTTTTGACAGCTATAAGCCGTATATCGGAGCTATCCCCACTCGTGCGGAGGGCGCTTTGATAGCTTTTGAATCCGGCACTGCCGTAACATACGGACTGTTTAACGCGCAGGAAAGAGGAACGCTGTTTATAGACGCGGGTGTCGATGTGTACGAGGGAATGGTAGTAGGCGTTTCTCCGAAAGCCGGCGATATATGCGTAAACGTCTGCAAGAAAAAACATCTTACCAATACCCGCGCTTCCGGCAGCGACGACGCGTTAAAGCTTATCCCCTACCGCAGAATGAGCCTTGAGGAAAGTTTGGAATTTATCAACGACGACGAACTGGTGGAGGTCACTCCGAATAATATCCGTATCCGCAAAAAGATACTTGATAATGAGCTCAGAGCCAAGGACGAAGCAAGACGTAAAAAAAGCTGATATCAAAAAAAGCATGAATGATTTTTCATGCTTTTTTTATATTTATCCCACGGAAGTCTGACCGGCAAGCTGCGTTATCATCAGCGGATCAGACGCCGCGCAGACGGTAATTCTGTCCTCGCTTTTAGAATAATCGGCGGTGATCCGTCTTGATTTATAAAAACTTCCGTCTATTATCCCAAGCGAAATTATATCTTCTATTTCCCCGGCAATGAGCTTTCTCAAAGGCCGCGCTCCGCCGTCCAGTCCGAAGGCTTTTTCGGATATATGCCTTGCCAGCCGTTCTGTCCAGAACAGGCTTATCCCCTGCTTTTCACATCTGCCTCCAAGCTCTGAAAGCATTATACAGCATATTCGGTACAGATCATCTTTTGAAAGAGGCGTAAACGGTACTATCTCGTCTATTCTGCCCAGCAATTCGGAGCGAAAATGCTTTTTCATCTCCTCGTTTATACGGGAGAGATCGCTGCTTTGCTTTTCCGAAAAGCCTATCAAGGAGCTTTTTCCGTTTATGATATCCGCGCCGATATTGCCGGTAAGGATCATCACCGTATTTGAAAAATCCGTTTTTCTTCCGGCAGAATCGGTCAGCGTGCCGTCCTCCAGTATTTGCAGCAGCAAATCAAAAATATCGCTGTGCGCTTTTTCTATCTCGTCAAAAACTACCACGCTGTACGGTTTCCGCCGTACCGCTTCGGTGAGAAATCCCCCTTCGTCGTGGCCGGAATATCCTACGGGTGAGCCTATCAGCTTTGAAATGGAATGCGGCTCAGAATATTCCGACATATCCAGCTTTATCATCGCCTTTTCGCTGCCGAAAACACAGCGCGCTATCGCTTTGCAGCAGTGAGTTTTTCCTACCCCTCCCCCTCCGAGGAAAATAAACGAGCCTATCGGACGGTTATCGTCACACAGTCCGGCACGGTTTCTCCTGACCGCGGACGCTACCGTCCTTACGGCGTTGTCCTGACCGATGACCGTCTGTTTGAGTTCGTTTTCCAGACTGAACAGCTTTTCCGTCTGAGTCTGCTCAAGCTTGCCCAGCGGTATGCCTGTAATTACCGATACTGTTTTGCATATATCCTCGGAGGAAAGCGCTATATTGCCGTTTTCCTGCCTCAGCCTTAATGTTGACGCCGCCTCGTCTATAAGGTCGAGCGCTTTATCCGGCAAAAATCTGTCGGTAATATATCTTTTGGATAAAGCTACTGCGGAAGTTATTGCGTCGTCGGATATTGTAAGCTCATGATGCTGTTCATATTTTTCTCTTAACCCGAACAGTATTTTTACTGCGTCTTTCTCGTCCGGCTCATCGACCGTGACCGGCTGAAGCCTGCGCTCTAAGGCGCTGTCCTTTTCGATATATTTTTTATATTCCGCTGTGGTGGTAGCTCCGATAAGATGTATCTCACCGCGGGCAAGCATAGGTTTCATTATATTCGCGGCGTCTATCGCGCCCTCTGCCGCGCCTGCGCCGATAATATTGTGTATTTCATCTATAAACAGTATCATGTTGTCAGACGCGGAAATTTCCGCCAGTACGTTGCTTAAGCGCTCTTCAAAATCACCGCGGTATTTTGCTCCTGCCAGCAGCAAACTGAGGTCCAGCATATAGATGTGCTTGTTTTTAAGCTCATCGGGTACGTTTCCGTCGGATATTCTTTTTGCCAAACCCTCTACCACGGCGGTCTTTCCTACGCCCGGCTCTCCGACAAGGCAAGGATTATTTTTCAGCCGACGCAGTAAAATCCCTATAACTCTTTCGGTCTCCTTTTCACGGCAAAGGCACGGATCGAGGTCTTCTGCGCATTCGGTAAGGTCCTTTCCGTATTTTCGCAGTGTCTGAGAAAGCTGCGTTCTGCGGTGCTTGGCATTTTCTTCCAAATTACGCGGTCTGCGTTTGTCGGTGTACACCGAATAAAGGTCCATTCCCGCCTCTTTTAAGAAAATGCAGGCGTAACAGTCGGCGTCTGCGATTATTGCTTTCAGCAGATGTTCTGTTCCGGCGAGCTTTTTTCCTGCGGTGCGGGATAATATAACAGCGTTTTCGAGTATTCTTTTGCTGCGCGGAGTAAGGTCGCTTGCGGAGAGCGGCTGCGCGTTTGCCCTGCCCTTTATCGACTCCAGCCGTTTAGCGGTCATTTCTTCGGTAATACCTCCCATGTGAAGTATTGAATATGCCGCGCTGGCCGGAGTTTTGGTAAGACCGTACAGGATATGCTCGCTGCCGATATAGGTATGCCCCAGCCGCGACGCGAGCTCCAGCCCTTCATTTAACGCTTCGTTAGCTTTTTCGGTAAAATTATTCCAATTCATACGTTGTCCCGCCTTTCATTTTCATTTTTTGCATTATCTGCCGGATAATTCAAACAAAGGAAAAGTTTTTACAAAAAATGAAATTTCATGGCGAAAAGCGTAGGCGGTATCGTGAGACGGCTCGGTCTCGGTTCCCGTATACCTCTATTTATCTGTTCTTATAAACAAGTATTCGTTGCCTTTTTTACCCGCAAAATCTATCAACCCGACATCTTTCATTATTTCGATAAACAGCGATGCGTCGCAGGTTTTCAGCAGTCCGGCAAGCTCTTTGCGGGTGAATCGGTCGGAAAGCTCGTTCGGGATAAACCTTTTATAGCTGCTGCTGTCCTCCAAAAATATAAGATTTTCCAGCGAAACCGGAACCGATATTTTTCTGTCGCTTTTTCGGCGTTTCATGTCCTTTTTGGTAAACCGGTAATTATCCACCGAAAGCTCCGCGATACATACGGTCAGATTGGGATCGTTGAGATATTGCTTTATCCTATACAGCTCCAAAAAGAAATCGGTCAGGCTGTTATGCACGGTCTTTCTGCCCGTCTTTAACAGCTCTCCGGTAGAAGCGTCGACGTAATTCAGCCGTGTTATCTTATGAAAAGGGTACACCACGGTTACATGCACAGCCTGTAAAAAGCTGTCCAGTTTATTTACAAGATTCTTGAAATTACCTGTCTGTATCTCAAAAATGCCGTTTTCCGTGACCAGATCGGCATAAAAATTTCCTATTTTTATTTCCTTATCATATGCGGTGACCGCAAAGTAGCTTTTCAGCACGGAATGTATCTGCTTTTCGTTTAATGTTCCTATTCCGTCATTATCAGGAACATACGCTGCAAGGCAACGCGAAAATTTATCCGCGTCGGCCGGTTCGATCTCGTTGTGACGCTGATAGTCCCATACCTTGCAGCAATCATTTGCGATAAATACAGGCACTCCGGATTGCTCGTTACTGCGTATCACGCCGTAAGCTGCCTGCTTAAGCTCATGCGCCGCGTTAGCTACGGCATATCCTCGGTCGGCATTTTTTATCATAGGGAGGTCGTTTACGTTATCGCCGAATGCAATGACCTCGTCAGCGCCTAACAAAGCTTTCAGCTCGGCGACGGCATTAGCTTTTGATACGCCCTCGCAAAATATTTCATACCAGTATTCTTTTGTATTATATGTATCCGCCTGATAATTTCGCGTAAATCCGTTTTTATTGTAAAACACCTCGTCCAGCGCTTCCATAGACGTTTTCGGGTCGATAAGCGTTATATAAAACACATCGCCCTCAAAAAGCTCGTTAAATGCGCCGCATTCTCTGAGCCTGGGATCTCCTTTTCGATCGGAAATATAACGCTTGACGCCGGCGCTTATCGAGCTTTTAAGCCAACTGACATGTTCTATACCGTCAATATAGGAATATACGAGCAGGGATTCTTCATGCTCTGTAAAAAATTCTGAGGCGGTTCTTTTTGAATCTTCACTGAAATAATGGCTTATAAGTTGCTTTTTTGACTTCGGGTCTACTATAAACACGCCGTTATATACTATTACAGGAAGATCGAAATTTACCTCCGTGGTCTTTGCCGAGGCGCTTGACAGGGAACGGGCGGTAGCATAGGTTACAGACGCTCCGTTTTTTATTTCGCGGTTCAGAATATCTCGTGAAACAATGCTTATCTGCGCCTTATGGTTAAACAATGTGCCGTCAAGGTCGGTAACATACAGCTTCATTTATTATCTCCTCGTGTTTTTTTGCGGCTTTTGGCATAATACGGGGATCTTTGCCGTTTTAATTATACCAAAATCATCGTATAAAATCAAGCCATTTGGTAAAAATGCACAAATTTCTATCCGAAAAATTTATATCATTTAATTTGCTTTTTTTGATAAAAAATTATCAAACCTCTTGATAAAAGCGGAAAAATTATGTATAATATAAGATGTAAAAATACGGACAGGCATGTCCGAGAAATATTAGGAGGAATATTCCAATGTCAGTTAAAGTTGCTATTAACGGATTTGGCCGTATCGGTCGTCTTGCGTTCAGACAGATGTTCGGCGCAGAGGGATATGAGATAGTTGCTATCAACGATCTTACCAAGCCCTCAATGCTTGCTCATCTTCTCAAGTATGATACCGCTCAGGGCGGTTACTGCGGCAAGATAGGCGATAATCTTCATGAGGTTTCTGCTGATGATGAGGCAGGCACTATCACTGTAGACGGCAAGACCCTTAAAATTTATGCTATGGCTAAGGCTGCTGAGCTTCCCTGGGGCGAGCTTGACGTAGACGTTGTACTTGAGTGCACCGGTTTCTACTGCTCAAAGGAGAAATCTCAGGCTCACATCGACGCAGGCGCTAAGAAGGTCGTTATTTCCGCTCCCGCAGGCAATGACCTCAAGACCATCGTTTACAGCGTAAACGAGAACACTCTTACCCCCGATGATACCATCATCTCGGCTGCTTCCTGCACCACCAACTGCCTCGCTCCTATGGCTAAGGCTCTTAACGATTATGCTCCTATCCAGAGCGGTATCATGAGCACTATCCATGCTTACACCGGCGACCAGATGATCCTTGACGGTCCTCACAGAAAGGGCGACCTGAGAAGAGCAAGAGCCGGCGCTGCTAACATAGTTCCTAACTCCACCGGTGCTGCTAAGGCTATCGGTCTGGTTATTCCCGAGCTGAACGGCAAGCTGATAGGCTCCGCACAGAGAGTTCCGGTCCCCACCGGTTCTACCACTATCCTTACCGCAGTTGTTAAGGGCAGCGACATCACCAAGGAAGGCATCAACGCCGCTATGAAGGCTGCTGCTTCCGAGTCTTACGGCTACAACGAGGATCCTATCGTTTCTTCCGACGTTATCGGTATGAAGTTCGGTTCTCTGTTTGACGCTACTCAGACTATGGTTTCCCATATCGCTGACGATCTGTACGAAGTACAGGTAGTTTCCTGGTATGACAACGAGAACTCCTACACCTCTCAGATGGTAAGGACTATCAAGTATTTTGCAGAGCTCAAGTAATTGATCTTCTAAACATTACACCTCCCGTTAGCGTGATATGATTAACGGAGAATTAAGTTTTATCCATCTCCCTCAAGGAAATTCCTTGAGGGAGATGTGTTATGTGAAGCGTCAGAATTCCCTCTCTATGGACTCCTTGTCGCATTCAAAAGTGTAATGTATAATAATCCGTTCTATACAAAATGTAATAAAGCTTATAAGACCGCGTTCTATCGCCGCGGTCTTTTACTTTAATATATCACATTATTCATCCCCTGCTATCGGGAAAGTGACCTTTACCGTCGTGCCTTCTCCCTCAACGCTTTGCAGCTCTATTTTCGCATTATGGAGTCTTGCTGCGTGTTTGACGATGGATAATCCCAAACCTGTACCGCCAAGCTCTTTGGAACGGCTTTTATCAACTCGGTAGAACCGCTCGAAAATGCGCTCCTGATGTTCGCGCGGAATACCGATCCCCGTATCGGATACCGAAAGGCAGACGCCGTCCGAAAGGCATTCTACCGATACTTTTACTGTTCCGCCCTGACGGTTATATTTTATCGCGTTGTCTGTAAGGTTATAAACAATGCTCTCAAGAAGCTGCGGTACGCCGACTACCACGGCGTTTTCGCCCTCAATGCTGACGGAAACACCGACATTTTCCGCCTCGCGGGAAAGTGACTTCACCGTTTGGGCAGCCAGATCATAAAGATCGACGCGCTCCCGTTTCATATCCTCCGCGCCCTCGTCCAAATGGGAAAGGCGTATAATATCTTCCACCAAAGCGATCATGCGGCCGGTTTCATTGCTGATTTGAGAATAGAACCTCGCCGTATCTTCGGGGCGCACCATGCCGTTTTCCAAAAGCTCCGCGCACCCCGCGATGGTATGCAGCGGCGTTTTGAGTTCGTGGGAAACATTAGCGGTAAACTCTCGGCGCATTTGCTCCGCCTGCTCTTTTTCCGTAACATCGAGCATTAAAAGAACAGCGCCAGTAACTTTTTCATCCTCCGATACAGGACTTATATCTAACCGGTATTTTCTGCCTTTTAATTCAAGCGTTCTCTCCACGCGTATGCCTTTTTCTATTTGAGAAATAAGGTCGGATATTTCGGCGCTGCGATTGACAGACAGCATATGCTGCCCGACGCAGTCATGTGAAACGTCAAATAGCTTTTCCGCCGCGCGGTTTATGCTTAGGATCTCGCCCTTTGTATTAAGGACGACTATCCCCTCCGACATATTTTCGGTAACGGCTTCAAATTCTTCCTGCCTTTTTCTGAGTTCGTCAGCTTGATTTTTGATTTGTCGCTGCTGGGTATCTATACGGCGGAGCAGCGGTGACAATTCGTCGTATCCCTCGTTTGAAAGCGGGTCGTCAAGGTCAAGGCTGTTAAGCGGCTTTACTATTTTTTTCGACAGCCGCGACGCTAAAAACATCGACAGCACAATCGCGATAAGGATTATCACGACAAGCGGCTGCATCATTCCGAGAAGCAGCATCAAGAGCGTACTTTGCGCGACAGAAAGTCGGACTACTGTTCCGTCGGACAACCTTTTTGCGCTATAAAGTGTGCGCTCCATAAGCGTTGCTGAGTAGCGCGAGCTTTCGCCATAGCCTGATTCAAGCGCCTCCTTTATCTCCTCGCGCTCAAGGTGATTTTCCATTTCGGACAAGTCCGCTTCGCTGTCGTAAAGCACTTTGCCGTCCGCACTTATCCATGAGATACGGTAATCTTTTGGGGAAAGTCCCTCAAAATATTCCGCGCCAACAGCCTCGACGCCCTGCGCCGCAAGCTCTGTTTGCGTCTTTAACCCGTTTTGCTGAACATTTCCGAAATAATCATAAAGCACACAGAGAAAGAGTACTACACAGGCAAGAAAAACCGCTATCGCCACAAGACATATAGACCTGAAAATTCGTTTTGTCATTTCTCCGCCCCTAACCGATAACCGACGCCGCGCACGGTCTCAATGCAGTCGCCGCAGCGTCCCAGCTTGCTCCGCAGTGTGCCGATATGAACGTCTACCGTGCGGGTCTCTCCTATATAAGAGTCGCCCCATATACTTGCGAGAAGTTGGTCGCGAGTAAACACCCGTCCGGGATTTTCCATAAATTTTCGTAGCAGTTCGTATTCCTTATAGGTAAGCTCTATCCGTGTTCCGTCTGCTATTACAATGTGCTGTGCCGTATCCATACTGATACCGCCCAGATTCAGCACCTCGCTTTGAGAAAGCGGAGAAACACGGCGGAGTACCGCTTTTACACGGGACAGCATTTCCATCATGCCAAAAGGTTTTGCAAGATAATCGTCCGCGCCGAGGTCAAGCCCTATCACCTTGTCATATTCGGTCCCTTTGGCAGTAGCCATAATGACAGGCACATTATTGCCGCTTTCCCTCAGCCGTTTTAAGATGCTTATGCCGTCTTCTCCGGGGAGCATAATATCAAGAAGCACCAGCTCCGGGGTATTCTCGCGCAAAGCCTCCCAAAAGGACGCACCGTCCGAAAAGCCCTTTGACTCAAATCCCGCGGCGTTCAAGGTATATATCATTAAATCACGGATACCGCTGTCGTCTTCAACGCAGTATATCAATATATTCACTTCCTTTCAAGGAATGAAAAGCAGGCAAATGACTGCCTGCACAGGCTGTAGAAAAAGTGTTCAAAAGCCGGAAGGAAAGAGGAGTATGAGGGGAAAACCATCAGGGTTTTCACCCTCATTAGTGATAAGTGCCGCTCGTAGAGCGGCAAAAATTGGCGAGTATGTTTTGCATACTTGCCAATTTTTTGGTCAGCTTGTCGAAAAATCCGACCGCAGGGAGGTTTTTCGACAAGCTGAGCAAGCAAATGACGGCCTGCACAAATCCATATTATCATAGCACATTTTCATGCTTTTTTCAACCTGTCGGCGGCTGTGCGCTTTTTTCTCCTGTGACGGAAAACAACACCCATTCTGCAATATTTGTGGCGTGATCTCCTATTCGCTCAAAATATTTTGCCACCATCAAAAGGTCAAGGGCATATTCTCCCTCGGTTGGATTTTGCGCGATAAGCGAGATAAGACTGCTTTTTATATCCTTGAAATAATCGTCCACGATGTCGTCGGAGGCAATGACCGCCTCGGCAATGATCGTGTCCTGCTTCACATAGGCGTCCACGCTGTCCGTTACCATTTTGATGGTCGCCTTTGCCATTTCCCGAATTTTGATATGTTCGGGCAATGTTCTGTCATTCAAAAACGGCAGTATCTCCGCTATTTCCTCCGCCTGATCGCCGATACGCTCCATATCGGTTATCATTTTTAAGGCGGCGGATATTTGCCTGAGATCCCGTGCCACCGGCTGTTGCTGGAGTAAAAGCCGCAGGCACATAGATTCGATCTGCCGTTCCTTTTCATCTATCTCGTGGTCAAGCGGAGCGATCTTCGCCGCGAGCGCGTCGTCCTTTTGAATAAGAGCGGACGCCGCAAGAGAAATGACCTCTTCGCACAGCGAGCCCATTTTGATAAGCTCCTGTCCCAAAGTATTAAGCTGTTCGTCAAATTTTGTCCTCATTATCCGAACCTCCCTGTGATGTAGTCCTCGGTGCGCTTGTCCTCCGGCTGAGAAAACATTTTCTCGGTGTCGCCGAATTCTATCAGCTCGCCCAAAAGAAAAAACGCCGTTTTATCCGATATCCTCACCGCCTGCTGCATATTGTGAGTGACAATGACTATAGTGTAATCCTTTTTAAGCTCCATAGCCAAATCTTCAATTTTGGAGGTAGAGATAGGATCGAGAGCCGAGGTGGACTCGTCCATAAGAAGAACGTCGGGTTTTACCGATAATGCGCGAGCAATACAAAGCCTTTGCTGCTGTCCGCCCGACAGCCCGAGCGCGTTCTTTTTAAGCCTGTCCTTGACTTCGTCCCAAATAGCCGCGTCCCGAAGAGATTGCTCAACGATTTCGTCGAGCTTTGCTTTGGCGCGGATTCCGTGGGTACGCGGTCCGTACGCTACGTTGTCGTATATCGACATCGGGAACGGGTTCGGCTTTTGAAACACCATGCCGATATTTTTGCGAAGAGCCGTCACATCACGACCCGCGGCATATATCTCCTCTTTGCGATATGCCAGCGACCCGGTCACTCTTACACCCTCTATAAGATCGTTCATACGGTTGATAGTTCGTAAAAATGTAGATTTTCCGCAGCCTGAAGGACCTATCAGCGCTGTAATATTATGCTCGGGAATATCAAGGCAGATATCCTTTAGAGCGTGGGTTTCGCCGTAGTAAAAGTCTAAATGCTTTGCGGAAATTACAGTGTCAGTCATAATTCAGCTCCTTTTCAATTTTTTGCCGAGAAATGCCGCGGCAAAATTGATAAGCACCGTAAGTATCAAAAGTATCGTCGCTATTGAAAACGCGACCTGAAAATCCGCGTTTTCTTTTGCGTAATGATAAAGCGCTACGGTGAGCGTAGCACCGGACGCGCCGGCTATGCTGTCAATGGAAAAGCTCTGCATTGCCATACTCATACCTGCCGTATACATCAGCACCGCGCTTTCTCCCACCACGCGACCAACAGCAAGAATACACCCTGTCACTATTCCCTCAATGGAGGACGGCAGCACGACCGTGCGTATCATATGCCATTTCCCGCTGCCTAGTCCCAAAGCGCCCTCACGATAGCTTTGCGGCACAGTTTTAAGGCTTTCCTGAGTTGACCTTATAATGGTCGGCAAAATCATGATCACCAGTGTCAGAGAACCTGCCAGCAGCGTCTTTTGCAGTTTCAGCGCCGTGCAGAAGATAATTACACCGACAAGTGCGTAAATTATCGATGGAATACCCGCGAGAGTTTCCGAGGCAAACTCGATAACCGCCACAAACCGCTTGTTTTTTGCGTATTCCGTCAGATAAATCGCCGCGCCAACGCCTAACGGAAGCGCTATGATAAGGGATACCAGTATCACAAAAAGCGTGTTTTCTATTGCCGGAAGAATACCTATTGTGCCGTTTATGACGCTTTCCGAGGTGGATAAAAACTGCCAGCTTATCCCGCCGATACCCCGAAAAAGGATATACGCGATAAGAAACAGCAGCAGTCCGATCGTTATCGCCGCACAGCCGTATAAAAGGATCCGACCTATTATCTCATATACTTTTCGCTTCATATCAGCGCTCCTTTTCTCTTTTCAGAACCAGATTTAGAAAAGCGTTTATCAGCATGATAAAGAGGAACAGGACAAGTCCGATAGAAAACAGCGCCTGCCGCTGTAAGCTGCCGTCTTGAGAATAGTTCAGCTCTATCGAAATACCTGTCGTGAGAAATCTCACCGAACGGGTGAGCTCCGGCATATTTGCTACATTTCCCGCCACCATCATAATTGCCATTGCCTCGCCGATAGCCCGTCCTATACCTAAAACCACCGCCGCAGCAATGCCGCTTTTTGCCGCGGGAGCCAAAACGCGAAAATACGTTTCCAGCTTTGTCGCGCCGAGAGCGAGCGATGCCTCCTCGTATTCTTTAGGCACCGCCTCTAAAGCGGTTTCGGAAAGAGAGATAACGGACGGCAAAATCATCACGGCAAGGACGATCATCGCCGCAAGCAGGCTGTCCCCTGCGGGAAGATTCAGCCATTCTCGCAACGCCGGCACAAGTACGCACATTCCCACAAGTCCGTAGACCACCGACGGAATCCCCGCCAAAAGGCTCACGGCGGGACGTATTATATTCGCTATCTTTTTTGGCGCGACTTTAGCGAGAAATACCGCCGTGAAAAAGCCTATCGGCACGCCTATCACGATAGCTCCCGCCGTACCGTATACCGACGTTAGGATAAGGGGAAGAATACCGTACTGATCCTGACTTGCCGCCCAGGTCTGACCGAAAAGGAAATCGAATAGACCGACTTTCTGAATTGCCGGAATGCCCGAAATTACAAGGTAAACGGTGATAAGCAGTACAAATCCGACCGCCGCAAGTCCGCATAGGGTAAAGAGAACCTGCATGGCTCTCTCTACCGCTTTTAATTTTGCGTTTTTCATATCAGTTAGGATATACAGCGCCCGCTGCCGCTATGTACTCTGCCGCTTCCTCGCTCATTGCAAAATCGAGGAATGTCTGCGCCGCTTCGGACAGCTCCACATCTTTCTTTGTGACCATAACAAACGGGCGTTGGATAGTGTAGCTGCCGTCCTTGACTGTAGCCTCGCTCGGTGTAACGCCGTTCACCTTTGCGGCGGTAACGCTGCTGTCCACAGCGGAGAGAGAGGCATAGCCTATCGCATTTTCGTTGGAGGCAACATTTCCTATAACATCACCGGTAGAGCCATACTCGTTTGTATATGCGCACTTGCCCTCGACTCCTACGATCTCTTCAAACGCGCTGCGTGTTCCCGAGCCGTCCTCACGCCCGTATATCGCAATCGGCGCGTCCGTTCCGCCGAGCTCCGACCAGCTTGAAATTTTACCTGTAAAGATGTCCGCAATCTGTTCCGTAGTCAGATCCGTTACGGTATTTTTCGGGTTCAAAACGACCGCAACTCCGTCTAAAGCGACAGTATGTGCGACCGCGCCTTTGTCCATTTCTTCCTGTTTAAGCTCACGGCTGGAAAGCCCGATGTCGCAGGTGCCGTCCAAAACGCCGCTTATTCCCGAACCTGAACCTGTGCCGGAGTAATTGACGGTAATATTCGGTTCTTTCCCCTTAAAAGCCTCGGTCAACGCTCCCATTACGTCCGCCATAGAGGTAGAACCGTCGGTGTTTACCGTGCCGCTTTTTTGGTTTCCGGAACATCCGGCAAGCGTCGATACCGCTAAAGCCGCGGTAAGTGCTAATGTCAAAATCTTCTTCATCTTAAAATTCTCCTTTGCTTTTTCATTTACCTTTTGGGTACAGCTATATGATAGCCCTGTAAAATCAAATCTGTTATCGTGTGTTTGTAAAATGGATGTAAAATCAGCAAAGGAATGTGTAAATTAAGGTCCTGCACATATAACCGCTCAAGACGAGCGACAGTCGGACAGCAATTTGTCCGCTGTAAGCATTTAGAATATATAAATCGACGTGTCCAAGCGGACACGCCGATTTGATATCCTATTCGGTTTTTGAGATTTCTTCGCTAAGGGTGGCAGGCATTACGGGGAGGTGTTTTTGTTTACCCCTTCAGATATTTTACCGCTATCTGCGTTCTGTGGCCGAGTCCGGTTTTTTCCAGTATCACACTGATGTAATTTCTGACCGTGCCGTTGGAAAGATATAATTTTTCCGATATCTGCTGGTTGGACATTCCCTCCGCTATCAGCTTTACTATTTCAAGTTCTCTGTCGGTGAGCAGGTCAAATATCGCGCCTCCGCCCTGCTCTCTGACCAGCTTTTCCCGTATATATGACAGTATATCCTCTTCAAAAACCGTGCCGCCGTTATAGACCGTCCTGACAGCGCTTAATATCCCTTCGGTGGGAGTGCTTTTCAAAATATATCCGCATACTCCTATTTTCAGCGCTCTTACGATAAATTCCTTTTCGTCAAAGGTGGAAAGCATAAGCGGACGGCACAGCCCATTTTGTATCATTTTGTCCGCGGCGGTAAGACCGTCGCATTCCGGCATTCTTATATCCATCAGCGCAACGTCGACCTTATTTTTTTCACATAAGCATACCGCTTCATTTCCGTTATCGGCAGTTCCCGCAATATTAAAATCCGGCTGCGAGCTGAGTATTATTTTGAGCCCCTCTCTTATCAGCGCGTCATCATCGGCAATTATAATGTTCATAACCTTTCCCCTTTTACACACTTACTGCTGATTTTTGCTTAAATATCATCACTATATGAAATCCGTCCGGACGGGCGGAAAAAATGCAGTTTCCTCCGAGCCGCCCTGTGCGCTCTTCAATGGCGGTAAGCCCCATTCCTTTTGTAAAAAACTCCTTGGGCCTGCCGTTGTCCGAAAGCTCGGCGCGTATCGCTTTGTTCATAATATTGAGAACAAGTGAAAATTTATCCGCTCCAGAGTGCTTTAACGTGTTTGTCATCGCCTCCAGCATATTATCGTGTATGCAGGTCATTACTGCCGGAGAGATAAACGCGGCGTCGCCCGAAATTTCCAAAGACGTTTCTATTCCGTAATCAAGTCTGAAGTTGTCAAGCTGCGCTTTAAGTTCGGCTATATCCGCCGCCGCGCCGTCGGGACGTTCCTGCCTGAGCGCTAGTCTTATATCGTCCACGCTGTCTCTTAGCGTATGTATTGCGGTATCTACGCACTTTTCCGCCCTTTCGGGGGCGTTTCTTATATCCAGCCGCGCCGCCTCCAGCAGTATTATGCTGCCGGAAATGCCGTGACCGAGCTTGTCGTGTATCCTGACCGCAAAACGGCTGCGCTCTTTAAGAGAAGCGGATTCTTTCAGCGTCTTGACATAAGCGTTTCCGTTTATAATGCGCTTTCTTAAAACTTCAAGATCCTCGCGCTGCTGTTTTACAACTAAGATATATTCCGATAATTTTTTGTTAAGTATCCTCAGTATAAGGAAAACCGCCGCCGCTGCCGTGCCGATAAAGCCGTACTCCGTCGCGGGTCTTACAGTAAATATCAAAATTCCTACAGAGATCGCGGCGAACGCGTAAAATATTATATCCGTTTCACGAAAGCGCTCTACTATAACGTCTATCGTTTCGATAACAGTCAGCAAAAGCAGACCGAACAGTTCCGAGCGGTCCAAAAATATTATCACAGCGGCCGTAAGCACCGACAATACCGCAAAGGCTGTCTTTCTATTAAAACGTTCTGTAAGTAAAAATCCCAGTAAAAACAGACAGGAAAAGCCGAGTATGACTAAAACCGTATATCCGCCATCAGATGCTTTGGTAACAAACGTATACAGCACCGGCAAAACGAGCGTGGTCGTTTTGGAGATAAGGTATAAAAGAGATTTAGACATACTGTGCCTCCTTTCTGTCTGCTATGATCGATAAGAATTTTGCCCGCTCCGCAGTACAGCGGCGAGAACGGGCAAATTCATTTTATCATACGGTAAAGAGTTTGTCAACTTATACGTTGTTCCGTTTGGAGAACAGAACCGCAACGGCAAGGTAAATAAGCACGGCGAACAAAGCGAGTATACATATATTGACAAGTGGATATTGCGCCGTGCATTTTGAAATGTCGTTGAGCCAGTAATACGGCATGATAATAGATATTGCTCTTATCATTCCGGCGTTTTCGGGTATCGGGAAAAACGAGCCGCCGGCTACCGTGCCTATACTTGCCAATCCTCCCGACAGAGTAAACAAAGCGCTTTTGCTGTTTACAAGCAGTGCTACAAGTATACCCATTCCCGATAAAAACAGAGCAAACAGTATATTTCCGAAAAGCGTTTCTATTGCGTTCGGAGCGCCTATAATTATCGCACATACCGACATCGGCAGCACGCATATAAGCGATTGTAAAAACGCCGCCGTGCCTGTTCCGGCTATATAATGCAGCGGATTTACCGACGAACATCTCATGCGGCGGTAGGTGCCGTACTGCTTATCGTCCAATACGCCCATCGTGATAAACAGCATCGCGCCTGTAGCCAGCAGCTGTACAAAGCCTAAAGTGATTGGAACAGGGCTGAACGCTCCGATGTCATTGCCTGATTTTTTCATTTCGGCAAGCTCGATATTTACCGACGAATAGGCGGCGCTTTCTATCATGCTTTCAAACTTTTCATTATCCCCGCCGGACACCTTTGCGGCCGTATCCATGCTTTGCATGAACACGTCAAGGTACGCGTCAATATATGCCGCGTTTTCATAATCGTCCAGCGTTACAGATTTGATTTTAACGTCCTTTCTGTCCAAAAGGCTTTGCTGTAACCCCTCGGGTATATCGATTATAGCGGAAATATCCTTATTTATAAGCATATTATTGAAGTTTTCTCTGTTCTCGGTTATCTGTTCAAATCCCAGCCTGTCGGTAAGATAAGCCGAAAACTCCTTTGTAAGCGCGCTGTCCTCTCCGTAGATCACCGCAGCACAGACAGGAGAGCTTCCGTCGTCGACCTCGGCAGAATCGCTCTCCGAAAAGACGGCATATATCCCGAATGAGATAACTGCGCACAATACCGCGACGATATAGCCGATTTTCAGTCTGCGAACGGTACCGAGGAATATTTCAAATATCATTTTCACAGCATTCTCCCCTTACTTCAAAAAGTTCTTTTTAGAAAAGATAAACGCAGACACCGACATACAAACCGCGAATATCACAAAGCTGCCAAGCGTTACCGATAAAGCGCCGGAATAATCATTGAACAGCGTCAGCTTGAAAGAAGCCTCCTGTATGATATACGGCGGAAGATAGCTGCTTAAGCCTTCTATTACGACAGGCTTTGCAAAGGCGCCGGAGAAAAACAGCATCGTCCAGCATAAAGGCACGAACACAGACGGCCCCGGAACGTTTATCAAAAGCCCTATAAGGTATCCTACGCTTATCAAGGCGGCAGACACAAGGAAATACATCAATATCAGCATAAGATTGCCGAGAATATCGCTGCAGTATCTTGCGCCGCAGATGATAACGGAAAAAATCATTGTAGAAAGTATTATTCCGATATGCTCCGGCAATCTTCCAAGTATCGTGCCGATAAAAATATGTATGCGCCGTTTTGGCGTTATCAGCATACGAAATAAGGTGTGACGTTTCTTTTCCTCGTTGACTGCATCGCTCGAACCGGCGGCAGAGAAAAACAGCGTCATCACAAGTATCGTCACCGCGTAATAATCCATCATGCTGCGGGTGACCCCCAGTCCCTCTCGCTGCACAAAGGATTCTGAATTATCATAATTTGTAAAATCAATATCCGCAAGCGCGGCAGGATCGGTCTGCAATATGCTTTTATATATCGCGGACATCTGCTGATAGGAATTGAATACAGAGCTTAGCGCGCGGTTGCTTACCCCGTTGTCGCCGCAGTATAGCTCTATATCGCTGCCGTTTAACGTCACCAAAGCGGTTATCTCTCCGGTTTGTACCAGCTGACGGGAGCTTTCGATATCGGTGCTTTTTTCCGCCTCGAAAATATCCGCTTGTGATAAAAACATCTCAAACGCTCCGGAGTTCAGCACGTCGGAATTTTCGACCGTATAATGCAGTTTTATATCTTCTATCTTATAGTCGGAAATATCAAGCTGCTGCAAGAACGAACCCAGCATCAGCACCATAAGTATAGGAAATATCAAACACATGAATAATGCGGCGGGGTCGCGAATAAACTCTTTTACTTCTTTTAGAAATATCTGCACTTTATTCCCTCCCGTTATCTCAGTTCGTGACCTGTCAGCGCCAGAAATACCGCGTCAAGATCAGGTACGGTGCTTTGTACGGCGTTAAGCGGCAGAGAAAACTTTCTTATCTCGTCTATTATGTAGGAAAAATCCGAGCTTGTAAGTCTTACGTCCAGCCTTACGGTGTTATCCTCGCACCTTACGCTGTTTACGTCCGGCAGCAGCTTAAGCTGTTCGGTAAAGCCGTCGCGGTCAAATCCGTGCGGGAACCGTGTTGTGACGGTTATCGTTTTGCTGTCGGTTATCATTGATACCAGTTCTTTTTCGGTACCCTGCGCCACCAGTCTGCCGTGGTCGATTATCGCCATGCGGTCGCAGATCTCCTCTACCTCGTGCATATAGTGCGAGGTGTAAATTACGGTAGCGCCCTTATCTCTTAGCAGCGTGATGGCGTTCAGTATATGCTCACGCGACTGAGCGTCGACTCCTACGGTGGGTTCGTCCATAACTATAAGCTTAGGATGATGAGCTATCCCACAGGCAATATTCAGCCTGCGCTTCATACCGCCGGACATTTTCTTTGCCTTTAGCTTTGCGTGTTCTGACAGTCCGGTAAATTCCAGCGCACGCATCGCGCTTTCTTCCAGTTCCTTACCCTTAAGTCCGTAAAGCGACGCAAAGAATTTAACGTTCTCAATAGCGGTCAAAAACGGATACAGCGCGATATCCTGCGGTACTGTGCCTATTATTTTGCGTACCTCGGCACGCTGCTTTACCGTATCACAGCCGTTTACCGTGACTGTGCCGCTGTTTTGCTCGTCAAGCGTGGTAATAATATTGATAGTTGTGGATTTTCCCGCGCCGTTAGGCCCGAGCAGTCCGAAAATCTCCCCCTGCTCCACCTCAAAGCTGAGGCTGTCCACCGCGCAGAAGCTGCCGTAATTCTTTATAAGATTGTCAACCTTTACAAAAGCCATTTCACATATTCCTTTCTTAGCTGATGTAAATATTTTAACATATTTGCGCACCGGTTGGAAGTTACAAATAAAACAAAATCGCATGACAAATGTCATAAAAAATAAGACGAAACTTGATATACAAATTTCGTCTCAGCTTGTCGAAAAACCTCCCTATGGTCGGATTTTCGACAAGCTGACCAAAAAATGAGCAAGTATGTGTTGACATACTTGCTCATTTTTGCCGCTCTGCGAGCGGCACTTATCGCTAATGAGGGTGAAAACCCTGATGGTTTTCCCCTCATACTCCTCTTTCCTTCCGGCTTTTGAACACTTTTTCTACAGCCTGAGACGAAACTTGATATACAAATTTCGTCTTAACTTTTATATCATGATAATCAGCCGAGTTCCGCGACCGTTACTCCCATCTCTCCCTCGCCGTATGCTCCGTCGCGGAATTTCTTCACATGAGGATTACGGCGGAGATACTGCTGCACGGCGTTTCTCAGCGCTCCGGTGCCTTTTCCGTGGATTATAGTGACCACTGATATCCCGCTGATAAGACAGCTGTCGATAAATCTGTCTACCTCCATTACGCCCTCGTCGCCCATCATGCCGCGAATATCCAGCTCCATTGAGGTCTTGCGGGTGAAATTGCTTTCAATACTTTTGTTGACCTTGCCCGACTGCTGTTTTTTGCTGTCCGGCTTTTTCTCTATCAATCTGAGATTTTCCAGCTTTGTCTTGGTCTTCATCGTACCTATCTGCACAAAGCAGATGTTTTTGGCGTCCGGAAGCCTTATGAGCGTTCCTTCGCTGTCAAGGTCGGCAAGCCGCACTGTATCGCCTATTTTGAGCGGGCGCGGCAGCACATACTGTTCAAGCTTTTTGCCGCTTACGGGATTTGCGGTATCGTACATTTTATTTACCGCAGAGCCTATACGCCCTTTTGCTCCCTTTACCCTTGCGGAAAAATCCTCACTTTCCTTTTCCTTGCGCAGCTTTTCAAGGTCCTCAAGCAGCAGATCGCCCTCAAAGCGCACCTGCTCGATTATGCTCATAGCCTTGTTTCTTACCGCCTGAAGCTCCTTTTCCTTTTCGTTTTCCAGCCGCTCGCGCTGAGCCTCAAGCTGTGCGGTAAGCTCCTTTGCCTTGCGGGCGTCCTCCTCGGCGGCAGACCTGACCTGCTCAAGCTCGGCGCGTGTCTTTTCCAAAGCCTCTACAGCACGCTCAAACCTAAGATTTTCGCTGCTTACAAGTCCTCGCGCTTCATTTATTATATCGTCGCTCATGCCGAGCCTGGATGAGATAGCAAAGGCGTTGGATTTACCCGGTACGCCGATTATCAGCTTATAGGTAGGCTGCAAGGTATCTACGTCAAATTCGCAGCAGGCGTTTTCCACACCGTCTGTTTCTAACGCAAACAGCTTGACCTCCTGATAATGCGTAGTCGCCATTACACGGCATCCTCTGCGCTGTAATTCTCTTAGTACGCTTACCGCAAGCGCAGAGCCCTCTACCGGGTCGGTGCCGGAGCCCAGCTCGTCCAGCAGCACCAGTGAATCTTCCCCGGCTGTCTTTAATATTCCCACTATGTTATTGATATGTGAGGAGAACGTTGAAAGGTTCTGCTCTATGCTTTGTTCGTCGCCGATATCGACATATATCCGGCCGAACATGCCTATCGTGCTGTTTTCCGCAGCAGGTATCATCATACCGCACATTGCCATAAGGATAAGCAATCCGGCGGTTTTCAGTGATACGGTCTTGCCGCCGGTATTAGGACCCGTCACGATAAGCGAGGTATATTCCCTGCCTAAGGTAAGATCGACCGGTACGACCTTGTCCTTATCAATAAGCGGGTGGCGCGCTTTCTTAAGCTCAAAGCGGGGTTCTTCGGTAATTACCGGCACCGAGCCTTTTATCGCCGCTCCGTAATTTGCTTTGGCAAAGTAAACTTCAAGCAGGATAAGGTTGTTATAGTCCGAGATCAGCTGTTCGGCAAATTCTCCGACTTTTTCGGACATCTCGCGGATAATGCGCTCTATCTCCTCTTGCTCGCGTGACTGCAATACCCGTATTTCGTTGTTTGCCTCAACGACGCTCATCGGCTCGATGAACAGCGTCGCGCCGCTTGAAGACGAATCATGGACAAGTCCGCTTATTTCGCCTTTGTACTCGGTCTTTACCGGTACTACAAAACGCCCGTCGCGCATGGTGACAAGGCTTTCCTGCAAATATTTCCGCTTTTCCGAGCTTTTTAACAGCTTGTCCAGATGTTCCCTGACCGACAGGCTTTTCTTGCGTATAGTGCGCCGTATCCTTGCAAGCTCCTCACTTGCGTTGTCGGAAAGCTCCTCCTCCGAGATTATCGCCGTGGATATCTCGCTTTCCAGTCTTTTATTTGCCGTTATACATTCAAAATACTCCGACAGCAGAGTTTCCGTACCGCTGCACTGGTCGTACCAGCTGAGCAAGCCGTCCGCCTCCCGCAGTACCAGCCCGATATCCAAAAGCTCCCTCAGTGACAGTGACGCGCCCTGCGACGCTCTTTTCGCCGAAAAACAGATATCCTTTATATTAAAAAATCTCGGCGTCCCGAATTTTGACGACAATGTGAACGCGTCGTCCGTCTTTTTAATTTCGGTTTTCACCTCGTCGATATCGGAAAACGGCTTTATCTTCAGTATTTTTTCTTTACATGCGTCACATACCGCATGATTTGACAAAAGAGCCAGTATCTTGTCCAGCTCCAGTTTATAGTATTCTTTTCTCATAAAAATATCCTTGCTGTATTGTTTCAGAACTCTAACTTTACGCTCCTGTAGTATTTCAGAGAGTCAAAGGTCCTATCTAATCGCGAGTGTATATAATACTCGGTTATTTTATCGAAATTTTCCGCATATGTTTGCGATATCCTGAACTTGAACAGCTTTTCGTTATCGCTGTATGCTACATATCTCATTATATAAAGCATCGTTTCGTCTATCTCAAACGCGTCTTTTCCACGGGCGTAATTGACGGTGTGGTAGCAGTCGTCGCATAATATAATGCCCTCGTTCGGCAGAAAATACATTTTCGGATGGGTATAGCAGATACACTCCTTGCAGGCGCGCAGATCCGGCATAAATCCGATATGCGTTATAAAACGAAACTCGAATATCGACTTAATAAAATCGCAGGGGATCTTCCCCAGCTCCAACTGATAAAACGTCATGCAGACAAATCTCAGAAGCTCGCCGTGGTCTTCTTCGGAGGTAGCACAGTATTTTATCAGATCAGCAAAATATACCGCCAGTGAAAAAGCCTCTATGCTGTTCGCTATGCCGTAAAAATTATAGATGGGTTCGGTACTGTTTATCGTGTAACTGCCGGATTCTTTCTTATTAAGACAAAATTCGGCATAGCTGAACATCGAGGCGGCCGCAGAATTTCTGCTTCCCATCTTTTTTACTCCGTGCGCCATTACCTCTACCATACCCAGCTTATCGGTGAACACATCTAGGAAACAGTGGTTATCGCCTATTTCTCTGCGCCCGATAACAATACCCTTTACAGTAACAAGCATCGCAAACCCTTTCAAAAACGTCAGTCCACTTTGAGTCCCAGATCGGCTATAACGGATTCCTTATTGCGCCAATCCTCTCTAACCTTTACCCAAAGCTGCATATTTACCTTGCAGTCAAAATATTCTTCCATCTCCTGCCTTGCAAGAGAGCCTATTTTTTTCAGCATTGCTCCCTGACGGCCTATTATCATACCCTTGTGGGATTCTTTTTCGCAGAGTATCACGGCGCTTACGTCGGCGATATCTTTGCCGCTGCGGTTTTTGCGCATTTCAAGGCTTTCTATATATACTGCGGTTCCGTGCGGTATCTCATCCTGCATATTGCGCATTATTTTTTCCCGTACCAGCTCCGCCAGCCATACCTTTTCCGGCTGATCGGTAGGAAGATCGTCGTCAAAATAATGCGGGCCGGGCTTTGCATACTTTTCCAGCACCGGCATTATTTCTTCGGTATTTATCTGCTCTTGTACGCTTATAGGGATTATCTCTTTGAAGTCGTACAGCGCCCGATATTCCTCTATCATTCCCAGCAGCGCGGTCTTGTCCTTTATCAGATCGACCTTGTTGATAAGCAGGATAACGTCCGTCCCGCGCGTCTTAAAGCTCTCGATAAGCGTGCGCTCGTTTTGTGATATCTTTTTCGTCGCGTCGGTCATTAAGATAATAACGTCAACGTCGTCCATGCTGTCCTTTATGGAACGCACCATATTATCCGAAAGCTTGTTTCTCGCTTTGTGCATACCGGGAGTATCTATAAACACATATTGTGTTTCTCCCTTGGTAAGCACGCCGTTTATACGCGTGCGCGTGGTCTGCGGCTTTTCGCTGACAATAGCCACCTTTTCCCCTACCAGAAGGTTTACCAGCGAGGATTTTCCGGCGTTAGGCCGTCCGGTGACCGCAATAAATGCAGATTTAGTATTCATTTATTTTTCTTCCCTTTTATTTTCCTTTTCTTTCCGCTTGTCACGAACAGATAAAACACGCACAGCGACGCAACGCACATGGATATATGCCAGATATCCTGTGTGAGGAATCTGAATATCATGACAAATCTGTCGATATCCCAGAATATTATTATCGCAATTATCACCGCCGCTATAGAGGATATCATGACTGCGCCCGCAGCGATGTCCTTGCCGGCCTTTGCCAGCGCCGAGTAACCCGGAGATACCTTGTCAATCACCACTTCTATCGCAGTATTGAGCATCTCGGTCACTATTACGATAAGGCAGGTAAGTATCAGCAGTATCACCTCTGCCCGCGACAGATCATAAAACTGTGACGCAAACAGCACAACGATGACCGCGACGATATGGATACGCAGATTAGTTTCGTGACTGACGCAAAACGCGATACCGCGCGCGGCATACTTAAAGCTGTGAGCGAGCTTTACAAAAAAATCCATCATTTACCGTCTATCTCGGGACGTTTAATGTTGAGCTTGTTCAGTATCCGTTCCTGAAGGTCGTTCATGATTATCTCGCCCTGCGGTTCGTTTTCATGGACGTATCCGAGCAGGTGCAATGTGGAATGCGTCGCTAAAAACGCCACTTCGCGGAAAATCGAATGTCCGTATTCTATCGCCTGCGCGTGGGCCTTTTCAAGTGAAATAAGAATATCGCCGAGCATTTTTGCGCCGTTTTCGGGGTTTATGTCATAATAGTCATACGCCCCCATGGGAAAGGAGATAACGTCCGTGACCTTATTCTTTCCGCGAAATTGCTTGTTGAGCTTTTTTATCTGCTCGTTGTCTACCAACGTGACCGATACGTCCCAATCTCCGTCATAGCCGGTTTCTTTGAGCGTTGCCGCTACACAGCGGCGGATAACGGTGCGCAGCCCCTTGGGAAGCTCTATTACCTTCTGGTCGTTTCTAAAGCTCATATAAACATGGATCATTTTCTTTTACCGTCCTTTTCAGCTTTTGATGTCCCTGCGTTTTTTCTCATTGTATTCCTCGTATGCGCGCACAATGCTCTGTACCAGGCGATGACGCACAACGTCCTTTTCCGAAAAGCGCAGGATATCTATATCTTCAACGTTTTTCAGCACCTTGACCGCCTCGACCAGCCCCGAACGCCTTGCGTCCGGCAGATCTATCTGGGTTATATCTCCGGTTATTACCATTTTGCTGTTAAATCCAAGACGCGTTAAGAACATCTTCATTTGTTCGGGTGTGGTATTTTGTGCCTCGTCCAGTATAACAAAGCTGTCGTCCAAGGTACGTCCGCGCATATACGCAAGCGGTGCGACTTCGATAAGTCCGCGCTCCATATTTCTCTGGAACGCTTCGCTCCCCATCATATCAAACAGAGCGTCGTACAGCGGCCTTAAATACGGGTCTACCTTGTTTTGCAGATCGCCGGGGAGAAATCCCAGCTTTTCTCCCGCCTCTACAGCCGGACGAGTGAGTATGATACGCTGTACCTCGTGCGCCTTGAACGCCCTCACCGCCAGCGCTACCGCAAGATAAGTCTTTCCGGTGCCGGCGGGGCCTATCCCGAAAACTATCGTGTTTTTCTTTATGCTGTTTACATACTTGCTTTGGCCGACGGTCTTCGGCTTTACCGGCTTTCCGGTATGCGTTATGCAGACGCAGTCGGAGGAGATATTGCTTATTTGCTCTCCCGCGCCGTCGTTCACCATAGATATCGCATATCTTACCCTTTGGTCGGTTATAGGTTCTTTTTTGCCGGCAAGCTCTATCAGAGCGTTAAGCACCTCTATCGCCTTGCTTGCCGCATTTTCTTCTCCGCGTACTTTTATTTCGTCGCCTCTGCTGAAAACGGACACCTTGTATTCTTTTTGTATAATGTTGATATTTTCATCAAAATCGCCGAAAATATCGTGCATCAATCCAATATCCTGCAAAGAAAGCGTCTTTTCCGTCATATACTGTCCTTTCGTTTAAGAATGCAGCCTGTCAGCCGCAGAAATGCTCTTAAACAACAGTATACCACATTTTACCCCGTTTTTCAATAAGTCGGCGTATAATTTTATGAACTTGCCGTCATGTATTCTGATCGTAGGTTATGCTTATCCTCTGTTTTTCGCCGAAGCTTTTGTCCAGCATATATTTTACCGTCAGAGTCATACCGTTTTCGTCTGTAGAAAAAGTCTTATCTGCGGAAATGATTTTTGCGTCGGCAAGGAAATTCTGCTCGAAATTCTCTTTTTCTTCTTCCAAGCGCTCGGTAAGATCGCGGTTAGTATATGTTACTTCCTCCGACGAATAGCAGGTATATGTGCCTTTTCTTATCTTGAACGGCGTATTCAGCCCGAAAAAGCTTATGTTGTACGTTTCTTCATTGTAGCTGTGGTCGCTTTCCGGCGCGGCGCAGCTCTCCCAAGGTATAGGAAAGGAAAAACCGCCTATCATGAAATAGGAATTGTACAGCTTTTCGCCTGTTTCGATACGCTCGTTTGTTTTGAACGGGAGATAGAATTTTTCGGTCTGTTCTGTTCTTATTATAAATTCTCCGTCCGAATGTACATATACGATATGTCCGCCGTTGTCGTTTACCGTTCCGCTGACAAGCACCTGACCCTTTCTTACCCCGCTGCCGACGTTTGTCATCAGCGTCCCGCGATGTACTATAGCGCTTATAAGCTGTCCTTCACAGTCGGCGATGATATTACAGGGAGTATCGACAGGTATATCCGGCTCTTCGTTCTGGATCGCTTCGCCCACCTTTACATATACCCTGCTGCCCTCTCTTTCCACGCTTATCCAGGACAGCTCTTCGATAGCGTTTTCCGTACTCAGCTCACATATCCTTGTATCGAAGCTGAATTTGCCTACACCCGGGCTGAGTCCCTCCTTTTGAAGAACGTTCAGTATCTCGTTTTCGGATACCGTTACATTTCCGCTTACCCTGATATCCCAGACAAACTGCGACATTATAAGTATCAGAGCCAGCCCGCAGAATCCGCCGACTATCAGTCCCCAGCGTTTTCTGTATCGGCGCAGAAAGAAATATATCCCCCTGCGTTCTTCGGCTTTTATCCTTACCTTGTTTTTTACGGCGGTACGCGCTATAAATTCGTAATCCTTAGGATAAGCCAACGCGCTGAGCTTGCCCTTTTCCTGCTTTATTTCAAAAAGCTGTATATTCTCTTTTATAAGGTCGCTTATAAATTTTTCCTGAAATCCTCCCAAACATTCAAATCTGACGTATCCTATACTTATTTTGGTTTTCCTTTTTTTCAAAGCTATCTTTCCTTTCTTGTCACAGTCACTCGAAGGTCACAGATTCGATCGAACCGAAGATCTTTACGCCGTCGTATGAAAAATTCGTCATAGACAGGTCAAGACCTATTATCTTTACGGTGTTTTTTGCCAGCCTCAGCTTTATAACGTTTTCCTCCAGCAGTAAAACCTCTCGGACGTATTCTATCGAAAGTGACTTGTTGTCCTCAAGGGAAAGATAAGAGTGATTTTTTATTGTATTCTTAAAACTCTCAAATTTCATTGCAAGGTTATTTACGTTCATTTTTCCACCGTCCTTTCATATAATTTATATGCAAGTACAGCAAAAAAAGAATAAGGAATGATGATATGAAGATAAAGGATAAACTCAAAATATCTCTGCTTGCCGCGCTCAGTATAATCATGGCGATAATGCTTATTCTGGACAGCAGAGGCGTTTCACAGGCGGTTATATCCTGCACGGGCGTTTGTCTTAATTCTCTTATACCGTCGCTGTTCGGATATATGGTATTATGCACCATGCTGACGCAAAGCGGTCTGGGCGACCTTATATTTAAGCCGCTGTGGTACATATTCCGCCGCATTATCAGACTGGACAGCAGAATGTTCAGCGTGTTCATGATGAGCCAGATAGCGGGATACCCCGTAGGCGTTCGGCTTATAAGCACGTTAATTGCGCAAAATAATAATTATAACGAAACTGCCGAAAAATGCTCGTTCTTTTGTTACAACAGCGGTCCGGCTTTTATAGTGGGAATGGTAGGACTTACGGTATACAACAGCGCTCTTGCCGGTATGCTTATTTTTGTTTCCTGCCTTTTATCGAATTTTATCATGGCGATATTTTTCACGCGAAAATTCCCCCAACAGCGCCATGTCAGCCGAAATTCTTTGGATCTTGGCGTTTCTACGGTAAAAAGCAGCCTTATGTCAACGGGATATGCGCTGCTTGCGGTCTGCCTGTCTATGATACTTTTCAATACCGTACCGGAATTGATACGCTGCGCCGGTTATGATATGACCGACGGAAAAATAATAAATACGATTTTAATGAGCGTATGGGAAGTTACCAACATTAAAAATTCCGGCGCGCTGCTCCCGCTGCCGATAGCGGCGGCGCTTATCTCATTCGGCGGGTTATGCGTTATCTTTCAGGTAATAACGCTGTGCGATTATAAGCTGAACGTGGGTAAATTCATCGCGGCTCGCGCTGTATCCGCATTGCTTTCCGGCGGGATATGCTTTTTGCTGACAGCGGCGACCGGCTATTTCCCCGCTATACAAACGGGAAGTATTTACACGCCCGGCGTACTTATACAAAACCCCATAGTCGCCGTCTGCATACTTGCTATGACGTTTATTCTGCTGTCGTACAGAAAATATTCCGGCGGTTTAATAAATAAACGCAGAAGCTGAATTTTGAAAAGAACTTTGTCAAAAATCGAATGCTTTCCGTATTTAAGAAGCATCAAATCAACAGAAAGCACATATTTTCGGTTTTTTACTTGTATTTAAGTTTGAAAGATGATATAATCAGATTAATGAAAAATGATGCGTAATTTATACCATGGAGTGAAAAAACTCCCGCAAAAATTAAAATGAAAGGTAAACAAAAATATGACCGAAGTAAAAGGAAACTGCTATTTGTGCGGTAATGAACTTGGAAAAACCGCTATGAAAAATCACATTCTTAAAGAACATTCCGAGGAATCCGGACAAGAATGCAGACTGTTAAAAATCGAAGGAGCATATGATAAAAATTATTGGTTATATGTTGATATTCCGACAAAGTACAGTTTACAAGGGACTACACAGGGTAACGGTCTGACGGGAGGATTACCGCCCGTCAGATTTTCCATGTAA
>CANQKE010000005.1 GCA_947624435.1 uncultured Ruminiclostridium sp.
CGGCGTTGGGCATCAATGCGTTTGTCAAGAAACTGTAAAAATGAACTGATTTTGTGTTGCTCACCTATTTTTGGAATGCAGATTCTTATGCCCGCAATCTGCGGATACTTCAGATTCCAAGTATCCGAGGTTAGTCCTTGGGAGTTCTTGCGGAACTCATTTATCAGTTTTACTGTTTTGAATAAAGCGGCAAAATAGCCTTCGTCGATTTCTTCCACAGCTTTTAGTACCGTATATGCAGGACTGACAATTCCATCGTATTTTGATATTCCGTTTGCTCCTTGCCACATACGCATTGAGTTATATACGAGGTCGCCAGATCGGACAATTTTATAATTGCTTTTATCTTCGCTGGAATTGTCCTTACCCTCAATTTGAGAGCGTTTAACCACGCCATCGTTCATGGTTACAGATAGTAATTCCATTGCAGCGCCGCCTCGTTCTGCTCTTTCTGAAAAAACATCTCCTATATGTGTGAGGATATAATCACCCTCAAACCCCGGAAACCGCAGCTTGGGGACGAGAGCCTTTTGATTATTAATTGAGGTGCGGCGAGAGATATAGTAGAATGATTTGTGGAGGTGGTCTTAATGACTGAAAATTCACATTTCAAGACGCTTGTCAACGAATGGCTCGCTGCCAAAAAAACTATGGTTACAGCGTCTACTTATGCAAACTTTGTCCTCATCGCAGAGAATCATCTGATACCGTATTTTGGTAATTGGAAAATAGGCAGCCTGACCGAATCTGATATTCAGAAATACATAGTTTATCTGTATGACGAGGGAAGACTTGACAGCAAAGGCGGATTAACGGTAAAAAGCATACGTGATATTATTCTCGTGTTGAAGCTCTCGCTTGAATATGCTTATAAGGAAAAAGTTATCCCTTTGCTGAACTGGGATTTGGTCGAGTATCCCAGAGAGAATAAAGCGCACCGTATCATATCGTTATCTAAAGAGGATGAGCAAAAATTGATCCAGTGCATCTACCTTAATCTTACCCGAAAATCAGCGGGAATACTTGTTTGCCTGATGACAGGGCTTCGTATAGGTGAGCTTTGCGGACTTAAAATGTGCGATATATCTATTGCAGAAAAAACGATCTCCGTTAACCGTACAGTACAGCGCATTTATGATAAACGCAGAAAATCAACATGCATTAATATAGGATTACCCAAAACCAAAAGCTCTGTACGCACTATCCCGTATCCGTCGTTGCTTGGAAAAATTCTGGAGAAATATCATTCTGATAATCCGGAAGCTTTCTTTTTGACCGGCAAGACAAAACCTACCGAGCCAAGAACATATCGCCAATATTTTGACCGATTTCTTAAACGTCACACACTTCCTAAAATAAAGTTTCACGAACTTCGTCATACATTTGCAGTAAGAGCTATAGAAATACCGGATTTTGACATTAAATCACTATCCGAAATTCTCGGTCACAAAAACGTTTCCTTTACGCTTAATGTGTACGGCAGTGCCAATATTCAGCAGAAAGTTAAATGTATGAATCTATTAAACGATTTGCTTTAGAATAAACAGTACTTTAAAAAATCGGAAAAAGCGTGCCCAAACGGACACGCTTTTGTAATTCCTATATTATCAATACGCCTTCTTATAAATCTCCAGTATCTCGGCGGGGTTGGTCTCTCTGGGGTTGCCGCCGGTGCAGACGTCGTTGAATGCCGCAACGGAAAGTGCCTCAAGATCCTCCTGCTTTACGCCGATGTCGGCGAGCTTTTGCGGGATATCAATGGAAATAGACAACTGGCGAACTGCGTCTATCGCTGCCTTTACACCCTCGTCGTCGGTCATGCTTTCGGTACCCTCTACGCCCATAGCCTTTGCTATCGCTTTGTACTTGGGCTTAGCGGGGCTTTCTGCGTTGTATTCCATTACAAACGGCAGCAGCAGCGCGTTTGCCACGCCGTGCGGAGTATCATAGAACGCGCCGAGCGGGTGTGCCATGGAATGAACTATGCCGAGTCCGACGTTTGAAAAGCCCATGCCGGCAACATACTGAGCCAGCGCCATGGTCTCCCTTGCTTTCGGGTCGCCCTGAACGCTGTCATACAGCGAGGAATGGATAAGCTCTATCGCGCGAAGCTCTACCATGTCGGAAAGCTCCCACGCGCCTTTGGTGATATACCCCTCGATAGCGTGAGTAAGCGCGTCCATACCGGTGGAGGCGCAAAGCCCTTTCGGCATTCCCATCATAAGATCGCTGTCAACGATAGCAACTATCGGAATATCGTGCGGGTCGACGCATACCATCTTCTTGGTGTTCTTTTCGTCGGTGATAACGTAGTTTATAGTTACCTCCGCCGCTGTACCGGAGGTGGTGGGCAATGCTATCACAGGTACACTCTTGTTCTTGGTGTCGGCTGTACCCTCAAGAGATACCACGTCGGCAAATTCCGGATTTTCTATGATTATACCTATAGCCTTGGCGGTATCCATTACCGAGCCGCCGCCTACCGCTACCAGCGAATCAGCGCCTGACTCCTTGAATTTTGCTACGCCTGCCTGTACGTTAGCAACGGTGGGATTTGCCTTGATGTCGCAGTAGGTATCGTAAGCTATGCCCGCCTTGTCAAGCTCCGCGCTGACCTTTCCTGCAACGCCGCATTCGATAAGCGTCTTGTCGGTGACGAACAGCACCTTTTTAAGACCTCTGCCTTTCAGCTCCGGTACGAGGTTCTCCCTTGCGCCCGCGCCGAAATACGATGTTTCATTCAAAATAAAACGGTTTGCCATTTGTTTTCTTCCTTTCGGTGGTTATTACAGCCGTGAAAAACTGTATGTTGATTTTATTGTACCACTTTTATTGGAAAAAAGCAACGCCTTTCACAAAATTTTCAAACATTTAATGAATTTTTTGTGATATTTACAATGCCGTAAAATTAAAGCTGCTTGGAAAATATTCTACAAAAATTAACAAAACCTGTTGACTTTTTACCGACTGTATGATATATTAAAATCAGTTTAATTCTCAAACAACTAAATAATCTGAAAAAGGGTCATAATTATGAAAAATAACATCTACAAAGCAAAACAATCAAAAAGAGACAAAACGGCTAATAAGAGCGCTTTCTTAGCGTTGCTTACCCTTAGCGCCATATTGCTTAGCGGCTGTCAAAACGAGATATCGGATTATTCTTCATCGCTCCCGGAGGAAAGCAGCGCCGTTTTCTCCGACAGTTTAGCACAGTCCGACGAGGAAATCGAAACCTCTTCCGAGCCCGAGCTTGGATATTACGCCGGAAGAGAATACCCCGATGACGAGCTTGTCCCCGAAAGCTGGATACCGATAGACAGCTTAGCCGACGGAGCGCTTAAAATAAACGAAACCGTAAAAGCCGACACCTCGGTAAAAGACCCCGAAAAAGCTATTCCTATTTTGGTGGATAAAAACCGTCTGGTGCTTGAGATGTTTTTTATGCCTTTCGGTTCGGATTGGCTTAATGCTGACCTAAATTCGCCTTACGATTCTCCCGATCATGACGCTCCGCTTTATCCCGTGACCTTTTCCGGCGAAGATGTTTTCGATCTTAAGCAGCTTCACGACTTGGTTTACAGTACCTATGAGCAGTCGGCTGCCGATGATATCTGGAACTGGCCTAACGGCGAGCCGTGTTTTGTTGAGGAAAACGGTCGGTTATATTTGAACGTCTACGGCACGTTTAGCCGGGACTATAAGGCGTTTCGCGCAAGATCGTATATAGAAATAACCGAAAAATCGGAAGATAAATGTACTTTTGTTTGGCATTTCCCCGATGTTGAAAAACTAAACGTCCCGGAGGAAAAAGGATTTGAATTTTTCTATTTTGATCAAACCTATACTGCGGAATACAAAGACGGACATTGGATGCTGAACGAAATAATTCTCGATCTTGTATGAAAATAATTTACGGGACTTTCCGATACAGAAAGTCCCGTTTATTGTTTTATATGCGTTCGTCATCGGTAAAGTATTTTATCCCGTTTTGAGGAGTTGAAAGCTCGGTCCTGTAAAATGCGGGATATATCGTTTTATCGGTGTTAGGCGAGATCCACTCTAAAAATTCGCCGCAGCTGTTTACCTCAAGATTCGGGGAAAAATCCTCCGGCACTTTCATATAGTAAAAAAATGACAGCTCGTATATCACTTTTCCGACTATCGGAGGTACGTCGCCGATAAAATAATTCTGATGTACGAAGCCGAGGCGGTCTATTTCGAGCGTCGCTCCGGTTTCCTCTCTGACCTCGCGTATCACCGCCTGCTCGGCGGTCTCGCCGAACTGTATTCTTCCGCCGACCGAATAGTAATAGTCGTGGCCGGCGTTTTTCACCATAAGCACCTTGCCGTCCCTCATGATTATCGCCCCGACGCGGATATTAATAAATCCGTCGCCGCAGGGGACTGTCATATCCTGTCCCATGATATCTCCTTTCGCTGCCCGAAGCCTCTTTGCTGTGCGGTTTTTCGCCGTATGAAAGCCGCCCCTTGAAAAAGAAACGGATTTTTATTATAGCATCGACCTGTCGGTTTGTCAAGAAAAAATTTTTTCGTTAGCCAAAAAGTTGAATATTCCTCTTGAAATTCTGCGGCGAATAGGTTATAATTATATTGTATATGTTACTTGTCCGTTTTTGCGGCGGGTACTGTAACGTTTTTGAAAGGAGCAGAAAAATGGCAAATTTTTCTCAAGAAGTTGAAAAAATGTGTGTGGTCGCTAAGGGTGTCAACCACGGACCCGCCCCCATTCCCGAAGAAGGAAAATGGGTAAAAGCCTATCAGATAGGCGACATCAGCGGACTTACGCACGGTATAGGCTGGTGCGCGCCTCAGCAGGGTACCTGCAAGCTCACACTTAATGTTAAGGACGGCGTTATCGAGGAGGCTCTCGTAGAGACGATAGGCTGTTCCGGTATGACTCATTCCGCGGCTATGGCGGCGGAGATACTGCCCGGAAAGACTATACTTGAAGCGCTCAATACCGACCTTGTATGCGACGCTATCAACGTTGCGATGCGCGAGCTGTTTTTACAGATAGTTTACGGACGTACCCAGACTGCATTTTCCGAAAACGGTCTGCCGATAGGCGCAGGTCTTGAGGATCTCGGCAAGGGACTTCGTTCTCAGGTCGGAACTCTTTACTCCACCAAGGCAAAGGGCGTTCGCTATATGGAAATGGCGGAGGGCTACATAACCTCCCTCGGTCTGGACGAAAACAACGAGGTCATCGGCTATCAGTTCGTAAGAGTAGGCAAGATGCTGGAGGATATCCGTCACGGCAAGACTCCCGACGAGGCTTACAAGGCAAACTGCGGTCAGTACGGCAGATATGACGAGGCGGTCAAGAAGATCGACCCGCGTGAAGAATAAGGAAAGGAGTAAAGATAATGGCTAAATTTGAAGGTCAGGAAAGACGTGCCGCTAAGATCGCCGCATGTCTGGAAACCCTCGGAATGAAAGAAATTGAAGAAGCAAGAGATCTTTGCCTTTCCAAGGGGATAAATGTTGAAGAGATAGTAAAGGGCGTTCAGCCCATCGCATTCGAGAACGCTGTCTGGGCTTACACGCTCGGCACCGCTATCGCGCTCAAGAGAGGGATAAAGAAAGCCAGCGAAGCTGCTGCCGCAATAGGCGAAGGACTTCAGGCATTCTGCGTACCCGGTTCGGTCGCTGAAAACAGAAAGGTCGGACTCGGCCACGGTAACCTCGGCGCTATGCTGCTCGACGAGCAGACAAAGTGCTTCTGCTTCCTCGCAGGACATGAGTCCTTTGCGGCTGCGGAAGGCGCTATCGGTATCGCAAGGACTGCAAACAAGGCAAGAAAAGAACCGCTGAGAGTTATCCTTAACGGTCTCGGCAAGGACGCCGCTCAGATCATTTCGAGGATCAACGGCTTTACCTATGTGCAGACCGATTATGATATCCCCAACGACAAGCTCACCGTTGTAAAGGAGATAGCTTATTCCGACGGCGATAAGGCAAAGGTTCGCTGCTACGGCGCAAACGACGTAAGCGAGGGCGTTGCCATCATGCGCAGCGAGGGCGTTGAGGTTTCCATCACCGGTAACTCCACCAACCCTACCCGTTTCCAGCACCTTGTAGCCGGCACTTATAAGAAGTGGGCTATCGAAAACGGCAAGAAGTACTTCTCCGTTGCTTCCGGCGGCGGCACCGGACGTACCCTGCACCCCGACAACGTTGCGGCAGGTCCTGCGTCCTACGGTCTGACCGACTCGATGGGGCGTATGCACGGCGACGCTCAGTTCGCAGGTTCGTCCTCCGTACCGGCTCACGTTGAAATGATGGGTCTTATCGGTATGGGCAACAACCCGATGGTAGGCGCTACCGTGGCTTGCGCTGTGGCTGTTGAGGAAGCTAATAAGTAAGCTTTACCGCTGTAAATTCATTAAAAATTATCAGGAATGGCAGAAACGCTGTTCCTGATTTTTTTGTTTTTGTAAAGTATGAAAATCTGCGGTTTTTATAGGGGATTATAGAGCAAACAGGCTTGACATTTCGATACTTTACTGTATAATTTAAGAAAAAGGAGGCGGTCATTATGGAGATACCCAGAGCAGAACACCCCAACCCGCAATTCATGCGGAAAAACTGGCAAAATCTTAACGGACATTGGGAGTTTGAGATCGATAATTCCAAAAGCGGCATAGATAGAAAGCTGTACGAATGCGATAGCTTGAGCGGCAGCATCATAGTTCCGTTTTGTCCCGAAAGCAAGCTTTCCGGCGTGGAAAACAAGGATTTTATGAATGCCGTATGGTACAGAAGGACCTTTGATATAAGCAAAGAACAGCTTTTAGGACGCGTGCTGCTGCACTTCGGCGCGGTGGACTACGAAACCGTCGTATGGGTAAACGGTAAACAGGTCGGCAGTCATAAGGGCGGGTATACTTCGTTTGAGTTTGATATAACCGCTTATGTACATGAGGGCGAAAACGTGCTGACGGTATATGCCGCCGACGACGTCCGTTCCGGCTGTCAGCCGAGGGGAAAGCAGTCGGAGCTGTATTATTCCCACGGCTGCGATTACACCCGCACTACAGGGATATGGCAGACGGTATGGCTGGAATTTCTGCCGAAAAATTATATCAAAAGTGTGAAATTCTATCCCGATCCCGATAACGGCAAGGTGATCCTTACAGCCGAGCTTTGCGGCGGCGGAAAGCTTTGCGCAAATGTGTCATATAACGGAAAACCTGTCGGCAGCGCGGAGGGGGATTCTTTCGGTGGGACTTTAACGCTTGAGATACCCCTGTCCGAAATTCATCTGTGGGAAGTGGGAAACGGCAGGCTGTACGACGTGGTTTTGCGATTCGGGGAGGACGAAGCGGCAAGCTATTTCGGACTTCGCAGCGTGCGGCTGGACGGAATGAGATTTTTGATAAACGGCAGATCGGTCTTTCAGCGGCTGGTGCTGGATCAGGGCTTTTATCCGGACGGCATCTACACCGCGCCGACCGAAGAGACGATGATACACGATATAAAGCTGTCGTTAGAGTTAGGCTTCAACGGGGCAAGACTCCACCAGAAGGTATTTGAGCCGAGGTTTTTGTATCATTGTGACCGGCTGGGCTATATCGTTTGGGGAGAGTATGCAAACTGGGGATTCGACCACTCCGACCCTGCGAATCTCGGCGGCTTTCTCAACGAGTGGCAGGAGGCCGTCGTGCGGGATATCAGTCACCCAAGTATAATCGGCTGGTGTCCTTTTAACGAAACATGGGACTATAAAGGAAAACCGCAGGACGGAAATATACTTAAAACCGTGTATAGGTTCACAAAGCTTATAGACCCCACTCGTCCCTGCATCGACACGAGCGGACATTTCCATGTTGAAACGGATATTTTTGACATCCACGATTACGACCAGGATCCCGATAATTTTAAGAAAAAGCTTAATAATTTCAATTCCGGAGACGAACGCGCGTGGAATCATTATTACAACAGGCAGCGTTACGGCGGGCAGCCCATGTTCGTCAGCGAATACGGCGGCATGAGATGGAGCAGCGCCGAAAACAGCAAAGCGTGGGGCTACGGTGAGGCTCCCAAGACCGAAAAAGAGTTTATCACAAGGCTTAAACGGCTCACCGACGTCATAATGGATAACCCGAACATCTTCGGTTTTTGCTATACTCAGCTTTATGATGTCGAGCAGGAGGCGAACGGACTTTACACTTACGACCGCACGCCGAAATTCGACTCGAAAAAAATAAGACCGATACTATCAAGGAAAGCGGCGATAGAATAGACGACTGTCAACGCGATAGATAGGGATTTATAAGGGGGTTTGGGAAATGAATGTTTTACTTACTTCATGCGGATTAGAAATAGATGTAATTGAACAAATGTTTCAAAAAAATGCTCAATAAGGAACCGTCCCAAGTTAAGGCAATGTTTATTCCGACAGCGGCTGTATCACCGGACGCGATAGAAGTGCTCCCGAAATGTCTGAACGATTTGCTTAAATGCGGTATAGTAAAGGAAAACATATTTGTCTATGATCTGCATGATGATTCGGACGACGATATTTTGAAAACGTATGATGTTATCTATCTATGCGGAGGAGACCCGAATTATTTGTTGAGGCGGGTCCGTGAACATGGATTTGATAAGAAATTAGAATCGTTTATCAGGCAAGGCGGAGTAGTTGTCGGAGTAAGTGCGGAGAGCATGATATTTGCCGATGATATGCCGAATAATCTCGGACTTCTGAAATGTGCTTTGGATGTCCATTGCAGCGATGATACTTGTGAAAAAGCAGGAAAATACAGCTTGAACCGAACGGAACGTATTCGGTTAGGCAACAAGCAAGCGATCGTATTTGAAAAGGACGATCTTGTTATTATAGAATGATGAACAAATTCCGTGTCGGAAGAGTTCTGATTTGCGTACTTCATATAAAAAGCAGGCGGTTTTCGTCTGCTTTTGTTGTTTTATTCAAAATTTTTCGGGAGTTCAATCATTCCTTTCAAACCTCTCCCTTAATTTTTCCAGCGCCTTTTTCTCTATTCGTGAAACGTAGCTGCGGCTTATCCCGAGCTGCTTTGCCACCTCCCGCTGGGTGAGTATTTTTTCGGTGCGGTAGTTTTGAAAATTCAGCCCGTACCGCTTGCAAAGTATCTCCTTTTCTCTGTCGTCCAGCTCGTCGGTGATGTAGCGGTACAGCTTTTCTATATTGATGTTAAGGTCAGCCTGCTGAGCCACGTCTGCGGAATCGCAGAATATGTCCGCGAGCGTCACGGTATTGCCGTCCTTGTCGCAGTCCACCGGCTCGTTAAGATATACCTCGGTCTGCTGGTGCTTTATCTTGCGGAAATACATGCGTATCTGGTTGTTTATGCACTTTCCGGCGTAGGTGGAAAAGCTGACGCTGCGCTTGTAATCAAAGGTCTGCGCCGCCTTGATAAGCCCTATAGTGCCTATCGAGATAAGGTCGTCCTGGTCGCGAAAATCCGGATAGTGCTTTTTCACAATAAACGCCACCAGCCTTAGATTGTGCTTTATCAGCATATCCATAGCGTTTTTGTCCCCGTTCGCTGCAAGCGCAACATACTCGCGTTCCTCCTTCGCGGTAAGCTGACGCGGAAAGGAATTGCGGTTGTCAAAATGCAGCGCAAAAAATACAAGTCCCTGCAATGCGGACAGCATAGCAGAAATTATCATCGTTATCACCTGCCGTTATAGTATTCGGTTAATTTTATTCGGTATTGAACGTCCGTTATTCTCGGAAATGCCCGATTGTATTAACTCTATATTAACTATTTTTGTCTTTACAAATCCTCCAAAATATGATAAAATAATAAAAGAGTATGTCCGTATCTAATTATTAATACATTTGTATTAATAGCATGGTTATCGTAAGCGCGGTCAGCTTTTTGCTGAAAATACAGCGCTGCTGAAATTGAATATATTAACGGGGCAAAACCCTTATTGAAGGATATTTTTAATGAAGTTAAATCAGTTGAAGGTCGGCTCGGTGCTTTCCTATCTGTCCTTGTTTTTAGGGACGGTGGTATCGCTGGTATACACGCCGATAATGATACAGCGGCTCGGTACGAGCGAATACGGCGTATATTCGCTGGTGCTGCCGGTAGTATCTTATCTTAACCTGTTCAGCTTCGGACTGGGCAGCGCGTATACAAGATTTTATACCAGATACAAGGAATCCGGCGACCGTTACGGCATGGCAAAGCTGAACGGAATGTTCATCATCATATATACATTGCTCGGAGCTTTGGTGGCGACGGTGGGCTGCCTTATAGCCGCGAATCCGCGTTTAGCTTTCGGAAGCGAGCTTACGGAGGAAGAAATAGACATCGCGGTTCGGCTGATGTATATCATGACCTTTACCGCTGCGGCGAATTTCCCCGCGAGCGTATTTGAATCGAATATAATGGTAAACGAGCGGTATATATTCTTAAAGCTGCTCGCGTTTGTAAAGACTGTAATAAACCCGCTGCTGATAATACCTATGCTTATGATAGGCATGCGCTCCGAGGCGATAGCGTATATGAGCCTTGCCTTTGCGGTGGGAAGCGGCGTGCTGGAGATATACTACTGTTTTACCCGCCTGAACATGAAGATAAATTTTCGGGCGTTCGATTTCAAGCTGTTGTTCGAGATGTTCAGGTTCACCGGCTGGGTGTTCATCGGTATAATCGTCGACCAGCTCAACTGGAGCATAGATAAGGTGCTGCTCGGCTGGATGCACGGTTCTCAGAGCATAGCGGTGTATAACGTCGCGTCACAGCTGAATATCTTCTATATGTCGATGGCGACGACGTTTTCCAATTTGCTGACGCCGCGAGTTCATCAGATGGTGGCGAACAACGTTTCCAATAAGAAGATAAGCGACCTTTTCATAAGGGTGGGACGATTCCAGTTCATCGTGCTGGTGATGATACTGCTGGGATTTGTCGCGATAGGCTATCCGTTTGTGCTTTTGTGGGCGGGACCGGATTACGGCAATGCGTATATAATCTCGCTGCTGCTGTTTATACCGACTATTCTGCCCAGTATACAAAACCTCGGGATAGAGATACAGCGCGCGAAGAATATGCACCGTTTCCGTTCGGTGACTTATCTTGCGGTAGCGGTGCTGAACATAGTGATAAGCATACCGCTGTGCGCGTGGTTTGCCGAGATAGGCGTGGCGATAGGTACCGCGATACCGGTGTTTATAGGAAACGGGCTGCTGATGAACTGGTATTACAACAAGTACATCGGGCTGGATATACCGCGCTTTTGGCGGCGTATCTGCGCGCTGCTGCCGTCTATGCTGATACCGACTGCGGTCGCGATAGTGATAGCGATATTTTTCCCGGCAAAAACTATACTGGAAATGCTGCTGTACGGCGCGATATTCGTAGTTGTGTTCATATTCTTTGTATGGTCTATCGGACTTACACCGAGAGAGAAAGAGCTTATAATCACTCCGATAAAGAAATTTATCGGGAAGGTACTGGAAAAGATACTCGGATAGGGAGGAGATATTTTGTTTTTCGTCCGGCTGAAAAGCTTTTTTACCCGCCTTATTGAAGGCAGCGTAAAGCGTATGTTCATCAATATGAAATGCGTCCACGAGGAGACCGGTAAAAACCGCTTTATAATGTTTTTTGATATGCTTTGGTGTGCGGTCAGATATTCGGTAGGGCATCTGGATTACCGCATAATGGGATTTGCGCTTATAAAGGGCAAGGATCGTAAGACCTTTCTTACCATGAACCATAATCTTACGGTAGCGAACAAGCTTAATGACAAGAGCATGTTCTATACGCTCAACGACAAGACGGAGTTTGACCGCAGATATTCCGAATATCTCGGACGCGGCTTTATAGACCTTCACCGCGCGAATGCGTCGGAGCTGGCGGAGTTTTGCAAGGATAAAAAGACCGTTTTCGCAAAGTCTACCGAGGATTTCGGCGGGGCGGGAATGTCGAGGGAATATATCTCCCCCGATACCGATTTTGACGCGCTGTATAAAAAATTCTGCGACAACGGTCAGTTTTTGATAGAAGAAGAGATAGTCCAGCATGAGCAGATGAGCAAGCTCTGTCCCGCGTCGGTAAATACCGTAAGGATAGCCACGATAAATTATAAGGGCGAGGTGCATTTCATGTACGCATTGCTCAGGGTCGGAAACGGTGTGAACTGCGTGGACAATATTTGCAGCGGCGGAATGTACGTGCTTATCGGCGAGGACGGCGTGATACATAAGAACGCTTACTGCAACGACGATTTCCGCTACTACGAGGCGCACCCCGTCACCGGCGTTAAATTTGCGGGCTTTGAAGTGCCGTATTTTAACGACGCTGTGGAAATGTGCAAAAAGGCGGCGGCGGTAGAACCTAAGATAGGCTACGTCGGCTGGGACGTTGCGATAACAGATAAAGGTCCGGTGTTAGTGGAGGGAAATACCATGCCGAGTTATGCGCTGTGCCAGAATCATTTGCAGACAGACAGCAAGCAGGGCATACTGCCCAAATACGAGGCGATACTCGGAAAAGATTTTTTCGGGTAAAATCGTTCAGCGGGGCAAAAAACACTTGTAACTTTCAGCAGAATATGGTATACTTAAAAGCGTATAGATACAAAATGTAAAAAGAACTTATCCGTCCGACAGCGGCGGGAGGAAGGAAGATACGGCTATGGCAAAAATAGCGGTGCTGGGTCACGGAGTGGTAGGCTCAGGTACGGTAGAGGTACTGGAGAAAAGTAAACAGTCGCTGGAGAAAAAGGCGGGACAGCCGCTTGAGGTAAAGTATATACTGGACTTGCGCGATTTTCCGGACAGTCCGTATAAAGAAAAATTTACCAAGGATTACGGCGTTATTGTAAACGATCCCGAAATAGATATAGTTACGGAGGTAATGGGCGGACTTCACCCGGCATACGATTATGTCAAGGCGGCTCTGCTCGCGGGGAAAAGCGTCGTTACCTCAAATAAAGAACTGGTAGCAGCAAAGGGCGCGGAGCTGCTTTCCATCGCAAGAGAGAAAAACGTAAACTTTTTCTTTGAGGCGAGCGTAGGAGGCGGCATACCGATAATACGTCCGCTGCACCAGTGCCTTTCCGCAGATAAGATAATGGGGATAGCCGGAATACTTAACGGCACTACAAATTATATACTTACCAAAATGATACGCGACAATATGCCGTTCGATACCGCTTTGTCCACCGCGCAGCAGTTAGGCTATGCCGAGCGCGACCCCTCCGCCGATATAGAGGGCACGGACGCCTGCCGTAAGATATGTATACTGGCATCTTTGGCATTCGGAAAGCACGTTTATCCCGACAGCGTCCACACCGAGGGAATAACCGCAGTTACTCCCGAGGACGTGGAATACTGCGAGAACTTCGGCGGTTCGATAAAGCTGATAGGCTGGGCGCAAAGGCTGGATAACGGCAAGATAGCTATAATGGTCTGCCCGGCGTTTATAGCGGGGGAAAGCCAGCTTGCCGGAGTGAACGACGTGTTCAACGCGATAATGGTACGCGGAGATACCACCGGCGACGTGGTATTTTACGGCAAGGGCGCGGGCAAGCTTCCCACCGCGGGAGCGGTAGTAGCGGATATCGTGATAGCGGCGAAGTCCCATTCCTCCAGTAGGACTCTCTTCTGGGAGGACAGCGAAAATCAGGACTTTGTGGAAAAGCCGGAAAACATCGTCTGTCGCCACTATCTGAGATTGTCCGGCGTGACAAAGGAGCAGGCGGAGCAGACTTTCGGCAGTGTAAAATATCTTGTAAGAGCCTCTGCGCCGGAGGATGAGCTTGCGTTTATCACCGAAGAGCTTTCCGAAAAGGACTGCGCGGATAAATGCGCGGCATTGTCCGGCAGCACGCTTGCGAATATAAGAGTTCTGGACTATTAAAGTGCTGCCAAGGCAGTGGAAAGGATAAAAATATGCAACAGCCCAAGTATAAGCGTATCCTGCTGAAGCTGTCCGGCGAGGCTCTTGCCGGAGAGAACAAGGTGGGACTGGATATCCCTACGGTGACTGACATTTGTCAGTCTATCAAAAAGTGCGCCGACGTCGGCACTCAGATAGGCATAGTGGTAGGCGGCGGCAACTACTGGAGAGGACGTTCCAGCGACAGCATGGACAGGGTGAGAGCCGACCACATCGGAATGCTCGCCACCGCGATGAACGCGCTTGCGGTAGCCGACGTACTGGAGGGACTGGGCTGCGAGGTAAGAGTTCAGACCGCTATAGAGATGAAGCAGATCGCCGAGCCGTACATCAGGCAGAAAGCGCTCCGCCACTTTGAAAAGGGCAGGATAGTTATCTTCGGCTGCGGCACGGGAAGTCCGTTTTTCTCCACCGACAGCGCCGCGGCGTTAAGAGCGGCGGAGATAAATGCCGACATTCTCCTAAAAGCTACCATGGTGGACGGAGTATACGACAAAGATCCGCATAAATATTCCGACGCGGTAAAATACGACGAGATAACCTTAAGAGAGGTGCTCGCCGGCGGACTCAAGGTCATGGACAGCGCGGCGGCGGCAATGTGCAGCGATAACGGCACGCCGATACTCGTATTCGACTTGAGCCGTCCGGATAATATATTTGACGCAGTAATGGGCAAAAAAGTCGGCACGGTCGTAAGCTGACCGTAATAAGGATAAAGCAAAATATTGCCCGAGCAGGGCTATTTATATCGAAAGGAAGAAATATCATGAAAGCTACCATCAACACCGCAAAGGAAAAAATGGAAAAGAGCGTTGCAGCGCTTGAAAGCGAACTCTCTACGATACGCGCAGGACGCGCGAACCCCTCTGTTCTTAACAAGATAACAGTCGATTATTACGGAGTACCCACACAGATAAACGCTATGGCGGCGGTAGCCGTTGCGGAGGCGAGGATACTTGTCATCACCCCGTGGGACGCGTCCACCCTTAAAAATATAGAAAAGGCGATACTCGCAAGCGATATAGGAATAACCCCCACCAACGACGGAAAGGCTATTCGTATAGCGTTCCCGCAGCTTACCGAGGAAAGAAGAAAAGAGCTTGTAAAGCAGGTAAAGAAGATGGGCGAGGAATCCAAGGTCGCTTTAAGAAATATCCGCCGCGACGCGCTCGACAAGCTCAAGACCATGAAGAAAAATTCCGAGATAACCGAGGACGATCTCAAGGACGCGGAAAAGGAAATGCAGAACATTACCGATAAATACTGCGATAAGGCTGACGCTATCGCCGCGGCTAAGGAAAAAGAGATAATGACGGTATAAGCTTTGAGTGCAAAGGAGCTTACGGGAGAGCCGCCGCTGCATGTCGGCGTGATAATGGACGGAAACGGCAGGTGGGCTAAAAAGCGCGGACTGCCGCGTACCGCCGGACATTCTAAGGGTGCAAAGGTATTCAAAAGCATAGTTGAGGATTTTCGCGCGCTCGGCGTGAAATACGTAACGTTCTATGCGTTTTCCACCGAAAACTGGAAACGTCCCAAAGAAGAGGTAAACGCGCTGATGGAGCTGCTGGACAAGTATCTTGACGATATACGCAGCATGGCTCAGAAAAATACCCGCGTATTTTTTGCGGGGGATAAATCGGCGTTTTCTAAGGATATGCAGCGCCGCATGACGGATATAGAGCAGGTGTCGGAGAATAACGACGGGCTGTATATCTGCGTCGCGCTCAATTACGGCGGCAGAGACGAGATAGTACGCGCTGCAAAAAGTATAGCCTCAAAATATTCCGCGGCGCTCGATACGGTGGGCGAGGAGGAATTCGGCAGGGAGCTTTACACCTGCTGTATGCCAAACGTCGATCTTATCATACGCACCGGAGGAGAGCAGCGGCTTTCAAATTTTCTGATATGGCAGTCTGCGTACGCAGAACTGTATTTTACCGACGTGCTGTGGCCGGATTTCAACAGGAAAGAGCTTGCGGCCGCGCTTGACTGGTATTCTCAGAGGAACAGGCGTTTCGGCGGGGTGTAATGCCGGAACGGAAAGGACTATTATGGCAAAAAGGATAATTTCTGCGGCGGTGGCTATTCCGGTAGGAATACTCATCATCGCGCTGAACAACGAACTTTTATACTATATTGCCATGTCGCTGTTTTCCGCAGCAGCAGTGTATGAATTGCTGGTGGCGACAAAGTATCTGAAAAATCGCACTATATCTGCGCTTAGTATACTTTTTACCTTTGTTACGCCGTTTTTCTTCTGGATAGACGTATTAAAGCAGAATATCCGCATGATATATCTGTGCTTTCTTATAATACTTTTCACCGTTTTGCTGTTTAAGCATGAAAAGGCGAGATTTGAGCAGGTGGCGCTGACCGCGGCGGTATCTATAGCTATACCGCTGGCATTAAGCTCTATCGCGTTTATCCGCACGGCTTTTCCGGAGCATGCGATATTCCTTATCGTATACACCATGATAAGCGTCTGGATAAGCGATGCGGGCGCGTACTTTGTCGGTACGCTGTGCGGAAAGCATAAGATGTGTCCTAAGATAAGCCCTAAAAAAACCTGGGAGGGATTTATCGGCGGCATAGTTACCTCGGCAGTATTCGCGGTGATACTCTGCTTTGCTTATGAATTTATCGACAGCATGCTGAATAACGGCGTTCACACCTTTGCGGTGAACTGGCCTTATCTTATCGCGCTGGCTATGGTGATATCGGTGCTGGGCGTGATAGGAGACCTTACCGCGTCGCTGATAAAAAGAGAATGCTCGGTAAAGGATTTCGGCAACTTTCTTCCGGGACACGGAGGTATACTGGACAGATTCGACAGCGTATTGGTGGCTGCGCCGTTCGCATATCTGATGTATCAGATGTATTTCCCGATAACGCCGATAGCTTGATATAGATGCAGCGGGCTTATGCCTGTGTTTGGTTGCGGTAAGCAGTGCCGAAGGCTATACTGTCCTTCGGCATTGATATTTGACAGGGGGCGCGCAGATGATAAAGGATATAGTGCTGCTTGGCAGTACCGGTTCAATAGGAACTCAGACGCTTGACGTATGTGAAAAGCACGGCATACGTCCGCTTGCGCTGTCCTGCGGAAAAAACGCAAAGCTTTTGGAACAGCAGGCAAGAAGATACCGTCCGGATACGGTATGTATCGCGGACGAGTCGCTGTACGGCGGCTTAAAGCAAAGCCTGTCCGATACCGATATAAAGGTAACCGCCGGACGGGACGCATTGTGTGAGCTTGCCGAAAGGGAGTGCGACAGGGTAGTAAACGCGGTGGTAGGCTTTGCGGGGCTGTACCCCACCGTCGCGGCGCTTAAGGCGGGGAGGACGCTGGCTCTTGCCAACAAGGAAAGCTTAGTAGCGGGCGGCGAGCTGGTTACCGGACTTGCCCGCGAAAAAGGGAGAATAATCCCGATAGACAGCGAACATTCCGCTATATTTCAGTGCTTACAGGGCAGCGCCGGCAATAAGATAAAAAAGATACTGCTCACCGCGTCGGGAGGGCCGTTTTACGGATATACTTTTGAACAGCTTAAAACGGTCACCGTTGCCGACGCGCTTAAGCACCCGACCTGGGCTATGGGCAGAAAGATAACTATAGACAGCGCCACGCTGATGAATAAGGGACTGGAGCTTATCGAGGCGGTACGGTTGTTTGACGTTACGGCCGACCGGGTAGAGGTGGTGGTACACCGCCAGAGCGTGCTGCATTCCGCGATAGAATACGAGGACGGCAGCGTAATAGGCCAGCTCGGCCCTGCGGATATGCGTATACCGATACAATACGCGCTGACTTATCCTGAGCGGTACGAGACACCCTCGGCGGGTCTGTCGCTGTTCGAGGTCGGAGCGCTGACCTTTAGCAGGGCGGACGAAAACGTGTTTATCTGCCTTGCCGCCGCAAAACGAGCGGTAACGTCAGGCGGCACCGCCTGCGCGGCGGTGAACGGCGCTAACGAAGCGGCAGTATCGCTGTTTTTGGACGGGAAGATAAGCTTTGACAGCATAGGACGGCTGGTTATGGATACACTGGATAATGTAGGATACAGCGCCGAAACGACGCTTGACACGATAGAGCAGACAGACAAAGCGGCAAGGGAATATGTATTCGCCAACGCTTAAAGGTACGGAGGAAATAATTTGAATTTTTTCGGCATACTGATAGGAATAGTAATCTTCTTTTTAATAATATTGATACATGAATTCGGACACTTTATCGTTGCAAAGCTGTGCAAAATGCGGGTGCAGGAATTTGCCATAGGCATGGGACCGCGCATACTGAAAAAGCAGGTGGGCGAAACTCTGTACTGCCTAAAGGCACTGCCTATAGGAGGCTCGGTACAGCTCGGCGAGGACGAGGAAAGCGACGACCCGCGCAGCTTTCGCAACCGTCCGGTCTGGATGAGAATGCTGGTTATAGCCGCCGGCGCGTTCATGAATTTTGTGCTGGGCTTTATTTTCTGCCTGATATATGTTTTGGCGTCGACGAATATCGCTACAAATACGGTAAACGGGTTTTACGACGGCTCGGTAAGCTCTTCTTTTTTGCAGCGCGGAGATATAATAAGGGAAATAAACGGCATGAGCATATTCACCACGACGGATATCTCGTTCCAGCTTTCCAATACCGTTTCAAGAGAGCAGGGCGCGCAGTATTACAGCTATGATTTTGTAGTGGAGCGCGACGGACAGCTGATAAGGCTTGACGATGTGCGCTTTGCCTCCCGCGCCTATGCGCAGATGTTAGCGGACTATAACGAACTTAAGTCCGGCAGCGAGGAATATTCCGGCTTTGCGGAGCTTATCACCGAATATTATAACGCGGAAAACGATACCTTCACCGACAGCTTCAACGCGCTTAAGGACGATCCGGACAACGCGGTGTTCTGCACGGCGGTGGAGCAGATGACCGAAAAATATAAGCAGGATTATCCCAAGGAGAAGAACAGCCTGTTTTTGGACTTTTACGTCAGACCGGCCGAGAAGAATATAGGCACGGTGCTTTCGGCGACCTGCGCGACGTTCGTTTCCGACGCGCGGCTTATCTGGATATCGCTGCTGAATCTATTGAGCGGCACCTACGGACTTAACGAATTGTCCGGCCCTATCGGCGTGGTGCAGAGCGTCGGCACGGTGGCGGCTATCGGCTTTGATTCGCTTATGCTGCTGGCGGCTCTTATCGCGATAAACGTCGGGATAGTGAATTTGCTGCCTATCCCCGCCATGGACGGCGCAAGGCTGGTATTTTTGATAATAGAGGCTATCCGCAGAAAGCCCATCAAGGCGGAGCATGAGGGCATGGTGCATTTCGTCGGGATAATGGCGCTTATGGTGCTTATGCTGGTGGTGACGATAAACGACATCATCAGGATATTCAGCGGAGGGTAAGCTATGAGCGAAAAGAAAGTAAAGCTGGGCGAATTGACGCTCGGCGGAGGGAAAATATATATCCAATCCATGCTGAACGTCCCCGCGCAGGATATAGAGGAAAGCGTAAAGCAGGCGGTAAGGCTGGAAAACGCGGGCTGCGAGATAATACGAGCCGCCGTTCCCACCCCCGCAGACGCAAAGCTGATATACGCGCTTAAAAACAGCGTAAGTATACCGGTAGTCGCAGATATACATTTTGACTATAAAGCCGCGCTGGAGGCCGTCGCGGCGGGCGCGGACAAAATACGGATAAATCCCGGCAACATAGGTCAAAGCGATAAGGTAAAAGCGGTCGCCGACGCATGCAGGAGCAAAAATATCCCGATACGGATAGGGGTAAACAGCGGCTCGGTGGAAAAGGAGCTTTTGGCAAAGTACGGCGGCCCTACGCCGCAGGCGATGTGCGAGAGCATAGAAAGGCATATCCGGCTGCTGAACGGGTTTGATTTTGATGATATAGTGCTTTCTGTGAAATCCTCCGACGTAAGGCTGACTATCGAAAGCTGCCGCATGCTGCATGAGCGCTTTCCGTATCCGCTGCACCTAGGCGTGACCGAGGCTGGTACAAAGCGTATGGGGATAATAAAATCGGCAATAGGCATAGGCTCGCTGCTTTGCGACGGTATAGGCGATACGATACGGGTATCTCTTACGGCCGATCCGGAGGAGGAAATATATGCCGCCAAAGATATTATCAAAGCGGTAGGACTCGGCGGCGGGATAGAGATAATTTCCTGTCCGACCTGCGGAAGAACGCAGATAGACCTTATCGCGCTTGCCGACGAGGTGGAACGCCGCACACGCGGGATAAAGAAGGATCTTAAGATAGCGGTGATGGGCTGCGCCGTAAACGGTCCGGGAGAGGCAAGCTGCGCCGACGTCGGCATCGCCGGAGGAAAAGGCGAGGGCATACTGTTTCTTAAAGGAAAGATAATAAAAAAACTGCCCGAAGCTCAGTTAGTGGACGCGCTTATTGCCGAAATAGAGAAGCTGTGAGTTTTATCATAAAGAAAAGGATCGAGGAAAAATGGCTGTATTAAAAGAGCTGCTGAAAGAAGTTGACCTGCCGGAAAGCGTCGGCGGGGGAGACCTGCTTTCAATACTCTGTGACGAGAGCGACAAAAGCATGATACTCCAACTGGAGAGCGACCGGCTTATCCCGTATGGCGAGCTTTTCAACGCGGGCAAAGCTATAAAGGAATATCTCGGCGTGCCGTCGGTGCGGATATATCCGAAATACGACAGCGAGCTTTTCACCAAAGAGTACCTGTATGATATATTTGAGATAATGAAGTCTCAGTTCGGCGTGATAAACGGATATATGGACGACGCTCAGATAAACGACGACGGCGATACCTTTGAGGTGACGCTGACCCACGGAGGGTATGATCTGCTGATAAGTCAGCGCATTGACCGCGAGATAGAAAAATTCGTCAAGGGCGTGTTCTCAAAAAAGATAAGCGTCAGTTTTATCGGCGGTGGATCGGTAAACGCCACGGAGCTTGAAAACAGATATTATGAGGAAATATCCTCTCTGCCTATGCCGGATTTTGAGGCGATAGCTCAGGCGGAAAAGCAGCGCAGCGAGCAGTCCGGCGGCGGCTATTTAAGAAAGAGCCGTCCCCTGCCGTATAAAAAGCCTAAGGACGGCGAGTTCACGTTCCAATCGGACAAGCTGGAAAAGAATTACAGTCTGTATCTCGGTGACAATATCGACCGTATGCCTATGAGCATATCCTCGCTTGATACCGAGGCGGAGGACGTTACTTTATGGGGCTTTCTTACCGACGTTGAGCGCAAGGACACCAGACAGGGCGTATATACGATAATCATGGGCAGACTGTGCGACGATACCGGCAGCACGGATTTTAAGCTGTTTGCCCAGACGGAAAATCTTGAGCTTTACGATTTTCTTGACGAGGGCGAAGCCTTCATTATGAGCGGCAGCTATAAAAAGGACAAGTTCACCGGAAGACTGTGCCTTACTCCCGACTGTATAGCGGCGATAAAGGTAAAACAGGGCGTGACCGGAAAAGCCGACTCAGACCGTTCACAGTACGGCTCTATGTCCGCGTCGAGGGCTAATGTACTTTCCTCGCCGGAGAAGATGAAGCTGATGTTCGAGTCCGACCTGTTTGAAAACGAGGCGGAGCTTGTGATGGGCAAGGCGGTAAACGATCCGCCGATACCGATGGAATCGGTGATGAGCGAGCTTGACGACCTTACCGTCTGGGGCAAGATATTCAAGGTGGATAAAAAGGAGACCAAAAGCGGAAAATCCACGATAATCACCGCCGCGTTCAGCGACCGTACCTCCTCGATGGTATTAAAGCTGTTTGTAAATAACAATAAGCTGGACAGCTATTCGTTCTTGAAAGAGGGGAACTGTATACTCGTAAACGGAAGCTACAAGGCAGATGATTTTCTTCATTACAATGTTCTTAATCCCATGTCGGTAATGCTGGTATATGTAAAGGAAAAGACGGACGACGCGCCTGAGACCCGTGTTGAGCTGCATTTACATACCAATATGTCGGATATGGACGCTATAACTCCCGCCGAAACGTTGATAAAACAAGCGTACAAATGGGGGCATAAGGCGGTAGCTATAACCGACCACGGCAACGCGCAGGCATATCCCGAGGCGATGAACACCGTCGAGGCGATAAATAAGACCGACCCGGATTTCAAGGTAATATACGGTATGGAGGCGTATTTCGTCAACGACGGCACGGCTGTAGTAGACGGCTGCGACGGCTGCCTTATCGACGGGGATACGGTAGTATTCGATATCGAAACCACCGGTCTGCATCCCGCTAATGAGAGGATAACCGAGATAGGCGCGGTAAAGCTTAGAAACATGGAGATAGTGGACAGCTTTTCCACCTTTGTAGACCCGATGATGCCTATCCCGTCAAGGATAACCGAGCTTACCGGTATCACCGACGATATGGTAAAGGGAGCGCCCAAAGAGGACGAGGCGGTAAAGCGCTTTAAGGAGTTTTGCGGGGACAATGTGGTTATCGCGCATAACGCAAATTTTGACGTATCGTTTATAAGATCCGCGGCAAAGCGCTGCGGCATGACCTTTGACAATCCCGTCGCCGACACTCTTGCGATAGCTAAGGCGGCGCTTACCGGACTTAAAAATTATAAGCTGGACACTATAGCGAAATATTACAAGCTGGGAGATTTTGACCATCACCGCGCGGTAGCGGACGCCGAAATGCTGTGCGAGATATATAAGCATATAGTCGCTGACGTAAGGAAGAAAAGGGAGATAAAGTACATAAGCGAATTTAACGAGGCGTTCGGCAAGGCGGACCCGAAAAAGCTGCCGACCTATCATCAGATATTGCTGGTGAAGAATAAGACCGGTCTTAAAAACCTCTACCGGCTTATCTCCGCGTCAAACCTTGACTATTTTTACAAAAAGCCGCGTATACCGAGATCGTTGCTTACTCAGTACCGCGAGGGATTGCTGGTAGGAAGCGCGTGCGAGGCGGGCGAGCTGTACCGCGCTTTACTGGGCGGAGCGTCCGACGAAAAGCTGGAGGAAATAGCGTCGTTTTACGATTATCTTGAGATACAGCCTATCGGAAACAACAGATTTTATGTAAGAAACGGCACTGTAGAAAGCGAAGAGGAGCTTAAAAACAACAATCGCAAAATAGTTGCTCTTGGTGAAAAGCTCGGTAAACCCGTGGTAGCTACCTGCGACGTGCATTTCAAAGACCCGCAGGACAGCGTTTTCCGTGAGATACTCCAGACGGCGCAGGGATATAATGACGCGTCACAGCAAGCGCCGTTGTATTTCCGCACTACCGAGGAAATGCTGAAAGAATTTGAATATCTCGGCGAGGAAAAAGCCTACGAGGTAGTGGTGACGAATACCCGCCTTATCGCCGACAGCATAGAGAAAGTACGTCCTATACCCAAGGGGACTTTCCCTCCGCACATGGAGGGCGCCGATGATGAGCTTCAGCGTCTGTGCTGGGATCGTGCCCATGCGTGGTACGGCGACAAGCTGCCGGAGGTAGTGGAGAGCAGGCTTAAAAAGGAGCTTGACTCTATTATAAAGCACGGCTTCGGCGTACTGTATATGATAGCGCAAAAGCTGGTGGCGTTCAGCGAGAAGAACGGCTATCTGGTAGGTTCGAGAGGCTCGGTCGGCTCATCGGTAGTAGCTATCATGTCCGGTATCTCGGAGGTAAATCCTTTGCCGCCGCATTATCGCTGTCCGAAATGCCGCCACAATGAATTTATCACCGACGGAAGCTGCGCCAACGGCTTTGACCTGCCGCAGAAAAATTGTCCGGAATGCGGCACCGATATGATAAGAGACGGCCATGATATCCCGTTTGAAACGTTTTTGGGCTTTGACGGGGATAAATCTCCCGATATCGACCTTAATTTTTCGGGCGAGGTACAGGCAAAGGTACACCGCTACACTGAGGACTTGTTCGGTAAGGATCATGTGTTCAAGGCGGGAACTATCTCGGCGGTGCAGGATAAATCCGCGATAGCCTTTGTCAAAAAGTGGCTGGAGCAGCGCGGCATGACCGCACCGCAGGCGGAGATAGAACGGCTTGCCGCGGGCTGCGTAGGCGTAAAGCGCACCACCTCTCAGCACCCCGGCGGAATGGTGGTAGTGCCGAGCGATTACGACGTTTACGACTTCACCGCGGTACAGCACCCGGCCGATAAGACCGAAAGCGACATGATAACAACGCACTTTGACTTCCACGCGCTGCATGACACTATCTTAAAGCTGGATGAGCTGGGACACGATGTTCCGACGCTGTACAAGCATCTTGAAGATATGACGGGGATAAAGATAGCCGACGTCCCCACCTCCGACCCTAAGGTGATGGAGCTGTTCACCTCGCCGGAGCCTTTGGGCATAACCGCCGAGGAATTGGGCGTATCCAGCGGAACGTACGGTATACCGGAATTCGGCACACCGTTTACCTTGCAAATGCTCAAAGACGCGCAGCCGAAAAAGTTTTCCGACCTGCTCCAGATATCCGGTCTGTCGCACGGTACCGACGTATGGCTCGGCAACGCGCAGGAGCTTATTACCAGCGGTATCTGCACTATATCCGAGGTAATAGGCTGCCGTGACGATATCATGGTATACCTTATGCAAAAGGGCTTAAAGCCGAAAATGGCTTTCGATATAATGGAGCTCACCCGTAAAGGTAAGGCTAAAAAAGCGTTCAACGACGAGATATATCAGGCGTTCAAGGATAACAACGTCCCTGACTGGTACGTCGAGAGCTGTAAGAAAATAAAGTACATGTTCCCTAAGGCGCATGCGGCGGCATACGTCACCGGAGCGGTAAAGCTGGCATGGTTCAAGGTCTATTACCCGTCGGAATTTTACTCCGCCGTGCTGACTAAATACACCGAGTTTATCGACGTTCCTACCGTTTTGGGCGGGAAAGACAGCGTCCGCCGGAAGATACAGCTTATCCAGTCCACACCGGACGCGAGCGCTAAGGACAAAAATATGCTGGACGCTTTGCAGCTCATCTATGAGATGAATCTGCGCGGGATAAGCTTCCTGCCGGTGGATTATAAAAAATCTGCCGCGACCACATACGTAATAGAAAATAAAGACTTACGACTGCCGTTTTTGGCGGTGGAGGGCTGCGGAGAAAACGCCGCGGAAAAGATAAAGGCGGTGCTGGACGAGGGCGACTATATCTGCGTTGAGGATATACAGATACAGTCCGGCGTAAATTCTACCGTTATACAAAAGCTGGCGGATATGAACGTGTTCGGCGACCTGCCGCAGTCGGCGCAGATGTCGTTGTTCTGATAAGCAAATTTTTCAAAAAAAGTGCTTGACAAGGCTTTGATAATATGATAGAATATTAAAGTATTATTACGTTATCATGGTAGCACGGTAGCATATTAGCTCGCTAAAGTGACAAGCGTATAAAAAGGACAGAAATTATGAAAAGCTATGATCTTATAACCCCGGAGGGAACGCGCGATCTGCTGTATGAGGAGTGCATTGCCCGCCGAAACGCGGAGGAAACGCTGCGCGGTATATTCTTAGCGCACGGCTACAGCGAGGTCATCACTCCGGCGCTGGAGTTTTACGACGTATTCAATAACAAGACCCGCAATATCCGTCAGGAATCTATGTACAAGCTGACCGACGAAAAGGGCAGGCTTATGGCGCTGCGCCCGGACAGCACCTTGCCGATAGCGCGGATAGCCGCCACAAGGCTCAAGGGCTGCGCGCTGCCGCTGAAATTGTTTTACACTCAGAACATATACCGTTCCAACCCGAAAATGTCCGGCCGCGACGATGAGATAACCCAAAGCGGTATCGAGATAATCGGGGGAGAACGCCGCCGCTCCGATCTAGAGGCGCTGTGCCTTGCGGCGCAGGCTTTGGATATGTTCGACAGCAGCGAGGTAAGGCTGGAGATAGGCGACAACGGATTTTATAAATTCCTGATAAAGCAGCTACAGATAGAGGACGACGAGGCGATAAGGGTACTTATAAAAAACAAGAACACTCCGGAGCTTAAGGTGCTGCTTGAAGAGTATTCCGGCGGTGAAAAAGAGCCCGCCGCCAAAATGCTTTTAGGACTTCCTGCATTGTTCGGCGCGGGAGAGGTGTTCGATAAGGCGGAGGAGTTGTTTGCTTTCCCCGAGCTTAAAGAACGGCTCGCCGGATTAAAGCAGACCTACGACGCGCTATGCGAGCTTGAAAAGGGCGAGCGGATAACGGTCGATCTGGGACTTGTAAATAAGGCGGACTACTACACCGGAATAATTTTCAGAGGATATATTGAGGAATACGGTCAGGCGGTGATTTCCGGCGGAAGATATGATACGCTCATCGGCAGCTTCGGAGGGGAGGAATTGCCGGCGGTAGGCTTTGCCGCGAATATAAACGCCATTGCCGCCGCGCAAAGCAACAGGGTTGCGGTCAAAAAGCCGGACGTGCTGGTTTATGCAAAGGACGGACGTCTTACGGACGGTATAAGGCGCTGCCGCGAGCTTGCCAAAAGCGGCGTTACGGCGGAGTTTTTCGACGGAGAGGATATAAACGCCGCCGGGCAATACGCAAAGGAACGCGGAATACCCCGTATAGAAACGGTATGAAAGAGTTGAAAGAACATGAAGGACAGTAAGAAAATAAGGATAGCTCTAACTAAGGGCAGACTTGAAAAGGACACGGTAGGCCTGTTTGAAAAGGCGGGCTACGACGTTGAACAGCTTAAAAACAAAGGCAGACGGCTGATACTGAGTATACCCGGCACTGATATAGAGGTAGTGCTTGCCAAGGCGGCGGACGTTATTACATACGTTGAACATGGGGTATGCGATATGGGCGTGGTCGGCAAGGACACGATAGACGAGCATTCCGGCAGCTTTTTCGAGGTGTGCGACCTCGGCTTTGGCAGGTGCAGATTTGCCTTAGCGGGGAAAAAGGGAGAAAATTTTTACGAGGGTATCGGCGTAAAGACGATAGCCACCAAATACCCCAACGTCACCCGCAGATTTTTTGAATCCAAAGGAATGGACGTCGATATAGTAAAAATAGAAGGCTCGGTAGAGCTTGCCCCGCTGCTGGGACTTTCCCACGGGATAGTGGATATAGTCGAGACCGGTACTACTCTTAAGGAGAACGGACTGGAGGTATACGAGGACGTATCTTTCATATCGGCGCGTGTGATAGTAAATCCGGTAAGCATGAAATTAAAAAAGGCGGCTATTGAAAAGCTGGTAGAAAAAATGGAACATTATAAGGGAGAATAAGGCATGATAAAGATAATAAGAACAAGTGACGAGATACAGGACTATCTTAAGGCGTTGTCCCGCAGAGGCAGCGGCGCTGATGAAAAGGTAGAGCAGACGGTAAGAAATATCCTTGCCGATGTTGCGAAAAACGGAGATAAAGCCGTACAGGGTTATACCGCGCGGTTCGATTGTGAAAGACCGGTCTGCTATCAGGTGACAGAGGAAATGATAAGCGACGCGCTTACCGAAGCCGATCCGAAATTTGTTGACGCGGTATTGAACAGCATAGAAAACATAACGAAATTTCACGAGCGGCAAAAGCAAAACGGCTACATGCTCACCGACGAGCGCGGCTGCATACTCGGTCAGCGTGTGAGAGGGCTTGACCGCGTCGGGCTTTACGTTCCGGGCGGAACGGCGGCGCTGTTTTCCTCGGTGCTGATGAACGCCATTCCCGCAAAGATAGCGGGAGTAGGGGAGATAATCATGGTGACTCCGCCGCAGAAGGACGGCACCGCCAACAAGGATATATTAGCAGCGGCAAGCATGTGCGGGGTGGATAAAATATTCCTTTGCGGAGGCGCTCAGGCGATAGCGGCGTTGGCTTACGGCACCGAGAGCATACCTAAGGTATCGAAGATAGTAGGCCCCGGTAACATATACGTTGCCACCGCGAAAAAGCAGCTTTACGGCACGGTGGATATAGATATGATAGCAGGCCCGAGCGAGGTGTTGGTGCTTGCGGACGAGACCGCCGATCCGGTCTACGCGGCGGCGGACCTTATGTCGCAGGCGGAGCATGACCGTCTTGCAGGGTGCGTATTGGTGACTACCAGCGAGCAGCTTGCCGAAAACGTAGTAAAGGAGATAGAGCGGCAGAGCAAAACGCTTTCCCGCAAGGAGATAATCGACGAGGCACTTGACAAAAACGGCGCTATAATAATCTGCCGCGATATGGAAAGCGCCTGCCATATCGCAAACGAGATGTCTCCTGAGCATCTTGAGGTGTTGGTGAAATCTCCGCTGGAATATATAGGCAGGCTGACAAACTGCGGCTCGCTTTTCTTAGGCGCATATTCGCCCGAACCGCTCGGAGATTATTATGCCGGACCTAATCATGTATTGCCGACCAGCGGCACCGCGAGATTTTTCTCCCCGTTGTCTGTGGACAGCTTTATAAAGAAATACAGCTACATATATTATACGAAAGACGCGCTGTATTCCGCAAAGGACGATATAATGTTAATGGCTGACCGCGAGAGCCTGACTGCTCACGCAAACGCGATAGGAGTGCGCTTTGACGGAGATAAAAACAATGAGCGGTAATTGGGAAAATTCGGTGCGCAGAGTAACGCCCTACACTCCCGGAGAGCAGCCGAAAGAGTCCGGCGTGATAAAGCTGAATACGAACGAAAACCCGTTCCCGCCCTCTCCTATGGTGAAAAAGGCGCTGAGCGAGTTTGACGCGGACAGGCTGCGGCTGTATCCCGATACCGTATCTAAAGAGCTTGCCTTGGAGCTTGCAAAGCAGAAAGGTGTAAAGCCGGAGCAGGTGTTTATCGGGGTAGGCTCGGACGATGTGCTGTCAATGGCGTTTTTGACCTTTTTTTGCAGCGATAAGCCTATACTTTTTCCGGATATAACCTATTCGTTTTACGACGTCTGGGCAAGCGTTTACGGCATAAAATACCAGACTTTACCTCTTGACGGGGACTTTAAGATAGACCCAAAGGATTACATGAGGGAAAACGGCGGTATAGTGATAGCTAATCCCAACGCGCCGACCGGAATATATTTGGGGCTTGACGCGGTGGAAAGCATGATCGCGGCAAATCCCGACAGCGTGGTAATCGTCGACGAGGCATACATAGACTTCGGCGGAAAGAGCGCGGTAGGGCTTACGGATAAATACGAAAACCTGTTGGTGGTGCAGACCTTTTCAAAATCCCGCTCCATGGCGGGTATGCGTATAGGAATGGCGTTCGGCAGTGAAAAGCTGATAAAATGCCTCAGCGACGTGAGATTTTCGGTAAATTCCTATACCATGAATACCGTATCGCAGGTCTGCGGACTGGCGGCGCTTAAGGACAAAGAGTATTTTGAAAAGACCCGCAGCGAGATAATAAGCATACGGGAGTATTCCGCCAAAAAGCTGAAAGAGCTCGGCTTTACCGTGACCGATTCGGCGGCTAATTTCCTGTTCGCCTCTCCGAAAGGCCGTTCGGCGGGAGAACTGTTTGAAAAGCTCAAGCAGCGGAAAATATTCGTCCGCTGGTGGGATAAGCCGTTGATATCCAATCATCTCAGGATAACGATAGGCACTAAAGAGCAGATGGATGCGCTGTTTGCGGCGCTTAGCGAGATACTTTAGAGAAAGGACAGAAAATGAGCGTTATCGAAAGAAAAACACTTGAGACTGATATCAGGGCGGAATTTTCCCTGTACGGCAGCGGCAAGCACGAGATAAGCACCGGCATAGGCTTTTTTGATCACATGCTGACTTCGCTCACGGTACACGGCGGCTTTGACTTAAAGCTAAGCTGCAAAGGGGATATCAATGTTGACGGACACCACACGGTGGAGGATACCGGTATCGTGCTGGGAAAGGCGCTTGCCGGGGAGCTTGGCGGCAAGGGCGGCATAGTGCGCTTTGCCGAGGCATTCATACCTATGGACGAGGCGTTGTCGTTTTGCGCGGCGGATATCAGCGGCAGACCGTTTTTAGTCTTTGACGCGCAGTTTGATACCGATAAGACGGGAGAATATGACAACTGTCTTACCGAGGAATTTTTCCGCGCGTTCGCGTTCAACGCGGGGATAACGCTGCATATTAAAAATCTTTACGGGAGAAACGACCATCACAAAATAGAGTCGATGTTCAAAGCGGCGGCTTACGCTATTCGCCAAGCCGCAATGAAGAACGCCGACGGAGCCGTGATGTCGTCGAAAGGTACGTTATGACAGTCATAATAGATTACGGTGCGGGAAATCTTTTCAGCGTGAAAAACGCGCTGGAGCATATCGGAGTGCAAAACGAGATATCCAGCGACCCCGAACGGATAAAAGCGGCGGACAGGCTGATACTGCCGGGGGTCGGCGCATTTCCCGACGCGATGAGAATGCTGGATAAAGCAAATCTTACCTCGGTGATAAAGGAGCAGGCGGGCAAAAAGCCGCTGATGGGTATCTGTCTCGGCATGCAGATGCTGTTCGATAAAAGCAGCGAGTTCGGGCTGACCGACGGGCTTGGGCTTATTCCCGGCAGCGTGGAGCTTATGAAGCCTAAGGGACTTCCGATACCGCATATCGGCTGGAACGAGCTTGAGAAAAACGGAAGCTGTCCGCTGCTTACCGAAGATAAAGGAGAGTATGTATATTTTGTACATTCCTTTGCGGCAGTGACCGACAGCCGTTATGTCGCGGCGTACTGCGATTACGGAATGAAAGTGCCGGCTCTGGTGCAAAACGGACTTGTGTTCGGCTGCCAGTTCCACCCGGAAAAAAGCGGGGAGATAGGACTGGATATACTAAGGCGGTTCAATTCTTTGTAAAAAAGAAAGGAGCGGATAAGATGGTAGTTTTACCCGCGATAGACATAAAAGACGGCAAATGCGTGCGGCTGCGCAGAGGGGATTATTCCACCGCACATACCGTAGCTGAAAATTATATGGAAACCGCGCTCGGCTTTAAGTCGGCGGGCGCTGAGTGGATACACATGGTAGACCTTGACGGGGCGAAGAACGCCTCTCAGCCCAACCGTGATATCTTTATCGACGTTGCGAAAAATTCCGGACTGAAAGTAGAGCTCGGCGGCGGCATACGCAGCCTGGACACGGTGGAGATGTATCTGTCGGCGGGAATATCCCGCGTGATAATCGGTTCTGCCGCGGTAAAGGACCCCGAGCTTGTAAAAATGGCATGCAGGGAATACGGCGAGCGTATAGCGGTAGGGATAGACGCTAAAGACGGATATGTCGCGACGGAGGGCTGGCTGGAGCGGTCAGATGTGCTGTTTACCGACCTTGCCCGCGAGATGGATAAGGCGGGGGTAAAGTACATAATATTTACCGATATATCCCGCGACGGAATGCTGTCCGGTGTGAATCTCACCCAGCTTAAGGAGATAAACGACTGCTGCTCCTGCAATATCATAGCGAGCGGCGGGGTACATACGCTTAAAGACATAACAGACTGCAAGGCGATGGGCCTTTACGGAGCGATATGCGGAAAATCGCTGTACGAGGGTACGTTAAACCTTGCCGAGGCGATAAAAGCGGCGGAGGTATAAATGCTTGCGAAAAGAATAATACCCTGCCTTGACGTGCGTGACGGCAAGGTGGTAAAGGGAGTAAATTTCAAGGGAATAAAAGAGGTCGGCGACCCGGTGGAGTGTGCCTGCGAGTACAACGCACAGGGCGCGGACGAGATAGTGTTTTACGATATAACCGCCTCTCATGAGGGCAGGGGCGTTATCCTTGACGTGGTGCGCGAGACCGCGAAAAAGGTGTTCGTTCCGCTTACGGTGGGCGGCGGGATAAAAACCGTCGACGATATGCGAAACGCATTGCGCGCGGGCGCGGATAAGATATCGGTAAATTCTCAGGCGGTGCAGAATCCGCAGCTTATCAAGGACGGCGCGGACATATTCGGCAGTCAGTGTATCTGCGTCGGGATAGACACGAAAAAAGCCCCCGACGGCAGCTGGACGGTATTTATAAACGGCGGCAGGATAGATATGCACCTCGACCTTATCGAATGGGTGAAAACGGTCGAGCGGCTGGGCGCGGGCGAGATATGCCTTAATTCGATGGACACCGACGGAGTGCGCGGCGGCTTTGATATCCCCATGCTCAAAGCGGTGGTGCAGGCGGTGAATATTCCGGTGATAGCGAGCGGTGGCGCGGGACAGCTCGGAGATTTCGCCGACGCGTTTATAAAGACGGATTGCTCCGCCGCGCTTGCCGCGTCGTTGTTCCATTTTAAGGAGCTTACGGTAAAGCAGGTAAAGGACGATTGTCGCAGCAAGGGCATACCGGTAAGATAAAACTTGACAATTTATAGCGGAGATGTTATGATTAAGATTGACTTGAACGACCTTGACAGATTTTTTGTCAAGGGAGAGCTTATTCCGGCGATAGCATACGACGTTGACACAAAGACGGTGCTTATGCTGGCATACATGAATAAAGAAAGCCTGAAAAAGACGCTGGAAACGGGGTATACCTGGTACTGGAGCCGTTCCCGCAGGGAGCTTTGGAACAAGGGCGCTACCAGCGGACATTTGCAGAAGGTAATATCGGTATACGCCGACTGCGACGACGACACGCTGCTTATCAACGTAAAGCAGACGGGAGCCGCCTGCCATACCGGTTCTTACAGCTGCTTTTTCAAGGAGCTTTACAACAGGGAGGATATATGACGGTATATCAGGAAATATTCGAGGTCATAAAGGCGCGCAAGGCGGCTTATCAGAACGGCAGCGCCGATGAAAATTCCTACACCTGCTACCTTTTTGACAAGGGCGTTGACAAGATATGCAAAAAGGTGGGCGAGGAAGCGGCGGAAACGATAATCGCCGCAAAGAACAACGACAACGACGAGCTTAAAAACGAGATAAACGACCTTTTGTATCATGTGATGGTGCTTGCGGCGAATCAGGGACTGGACTGGTCTGAGGTAGAGCAGGTGCTGGAGCAGCGCAACGAAAAGATCGGCAATCTCAAACAGTTCCATACGACCGATAAATTAAGCTGAAATAACGGGCTTACCCGTAATTACATAAAGGAAAAGGGGGATATGTTTTGAAACATACAACTACCAAAAAATTAAGAAGTGCTATTGCACAGATCACCGCTTTAGCGGTTCTGGCGGGAATGAGCGTATGCTTTACCGGCTGTAATGATACCGCACAGTCCGAAGTCTCGGCAGACACGACGGAATCCGTAACGGATCAAAACAGCGGGGAGCTTGACAGACCGGGAGAGATACGCGACATAAGCTCAATGGAGCTTATCTCGGAAATGAAGATAGGCTGGAATCTCGGCAACACTCTTGACGCCGGCGGAGAATATGTAAGAGGCTCGCTGCCGGAAGCTATAGAAACGTCCTGGGGAAATCCCGTCACCACTAAGGAAATGATAGACACGGTGAAAGCCGAGGGCTTTAACGTGCTTAGAGTTCCGGTAACGTGGGACTGGAGCACCGGAGAAGGTCCGGATTATCTCATAAGCGAGGAATGGATGGACCGTGTGCAGGAAGTGGTAAACTACGGCATAGACAACGATATGTTCGTTATCCTTGACATACATCACGAGACCTGGCACGACCCGTATGATGATAATTACGAAGCGGCAAGCGACCGGCTTAAAAAGGTATGGACGCAGATAGGCAACCGCTTCCAGAATTATGACGAGCATCTTATTTTCGAGGGAATGAACGAGCCGCGCCTTAGAAACACTGCCGACGAGTGGAACGGCGGTACTCCCGAAGCGCGCGAGGTGGTAAACAAGCTGGACGCGGATTTTGTAGCTACCATACGTTCGCTCGGCGGAAACAATCCTAAGCGCCATCTTATGATGCCGGGCTATGCCGCGTCAAACAGCGATGACGCGTTAAAGGCGATAAAGGTACCGGAGGGCGACGACAAGATAATAGTTTCCGTTCATGCGTATATCCCGTATAATTTTGCGCTTGCCGAAAGCGGCAGCAAGTTCTTTATTGCTAAGCGTTCCTCACAGGATATAGACCATCTTGCGGAGAACTTAAAGACCCTCTTTATAGATAAGGGTCAGGCGGTCATCGTCGGTGAAATGGGCGCGGTAGACCGTGATAACGATGATTTCAGAGTACATTGGGCAAAATATTACGTCACTAAGATGCACGAGCTGGGCGTGCCCTGCGTGGTATGGGATAACCATGCAAGCTCCGGCAGCGGCGAGCTGTTCGGCCTGCTCGACCGTTACAATCTGACATGGTTTTCTCAGGACGTAGCCGACGCGCTGGTATCTGCGGCAAACGGCGAGTATAAGCTGGAGGATATAATCGCCGAGTCGGATGATTTGGTGGACAGCATTAAGGACGCCGCTTAAAGAAAAATCACTTTCATATTAAGCTAAAAAACGACCACGCTCGTAAATGAGCGTGGCCGTTTTGTGTTTTATGCTGTTTTAGGATACCGCAAGAGAGGATATAATGAAGTTTTTACCGCCGTTGGTATTTTCTCTTACATCTATCTTGACAACGTGATTGCCGGTCTGGTCAAAGGTCTTTAAGTGAGCGCATTCTACATAGTTGCCCCAGCCGCCTGTAAAGTCGGAGTTTATCGTGGTGATGAATTCATCGTCGATATAGATATCTGCAAGACCGCCGTTTGCAATGCTCATGCCGTAAAGCAATCCTATGCTCTTTGCCTCTACGTTGTAGGTGACGGAGGTGCCGCCCTCTTCAGATACGCACATGGTCACGCCGTCGAATCCGCCGTATCCTGCCTCCGCGCGAATCACTACCTTTCCGGTCGTTTCCGTAGGCTCGATATCGTCAGCGCCGAGCAGCTTGCCGCCTACAAAGCCGGCGTTCGTCGCGGGAGTGGAGAAGTCACTTTCTTCACCGCTGATATTGTCAAGATCAGCCGCCACGTCGGAAATATAGCTCTGCAAAAGCTGAGATACTATCTTATGTCCCGGTACGTTGGGGTGAATGTTGTCGTCGGAGATGTCCTTCCACTTGATGTCGCCGTGGTCGATAACGTCGAGTATCGCGTCATGATAGGAGATCATCGGGATATCGTAATGCAGCGCTACCTCGGAGTGTACCTGCTGCATACTGGTTCCGTCCTCCTGGGTAGTGACCAGTGTGATTATCGCGGGAGAGGTCTCGTACTGCCATATCGTTCTGAGCAGGCTGTCATAAGCCTCTTTGTCGCGATCGGTATTAGCGTAGGTGTCGTTTACCGAAAATTCCACAAATACAAGGTCGGGATTTTTGGTAAGAAGCTGCTCGGTAACTCTGTGTACGCCGATATAAGAGCCGGTCGCGCCGATACCCGCGTTGATGTAGTTTACCTTAGCGGTGGAATAGGTGTCCGCGAGCCAGTCTGCGGTGAGCTTAGCATAGCAAAGCTGGTCGCCCGCACTGGTGCCCTGAGTGATAGAGCCGCCGATAAATCCTACCGTTACCTCTTCGCCCGCCTGCAGCTTTTTGATAACGTTGGCAAGTCTTACCTTGTTGCCCTCGTTAAGGCGTGATTTGCTTATCATGTTGGGAGTGATATCTCCGTCAAGTACGTAAGGCGTATATTCTTCCTCCTCTGATGTTTCTGACTCAGACGCTTCAGCTGAGCTTTCCTGCTGTTCCGAAGAATTTTCTGCGGCGGAAGACGTTTCCTGCGCCGAAGAAGTTTGTCCGGCTGAAGAAGTGCCGGAGGTAGTGCTGTTCTCGCTGCCGGAGCAGGCGGAGAGTGAGAGCAGCATTGCAGCCGTACAAAGCACGGCGAGTATTTTTTTGCCCATAATAGTTCTCCTTATAAATTTTGTGTTCGGGTGAAAAAAGACCCGTATATTGAAAATATATCATTATTTTGCGTTATTGTCAAGTCCGAAACCCGTTTTTTGGAAAAAATATTGAAAAAGCCGCACCTTTATGATACAATGAAAAAAAGACTTTATCGGAAAGGAAACAGGTCATGAAAAACAAAAAACTCATCGCCGCGTCGGACAGCGCGTATTCATATATGGGGAGGATAGATTTCACCGAGCCGGACAGCCCTCTGTTCGTATACGCGGGAAGTATGGTAAGCGTAAAATTTACCGGTACGTCGCTCGGCGTGCTGCTGATACCGAAGCTGATATATATGCAGTCGCAGTTCGGAGTGATACTCGACGGCGTGCAGTATTGCTTTGATATAAACCATACCGACCTGCCGGAATACCGCTATATCCCCGTTGCCGAGGGATTGGACGAGGGAGAGCATACCGTTACGGTGTTCAAGCGCACCGCCGGTTCTCACTGCTACTTCAATTTCTGCGGCCTGCTTATAGATGAGGACGCAAAGCTTATTGCGGAGGATAAGAGCTATTCGCTGAATATTGAGGTATACGGCGACAGCGTTTCCGCCGGTGAGGTGGTAGAGGCGGTGGACTATACCGGTCATGCCGACCCGCAGCACCATTCCCAGTATGACAACGGCTGGTTTTCCTACCCGCTTTCGCTTGCAAGAAAGCTGAACGCGCGGGTGCATAACATCGCGCAGGGCGGCATAGCACTGTTTGACGGCACCGGTTACTTCAATTCTCCGCAGCTTATAGGAATGGAATCGGTGTACGATAAGCTTTCCTACGCTCCGCCATTTGAGCCGACCGAGTGGGATTTTTCCCGCTACACGCCGGATATAGTCATAATCGCGATAGGTCAGAACGACGCTTCCCCCGATCCCGACTGCCTTAAAAATGACGATTACCGCAGGCGCTGGAAAGACGGCTATAAAAAAATAGTGCTGGACCTTAAGGAAAAATACGGCGCAAAGACTAAGTTTATCCTTATAACCACCGTGCTTATGCACGATCCCATATGGGACGAGACGCTCGACGAGATATGCTCGGAGCTTGACGACGGGAATATCACGCGTTTTCGCTTTACACGCAACGGCGCGGCGACCCCCGGACACCCCCGTATCCCCGAACAGGAGGAGATGGCTTGCGAACTGGCGGCCTATATCCGCGGCATAATATGACGAAAATTCACGTTTTTGCGGTAAAATCCCTTTGAATACTTGGACAAATTGCACAAATCTCAACAAAAAATTAAGGCGATATTGATAAAATCAGCACAAAACTATTGAAAACTTTTGGCAATAGTGTTATACTTATAGTGCAATAACATAACACTATAACACCAAAAAGGGGATAATTATATGGCTATTACTGTTCCTAAAGGTCTGGACTTACCTTTTTATCTGTTCCATCAGGGGGAAAATTACGAGGCTTACAAGACGTTCGGCGCGCATTTCATGGGCAAGGACGGCAAGGGCGGAGTAATGTTCAGAGTGTGGGCTCCCAAGGCGAAAAGCGTCAGCGTGGTCGGCGATTTCAACAATTGGGACAGGACCGTTCATTGCATGGACAAGATAAGCGACGCGGGTATCTGGGAAAAATTCATTCCGGATATCAAACAGTTCGATACTTACAAATACAGCATAGAAACGGCTTACGGTCAGATAAAGCTGAAAGCCGATCCTTACGGCACACATATGGAAACAAGACCGAACACCGCGTCCAAGGTGTACGACATTTCCGGCTATCGCTGGCAGGATAAAGAGTGGATGAAGCAAAAGGAAACGGCGGACGTGTACCATTCCCCGATGAACATCTACGAAATGCACCTTAATTCCTGGTTTACCAAAAAGGATGAGGACGAGCTGTTTTCCTATATGCAGCTTGCCGAAAAGCTGGTGCCTTATGTAAAGAAAATGGGCTTTACCCATATCGAGATGATGCCGGTAGCGGAGTATCCGTTCGACGGGAGCTGGGGCTATCAGCAGATAGGCTACTATGCGCCTACTTCACGATTCGGAACGCCGCACGATTTCATGGAATTTGTGGATTACTGTCATACTCACGGCGTGGGAGTGATACTCGACTGGGTGCCCGCACACTTCCCGAAGGACGCCGCGGGACTGTATGAGTTTGACGGCGATTACTGCTATGAGTATTCCGACCCGAACAAACGCGAGCATTACAACTGGGGCACGCGCGTATTCGACTGGGGCAAGCCGGAGGTGCAGTCTTTCCTTATCTCGAACGCTAATTACTGGATAAGCGAGTACCATATAGACGGTCTGCGCGTCGACGCGGTCGCCTCTATGCTGTATCTTGACTATGACCGTCAGGGCGGCGCGTGGACGCCTAACATACACGGCGGCAACGAGAACCTTGAGGCGGTGGCGTTTTTACAAAAGCTGAACGCCGCGCTGTTCACCAGACATAAAGGCCTTATGATGATAGCGGAGGAATCCACCGCGTGGCCGATGGTCACCAAGCCCACCGATATCGGCGGACTGGGCTTCAACTTCAAGTGGAACATGGGCTGGATGAACGATATGCTTTCCTATATGTCCATGAGCCCCGAATACCGTCAGTACAATCACGATAAGCTGACCTTCTCGTTCTATTATGCTTTCTCGGAGAATTTCATACTGCCGATCTCGCATGACGAGGTGGTATACGGAAAATGCTCTATGCTTGACAAGATGAGCGGTCCGAGAGAAAAACGCTTCGATTCGCTGAGGACGTTTTTGGCATACATGACCGCGCACCCCGGCAAAAAGCTTACCTTTATGGGACAGGAGTTCGCCCAGTTCAGAGAGTGGAATTACAAGACCGGACTGGATTGGGACGTGCTGGAGTTTGAAGAGCATAAGCGTTATCAGGAGTTTGTAAAGGATATCAACCACTTCTACTTGGAGAACAAGCCGCTGTGGGAGATAGATTACGATTGGAGCGGCTTCAGCTGGATATCCAACGACGATTATCACAACAGCATAATCGTATTCCGCAGGATAGATTCTTCCGGCGACGAGGTCATCGCGGTATGCAATTTCCTGCCGGTAGAGCAGGAGATATACAGCTTCGGCGTGCCGTATTATGCCGATTATAAGGTGGTATTCAACACCGACAATAAAAAGTACGGCGGCACCAGCAGAAGCGGCGGCAAATACACCGCGGAGTGCGTTCCCATGCACGGACTGGAGTATTCTATCAGCATGAAGATACCCGCAATGTGCGCTATCTTCTTAAAGCCGGAGAACAAGCGCAGTCCCGAGGACGACCTTAAGAAAAAGGCCGCAAAGACCGAGAAAAGCTCCGCTGTTAAGACGGAGAAAAAACCTGCGGCGAAGAGTTCTACTGTTAAATCGGAGAAAAAACCTAATGCGAAAAATTCCGCTAAGGCAAAAGGCGAAAAGGCCGATAAGTGACTTCACTTAAAAGCTTACAAATAAATTTACGGAGGAAAATATGAAACACGTCAAGAAAGAATGTGTGGCAATGCTGCTTGCGGGCGGTCAGGGCAGCAGACTGTACGCCCTTACTAAGGATATGGCAAAACCCGCTGTGCCTTACGGCGGCAAGTACAGGATCATTGATTTCCCGCTGTCTAACTGCGTAAATTCCGGTATAGACACTGTGGGTGTGCTGACCCAGTATCAGCCTTTGGTGCTCAACGAGTACATAGGCAACGGTCACCCGTGGGGTTTGGACAGAGTACACGGAGGCGTGCATGTACTGCCGCCTTATGAGTCCTCGTCCGGCAAGTCATGGTATGAGGGCACCGCGAACGCTATCTACCAGAACATCAGCTTTGTGGACAGATACAATCCGGAATATGTGGCTATCCTGTCCGGCGACCATATCTATAAAATGGATTACAGCGCTATGCTGGACTTCCATAAATCCCATAACGCCGACGCTACCATAGCGGTGCTGGAAGTGCCGTGGGAGGAGGCTCCGCGTTTCGGCATAATGAGCGCCGATGAAAACGACGTTATTTATGAGTTTGCGGAAAAGCCCAAGGAACCTAAATCGAATCTCGCATCGATGGGCGTGTATATATTCTCGTGGCAGAACCTTAAACAGCATCTTATCGCAAACGAGAACGATACCGGTGCAAGCAAGGACTTCGGCAAGAATATAATCCCCGCGATGTTAGCGGCGGGCAATAAGCTGGTAGCTTATCACTTTGACGGCTACTGGAAGGACGTAGGCACTATAGACAGCTTGTGGGAAGCGAATATGGATCTTTTAGATCCGAATGTGCCGCTGGATCTGCATGACAACAACTGGCGCATCTTCTCAAGAAACCCCGTAATGCCTCCGCACTATGCCGGCACGCAGAGCAAGATACAAAACTCCATGATATGCGAGGGCTGCAACATAGAGGGCCTTATAGACTTCTCGGTATTGTTCTCCGGCGTTACCATAGAGCCGGGCGCGGTAGTGCGCGACAGTATCATTATGCCTAACACCGTTATCAAGAAAGGCGCGGTAGTGGAATACGCGATAATCGGCGAGGATTGCGTTATCGGCGAAAACGTCCATATAGGCGAGCGTCCCGAGGCTATCGAGGATAAGGACACCTGGGGCGTTGCGGTAATAGGACACCAGGTAACGGTAAGCGACAATGCGGTGATCAAGCCCAAGGCTATGATCTCCGAGAATGTGTAAGCGGGGAGGAAGATAGAAATGGCTAATATGTCAAATGTACTGGGTCTGATATTTGCTAATATGCACGATATAACCGTGCCGGACCTTACCAAGATCCGCGCGCTGGCAAGCGTTCCTTTCGGCGCAAGATACAGAATGGTGGATTTCCCGCTTTCAAATATGGTGAACTCCGATATCGACACTATCGGTATAGTAACTAAGGACAATTATCTCTCGCTTATCGACCATGTCGGCGCGGGAGATGAGTGGGATCTTTCCCGCAAGACCGGCGGACTGCACCTGCTGCCTCCTTACGGAAACAGCACCGGACTTTACAGAGGCAGGCTGGAGGCTATGTCGCAGATAAAGCCTTTTATCACCGACAATGTTGCTGATTATGTATTACTTTCCGACGCGGACGTCATAGCAAACATAGACTACCGCCCGATAGTTGACTTCCATGAGAAGAACAACGCGGACATCACGGTGGTTTACGGCAGAGGCGTATTTACCGCAGGTCAGAGCATGACCAAGACCATACTCGCGGTGAATGAGAACAACGAGGTATATGACGTGCTGGTACGTCCGGAAATAAGCGGCGAGCATAACGTCAGCCTTAATATGTTCGTAGTGGCAAAGGACTTCCTGCTGGATATTATCAGAGAGGCGCAAAGCCGCAATCTGTACAGCTTTGAGGTAGACGTTTTACAGCACAGGCTGCATGAGATGAAGGTAATGGGCTATAAGTTCGACGGCCCGTTCTTCCAGATAGACAGCATAGATACATATTTCAAGAGCAATATGAAGCTGGTGGATAAAGATATCCGCGACCAGATATTCAACAGCGATTCCCCGATATATACCAAGGTAAAGGACGAAGCTCCTGCAAAGTACGGCATAGACTCGCTGGTCAGCAATTCTATCGTTGCCGACGGCTGCGTTATCGAGGGTACTGTTGAAAACTGCGTGCTGTTCAGAGGCGTTAAGATAGGCAAGGGCGCGAAAGTTAAAAACTGCATACTTATGCAGGATACCGTTGTGGGTGAAAAGGCGGAGCTCAATTATGCCATCACCGATAAGAACGTCGTTATCTCCGACTATCGTTCATTGTCCGGAACAGAGGCGTACCCCGTATATGTCAACAAAGGCGCTAAGGTTTGACGGCAGGAGAGCTTAAAAAGCCCGCTGTTAAGCGAAATCAAGCGTATATCACTTGAAACAAAAACCGCATTGTTTTTTACAGTGCGGTTTTTAATTTTCGACGTGTCGCTATAATACGGTTGACAAATTACCGGAAATAATGTATAATTGATATTATCGCTTTATTTTTCTTAATGAAAATATATCGGGGTGAGGGATTTCTCAAGAAATCGGATATGGAGAACAAAAAGAAGAAAAAGAAAAATTCAAACCGTCTGAATCTTATAATTTGTGCTGTCGCGTTCGTTTTCATGATTTTCTATGTGTGTTTCGTAGACGGCTTTGACAATATAATAAGCAATATCCAACAGATAAATGTCGGCTTTTTGCTGATCGCCGTTATGCTTATGGTGGTGTACTGGTCGATGGAGGCTTTGCAGCTGCATGCCGTTTTGCGGACGTTACAGCCGGGTCAAAAGTTTTATAAGTCGTTTATAGTGGCGATACTCGGTCAGTATTTCAACTGTATCACGCCGTCCTCCACCGGCGGACAGCCTATGCAGGCGTATTATTTCTCGAAATTCGGCGTGCCGGTATCTAATGGTGTGACCGCGCTGCTCAGCAGGTTTATCGTGTATCAGTTCGTGCTGACGTTATATTCGGTGTTCGTGCTGCTGATAAAATTCAACAGCTTTTACGAAAGGATCGCGCCTCTTATGCTGCTGGTAATAGTCGGATTTGTGATAAACACCGCGGTGATAGTGGTGCTTGTCATGGCGGCGTTTTTCACTAAACCTCTAAAGATGATGGCGAAAGCTCTGATAAAGCTTGCCGGAAAGCTGCACATCTTAAAAACTCCCGAGGCTATCGAAAACGCTATAGCCAAGACTAACGCTACTATCGACCAGTTCCACGAGAATTTCAATTTCGTAAAGAGAAAGCCGCTGCTTATACTCAGAATGGTGTTGTACACGGTGATACAGCTTACCGCGTATTTCTCTATCTCATACATAATTTACTTAGGCTTCGGACTGAGCGGCACGGATTATATAACGATAATTTCCTGTCAGGCGTTCGTACTGATGATATCCGGTTTTGTACCCTTGCCGGGCGCTTTGGGCGCGGCGGAGGGCAGCTACACGGCGTTTTTCGGCGATATTTTCAAGACCGCGTCAAATAAGCCGCTGGTTGGAACTTCCACCTTTATATGGCGTTTATTGACGTTCTATCTGCCGATAATCGTCGGACTGGTGCTGTCGCTGTTTTTGGGAAAGGTCATGAAGATAGCGCGCCCCGACGACGAGGACGAAACGCCGGTAGAGCTTACCGCCGAGGAAGCTGCGGGCGACCCTGTTGAGTGATTTTTTAGAAAAAATTGCGAAAACCTATTGACAACGGTATTTGTTCGTGATATAATAACCAAGTAAAGTTGTAAAACAAAAGCAGAGAAGAACTCTCACCCACACGCGCCTATCGCGGCAGCAAGTGCGGTAAACATATTCTTTTCCCACCGTAGGCGGGAGAGTATGTTGCGTGATGGCTGATGATCTGCTTTCACGCTTTTGTTTTTTATCATGTGTTTTCAGAAAGGCGGTGCTTTAATATCAGCACAAAGGAACAGCTCATAAACGAGGAAATAAACGAAAAAGAGGTTCGTGTGATCGGCAGTGATAATGAGCAGCTCGGCATAATGTCCTCGGCACAGGCGCTTAAATTAGCGGAAGAGGCAGATCTTGATCTGGTACTCATCGCTCCGCAGGGAAAGCCGCCGGTGTGCCGCATAATGGATTACGGCAAATATCGCTTTGAGCAATCCAAGCGCGAGAAAGAGGCAAGGAAGAATCAAAAGCAGGCAGAGCTGAAAGAGATCCAAATGTCGCTCAATATCGACACAAACGATTTCAATACCAAGCTGAACCACGCGATAAAGTTCCTTAACAACGGCGACAAGGTGAGGATCAAGATACGGTTCAGACGTGTGAGAGAGCTTTCGCATATGAATCTGTGCGAGGACCTCATGAAGAGATTTCTTGACGCCGTGGCTGAGTACGGCTCCGCAGATAAGCCCGCAAAGCTCGAGGGCAAGAACTACATGACGGTAGTCGCGCCCAAAGCCGCGCAGAGCGCTAAGAAAGCAAAGAAAAATGCTGAGAACGATCAGCAGCAAAACAAGGAGGACTAGAAAATGGCACAATACAAGATCAAGACCCACAGCGGTGCGAAGAAACGCTTTAATCTGTCCAAGAACGGCAAGGTAAAATACCAGAAGACCAACCGCCGTCACAGACTGACACAGAAGGCCACCAAGAGGAAACGTATCAACCGCGTTGCCGGTTACTGCGACAAGACCAATGTTGCAGAGGTAAAGAAGCTCATTCCGTATAAATAAACACACGCGTATATGAACGCGAATAATTGAGGAGGACAAAAAAGATGGCTAGAATTAAAGGCGCACTCGCTACTCGCAAGAGAAGAAATAAAACATTAAAACTGGCAAAGGGTTACTGGGGAGGCAAAAGCAAGCTGTATAAATCAGCTAAGAACGCCGTAATGAAATCCGGTCAGTATGCTTATATAAGCAGACGCTTAAAGAAAAGAGATTTCAGACGTCTTTGGATAACGAGAATATCCGCCGCCTGCAAGCTCAACGGCGTAAATTACTCGACTTTTATCAACGGCCTTAAAAAAGCTGATATAGCGCTTAACAGGAAAATGCTGTCCGAGATCGCAATAAACGATCCCGCGGGATTTACGGCACTTGTAGAAAAAGCAAAAGCGGCTCTTTAATAAAAAATACTCCCGTGTACGCGGGAGTGTTTTTATTAGAGAAATACGGTCAATACATATCGCTGCGGTGATAGCGGAAGTAGAACACGCAGCTTCCTATAATGCCGGCAAATACGAACATAAAGCTGATAGTAAGCGTATTTGAAAACAGCGCGGTAAGCTCCGGATATTTAGAGGCAAAGTAACCGAGTCGGTCGATTATTCCGAACATGTTAAGCCCGCTGCCTGCCGCGTCCTCCTGCATGAATATCTTGAAAAGATAGGAAAAGCAGTTGGAAAACAGCCACCCTATCAGCACAAATGCCGAACAGATTATAACGTCAGGCGTTTTGAGCCGGCGGGAAAATACCGTGTACATTGAAATTACCGCGGCGGCCATTATCACCCCGCCGAACCAGCCGAGAATATCGTTCATCATTATGAAAAGGGTAAAAACGCTTGCCCCGATGATAAGCCCGATAAGTCCGCCTATCACGCCCTTTGCGATGCTTTTTGCCCCCTCTTTGGATATCGTCAGGCGGCGGGTCTTGCTTTTGCTCTTGCCGGAATTTTTATCGCTGCTTTTGTCACGGCGGGTCAGCACCATATATACCGACAGCGAATGTATTTTCTCATAATTCAGCTCGGTCACCGACGGTTTTCTGCGGCTGATAAGCTCCGACGCGCGGTCAAGGAAATCTATCAGCAAAGGCAGTCTGTCCTGCGACAGCTTATAATCGTTGCAGAACACCCTCAGACAGCCGTCCGCCTTTTCCACGCCGAGCACGGTCTTTTTCGGAAATCCTGCGGTGAGCAGATAGACCTCCTGCATTATTTTATCGCTTACTACCGCGCCGAATATTATATCAAAGCGGTGGCGGTTGAAATTATCGAAAACAGCGACCGGTATTCCGTGCATAGTCCCGCCGAGGATATTGTATTCCTCGTCAAAGGTAAGTCCGGTGGGCTGCTGGATATTGACAAGTTCGGAAAAAGCCATATATGATTCCTTTCGTATAAGAGAATTTTTTGTTGATAAGAATAATATCCTGTCTATGGAAATTTTAACACATAGCCGCGTCAATGTCAAGACGAAGCTGTAAGGAGGTGCGTTATATGGAATTAACATCACGCAGCAACGCGCTTATAAAACGTTACCGCGAGCTGGTAAACGACCGCAAGGCCCGCAAAAGCTCCGGGCTCTTCCCCGTAGAGGGGGAAAAGCTGGTGCGGGAGGCTTTGTGCTGCGGCTGCGAATTAGGGGATATCGCCTTTGTTTCGGAGTCGGCGGAGAAAAAATATCCTGATACCGTGAAAAAATTAAGAGAACAAATAAACACATATACGATAACCGACGAGTTAGCGGAATATATTTCCGACACAAAGACCCCGCAGGGGCTGTTTATTACCGTCAGGCATCTTGACAAAATCTTAAATTTAAGTACAATATATAATAGCAGTCGTATGCTGTGTCTGGAAAATTTGCAGGACAGCGGCAACATAGGTACGATGATACGCACCGCCGAGGCGCTCGGTATAGACGGCGTGATACTGTCAGAGGGCTGCGCTGACGCCTTTTCTCCGAAAGTTGTGCGCGCCTCGATGGGCTCGGTGTTCCGTGTTCCTATATATTACTCGTCGGTAAAGGAAGCGCTGGATATGCTGAAAGAGGCGGGCTTTGCCGTATATGCCGCCATGCTGGACAAAAGCGCTCAGCCTTTGGGCAGCTTTGCTTTTCCCGATAAGTCCGCCGTAGTTATCGGAAACGAGGGAAACGGCATTACCGACGATACCGCAGCGCTTTGCACCGGTTCGGTCTATATACCTATACAAGGTGCTCAAAGCCTCAACGCCTCAATAGCGGCGGCGATAATTTTATGGGAAATGAATAAAAGATCCTGAAATAAGTAAATTTAATATACAAAACAAAAGAAAGGGAAATTGGATGTCTGATCTTGTTATAGTGGAGTCGCCCGCCAAGGCGAAAACGATAGGGAAATATCTTGGGAAAAATTACTCAGTGCTTGCATCGGTAGGACATATCAGGGATCTTCCGAAATCTAAGCTCGGCGTAGACGTGGAGCATGACTTTGCCCCGCTGTACGAAAACAAAAAAGAAAAAGCCGCTTTGATAAAGGAGCTTAAGACTGCCGCTAAGAAAGCGGATACCGTTTATCTTGCGACCGACCCCGACCGCGAGGGAGAGGCTATTTCCTGGCATTTAGCGCACATTCTCGGAATAAACGAGAACGATCCGGTGCGCGTCACCTTCAGCGAGATAACCAAAACCGGCGTATCGGCGGGCATGAGCCATCCGCGCACGCTGGACATGGACCTTATCAACGCACAGCAGGCGCGCAGGATACTCGACCGTATAGTGGGCTATAAGCTAAGCCCGTTCTTATGGAAAAAGGTAAGAAGAGGCTTATCGGCGGGACGCGTACAGTCTGTTACGGTAAGGCTTATCGTTGACAGAGAAAAGGAGATAGAGCAGTTCGACCCCAGCGAATACTGGAGCATAGACGCAAAGCTGCTTTCCGGCAAGAGCCGGCGCGCTTTCCCCGCAAAATTAGCGGAGGTGGACGGCGAAAAGTTCTCCGCGGATAACAAGGAAAAGACCGATAAAGTGCTGCAAAGACTTGAGGGCGGCGAGTTTGTTATAACGTCGATAAAAAATTCCACTCGTAAGAAAGCGCCCGCGCCGCCGTTTACTACCTCTACTCTTCAGCAGGAGGCGTCGCGTAAGCTGTCCTTTAATTCGCGCAGGACGATGCGCGCCGCTCAGGAATTGTACGAGGGCGTTGAAGTGCCGGATATGGGCGCGGTAGGTCTTATAACCTATATGCGTACCGACAGCCTGCGCATTTCCGACGAGGCGAAAGCTGCGGCGGCGGAGCTTATAGAAAAGACCTACGGCAAGGAGTATCTCCCCGCAAAGCCGAGGAATTACAAATCCCGCAGCAACGCGCAGGACGCGCACGAGGCTATTCGTCCGTCGATAATCTCGCTTACTCCGGACAAGGTGAAAGGCTCGCTGACTTCCGACCAATATAAGCTGTATAAGCTGATATGGGAGCGCTTTATGGCAAGCCAGATGGAAAACGCGCAGCTTGACACAAAGTCTGTGGATATAGACTGTGCGGGTTGTCTGTTTAAGGCAAGCGGCTATACGGTGAAATTCGACGGTTTTACTGTACTGTATGAGGAAAGCCACGACGGAGAGGAGCAGGAGGGCGGCGCTCTTCCGGCGCTTACCGTAGGGGAAAAGCTGACGGTAAAAGAATTGTCAGGAAATCAGCACTTCACTCAGCCGCCTCCGAGATATACCGAGGCGAGCCTTATAAAGACGCTGGAGGAAAACGGCATCGGCAGACCCTCTACCTATGCGCCCACCATAGCGACGATACTTGACCGCCATTATGTCGAGCGCGAGGGCAAGCAGTTAAAGCCGACCTCGCTGGGGTTTGTCACCACCGACCTTATGAAAGACCATTTTGACAGGATAGTAGACGCAAAGTTTACCGCGCAGATGGAAAGCGACCTTGATAAGATCGAGGCGGGAAAGACCGAGTGGGTGGACGTTCTGCGCAATTTCTATACCGGATTTGAAAAATCGCTTGACAAGGCGGAAAAGGACATGGAGGGCAAGCGGGTAAAAATACCCGACGAGCCTACCGATATCCTTTGCGAAAAGTGCGGCAGACCTATGGTAATAAAATTAGGCCCTTACGGGAAATTCTTAGGCTGCTCCGGCTTTCCGGAATGTAAATTCACCAAGAGGATAGTAAACGAATCCGGCGGACGCTGCCCTAAGTGCGGCGGCAAAATGCTGGCGAAAAAATCCAAAAAGGGCAAGCCTTTTTACGGATGTGAAAATTACAAGGACTGCAATTATATGACTTGGGATACCCCGCTTTCGGATATCTGTCCTAAGTGCGGGACGACGCTGTTCAAAAAGTCGGGCAAAAACGGGCAGGTATACTGTGCGAAAGACGGCTGCGGCTATGTTCGCGACGGCGAACAGGACAAAGAGTGATGGCGAACGGTTACAAAGCCACGGTAATAGGCGCGGGGCTTGCCGGAACGGAGGCCGCGTGGCAGCTTGCAAATCACGGCATACCGGTGCGGCTTATAGAGATGAAGCCGAATAAATACTCACCGGCGCATAAATACAGCGGCTTTGCGGAGCTTGTATGCAGCAATTCGCTTAAATCCGCCGACCCCGCCAGCGCCTGCGGTATGCTTAAAGAAGAAATGCGTATGTTAGGTTCGGTCACTATGAATGCGGCGGAGAAGACCAAGGTCGCGGCAGGCGGCGCGCTTGCGGTGGACAGAGAGAAGTTTTCCGACGAGGTGACAAGGCTTATTAATAACGAGCCGCTTATCGAGGTCGTGAGTGAGGAGGCGGTAAGCTTTCCCGAAAGCGATACGGTAATAGCCACCGGACCGCTGACCTCCGATAGGTTTGCCGCGGCGATAAAGGAAAAGTGCGGCGAAACGCTGAGCTTTTACGACGCGGCGGCGCCGATAGTTACCTTTGACAGCATAGATATGACTAAGGCGTTTTTCGCGGCTCGGTATGATAAGGGCGGCGCGGATTATATAAACTGTCCTATGGATAAAGAGGAATACGAACGGTTTTACAGCGAGCTGGTAAACGCCGAGAGCGTGCCGCTTAAAAGCTTTGAACAGCTTACGGTATACGAGGGCTGCATGCCGGTGGAGGTTTTGGCAAAGCGCGGGATAGACAGCGTAAGATACGGCTGCATGAAGCCGGTCGGACTTACCGACCCGCGTACCGGAAAAAGACCTTACGCCGTGGTACAGCTTAGAAAAGAGAACAACGAGGGCAGAATGTACAATCTTGTCGGATTTCAGACCAACCTGCGCTTTCCCGAACAAAAGCGGGTGTTCTCTATGATACCGGGGCTGGAAAACGCCGAGTTTATAAGATACGGCGTTATGCACCGAAATACATTCCTTAATTCTCCGGGACTTTTAGACATGACCTATATGCTGATAGGTTCAAACAGGGTATATTTCGCCGGACAGATGACCGGAGTGGAGGGCTATGTGGAAAGCGCGGCAAGCGGCATTATCGCGGGGCTGGACCTTGCGAGGAAGTTGTGCGGCAAGGACAGCTTTATCCCTCCCGAGGGGACTATGCTGTATGCGCTGTCAAAGCATATCAGCACCGAAAATCAGAACTTTCAGCCTATGGGGGCGAGCATGGGGCTTTTACCCCCGTTAAAGGAAAGAATAAAGGATAAAAAGCTGAGGTACGCCGCTTTGTCTGAAAGAGGACTGGGCATACTTGCAGAGGAAATAAAACGAAAGGAAGTATCTGTATGAAAATCGCGGTAGACGCATTCGGCGGGGATAACGCTCCGGACGAGGTCGTAAAGGGCGCGGTATCGGCGGTAAGCGAGTACGGGATAACGGTCGTGCTTACCGGAGATAAGGATAAGATAAACGAGTGCTTTGAGCGGCTGGGAGCGTCAAAGAACGGCATAGAAATAGTCGACGCCGACGGCGTTATCGAAATAGAGGACGACCCCAAGCTGATACTTAAAGAGAAAAAGGACTGCTCTATGGGCAAGGCGCTTTCTCTCGCAGCGTCTGGAGAGGTAGACGCTATGGTGAGCGCGGGCAGCACCGCGGCTCTGGTGATGGGCGGAACTCTTGCGGTAAAGCGCATCAAGGGCGTTAAGCGTCCCGCTATGGCGCCGATACTTCCCGGTACTGACAACAAATACATACTGCTTGACGGCGGAGCAAATCTTGACTGCCGTCCGGAAATGCTGAAACAGTTTGCGGTAATGGGCAGCATATATATGGAGAGGATACTCGGCGTAAAAAAACCGCGCGTCGGTCTGCTTAACGTCGGCGCGGAAGAAGAAAAGGGCAGAGAGGTCGAGCAGGAGGCTTATCAGGTGCTGAAAAGCAGCGGGCTTAATTTCATCGGCAATATCGAGGGGCGCGACGCCGCGCTCGGTGCTGCCGACGTGGTAGTTACCGACGGCTTTACCGGAAACATATACTTAAAGACGGTAGAGGGCATGGGCTCTTTCATGAAGACCGCGCTGAAAAGGCTGTTTTTCCGCAATTTAGGCACTAAGATTGCCGCGCTTATCACCAAAAAGGGCATAAACGAGCTTACCTCTACTATGGATTACCGCCAGACCGGAGGTTCTCCGCTGCTGGGTACGGCAAAACCTGTGATAAAGGCACACGGCAGCAGCGACGCGCTCGCGTTCAAAAATGCGATACGTCAGGCAAAGGAATTTTGCGAAAAGGGAGTCATTGAGGAGATAGAAAGGACGCTCGGCGAGAAAAACGATGACTGAGTTGGAACAGACTATAGGCTACACGTTCAAGGATAACGCTCTGCTTGCCGAGGCGCTTACTCATTCCTCCTATACTAACGGGAAGAACCTGCGCAGCAACGAGCGGCTGGAGTTTTTGGGCGACAGCGTTTTGGGGATAACCGTTGCGGAATATCTGTTTGAAAATCTTACCTCTCTTCCGGAGGGCAGACTTACCCGCATACGCGCCGGACTTGTCTGCGAGGACGCGCTGTATAGCTTTGCAAAGCGCATAGACCTCGGCAGATATATAATGCTCGGCAAGGGCGAGGAGAACACCGGCGGACGCGATCGGCACTCTATACTTGCGGACGCGTTTGAAGCGCTTATCGCGGCGATATATCTTGACGGCGGCAGCGATAAGGCAAGGGACTTTATATTGTCGTTTATCCCGCCTTTGGAAAAGCTTGCGGACGGGGTATATATGCCGGGAGATTACAAGACTTTACTTCAGGAGATAATCCAGCAAAACCCGGAGGAAAGCATAGAATATAAAATAATCGGAGAGAGCGGACAGGCGCATAATAAGCAGTTTACCGCCGAGGTGCTGCTGAACGGTCAGGTCATAGGCTCCGGCGTCGGCAGGAGCAAAAAGCAGGCGGAGCAGAACGCCGCTAAAGAGGCGGTAGGGCTGATGGGATATGAAACAGACTAACCTCTCGGTATTCGTCACGCACAGCGGCTGCCCGCATATATGCAGCTTTTGCGACCAGCGGACGATAAGCGGCCATACCTCCGTGACCGTAAAGGAGCTGGACGAGCTGCTTAAAGCACAGCAGCCTATCCTTGAAAAAAGCGGCACGGCGGCGCAGATAGCGTTTTTCGGCGGCAGCTTTACCGCGATAGATAAGGATTATATGGAAAGCCTGCTTAAGTGCGCGCACAGCTACCTTGAGCGGTATCCTAAGCAGTATATCTCGCTCAGATGTTCTACCCGTCCCGACTGCGTGGACGATGAGATACTTGACACGCTGGAAAGATACGGTATGCGCTCGATAGAACTCGGCGCGCAGAGCATGAACGACGAGGTGCTTATCGCAAATCACCGAGGACATACCGCCGAGGATGTACGCATTGCCTCCCGCCTTATAAAGCGGCGCGGCTTTGAGCTTGGGCTGCAAATGATGACCGGACTGTACAAGGACAAGCCGGAATACTGTATAGCTACCGCAAATGAATTTGTCGCTCTTGACTGCGATACGGTGAGGATATACCCTACCGTGATATTAAAAGGCACCGAGCTTGACAAGCTTCATTCTAAGGGTGAATACGACAGCTTTACCTTTGAGCAGACAGTGGAGCTTTGTGCAAAGCTGTTAGAGATATTCCGGCAGGCGGATATACCGGTGATAAGATTGGGATTGCACGCGAGCGAGGACGTCAGCGGAAATATGACCGGAGGAGTTTATCATCCGGCTTTAAGGGAGATATGCGAGAGCCGGCTGTTTTACAAGCTGATGAGCGGTCAGATGACGCAGCCGGGAAAATATATGGTGTACACCGACAAAAGAAATATAAGCAAGGCTGTAGGACACAAAGGCTGCAACAAAGAGGCGTTTTTGCGCTTAGGGATAAGCTTTGTTATAAAGGAAGAAATGGGGACGCTTGTCCGCGCGGAGAAGATGTAATGTTTTTTAAGTCAATGGAGATACACGGGTTCAAGTCCTTTCCGGACAGGACCGTGCTGAATTTCGACAGGAAGATGACCGCCGTGGTCGGTTCAAACGGCAACGGCAAGAGCAATATAAGCGACGCGCTGCGCTGGGTAATGGGAGAGCAGGGCGCTAAAACTCTGCGCGGAGAAAAGATGGAGGACGTTATCTTTTACGGTACTACCCGCAGAAAGCCTATGGGCTTTGCTAAGGTAGCGCTCACCATCGACAATACCGACCGCACATTAAACGTTGACAGCGACGAGGTTGTTATCTGCCGAAAGCTGTACCGCAGCGGCGAAAGCGAGTATCTTATAAACGGCAATAAGTCGCTGCTTAAAAACATAAATGAGTTGTTTATGGGTACGGGACTTGGCAGAGACGGCTATTCGGTGATAGGTCAGGGCAGAGTCGCGGACATAGTGGAAGCCGGAGGCGCAAAGCGGCGCGAGGTGTTTGAAGAGGCAGCGGGCGTATCCAAATTTTTAGCCAAGAAAAAAGACGCCGAGAATAAGCTCAAACGCACCGAGGATAATCTTCTTCGCATAAGGGATATCACGTCAGAGCTTGCGGACAGACTTCCGGTACTGGAAAAACAGGCGGCAAAGGCAAAAAAGGCAAAGCAGCTTGTAGACCGCGAGCAGGAGCTGGATATTTCTTTGAGCGTACACGAGCTTTCCGAATCGGAGAAAGCCATAAGCGAAACAGAGGATAAAATACTTCTTAACAAGGCGCAGTGCGACAATCTCGGACGGGATATAGAAAATCTCGAAAAAGAGCAGGAGCAGCAAAACGAGCAGCTGCTTGCTCTGCGCGCTCAGTTAGAGCAGCTGAGAGAAAAGGGCGACAGGGCGAAAGAGCGCATTTCGGATATAAAAGGCGAGACCGCCGTAATGGAAAACGATATCCGTCACGCCGAGCAGCAGATAGAAACCCTTAAGCAGAATATACAGGACTCTTTGAGCGGCAAAGAGCAGCTCGAAAAGGATAAACAGACGCTGCTTTGCGAGGAACAGCAAAAGCTCGCCGCTATAGAAAATATAAAAACGGATATAAAGGAGCTTGAGCAGCAGCTTGTAGGATTAAGCAAGCAGGGCGAGGAGCTGGACGAGGAATACAAGAAGCTGGATCACGAGCAGGGACTGCTGTATCTTAAACGCACGCAGTTGCAGTTGCAGTTGGAGCAGTCGGAAAGCGCGGCGGAAAATTCCGTCAAGCGTAAGCAGGAGCTTGCCGACGCGGCAAAGCAGCTTGATGATTCCATCGCCGAGCATAAGCAAAAGCTGAAAGAGATAACCGGAGAATTAGAGGCGGCTCAGGACAAAAAGCAGGAAACGGAGAATAAGCTGCGCGGTTATCGCCAGTTGTTTTCTACCCGCTCGGAAAAGCTGGAAAACGCCTCCAAAACTCTTGACGCGCTGAAAAAGGACTACGACGCAAAGCGACAGCGTTACGACGTGCTGGACGGGATAGATAAGAGCATGGCGGGCTTCGGCGCGAGCGTAAAGTCCGTTATGGGCGCTTACCGCACAGGGCAGTTAAGCGGGATATGCGGCACGGTGGCGGATATAATAACCGTTGACGAAAAATACACCGTCGCGGTGGAGACCACCCTCGGCGGGGTATTGCAAAATATAGTAGTTAATAACGAGGACGCGGCAAAACGCGGCATACGTTTTCTTAAAGACAACAACCTCGGACGCGCGACGTTTCTCCCGCTGACCTCGGTAAAGGGCAGCGTTATGGAGGTAAGCGGCCTTGAAAACGAGGACGGCTTTGAGGGGATAGCAAGCGAGCTTGTCGGATACGACGAAAAGTACGGCGGAATAGTAAAGTTTATCCTCGGCAAGACCGCGGTCGCGGAGGATATAGACTGCGCCTCTTATATAGCGAAGAAGTACGGTTACCGGTTCAGGATAGTTACACTGGACGGACAGATAATAAACGCGCACGGTTCTTTCACCGGAGGCAGCGTAAAGCAGGACGCGGGGATAATCTCCCGCAAGCAGGAGCTTTCCCGCTTGGAGCAGGAGACCGCGCGGCTTTATGATAAGATAGATAAGGAGAATGAGACGCTGCGACCGCTTAAAGCGGAGGTGGCTAAGCTTACTATAGAGCTTGAGGGTTACTCCGAGATACTCGCCGGGTGCGAGCCGGAGATAGCAAGGCTTACCGCGCAGGCGGACGGCGAGAAGATGCTGCTGAAACAGTTTAACGCTCAGCTTGACGATATTGCCGAGCAGACCGACAGGCTGGAGCTTTCCGACGACGAGCAGGCAAAGCAGGCGGAAAAATGCCGCACGGAGCTTGCTCAGCTGCAAAAGGAGATAGCCGACAACGAGCAGGAGCTTGCCCGTCGTGAGAGCGATATTTCCGCGCGCAGTTCAGGCAGGAAAGAGCTTGCCGATAAGATATCCGCTAAAAACCTTGAAATAATGGAGCTGGATAAGGACATCGGCGGCATTAAGATAAAGGCGGAAAACATCGATTCGTCGATAAAGGCGCTTTCGGACGGCGGAGAGGGCTATCAACAGCAGATAGAAGAGCAGCTGCGGCAGATAGAAGAGATACGCAAAACGATAGCCCAGCGGCAGTCCGACAGCGAGCGGATAACCGCCGAGCAGCAGCAGGACGAAAAGGAGATATCCGACAATATCGCAAAAAGCAACGCGGCCGAGAACCGAATAAGCCGCATCCACGCCGATATTCGCGAGCTTACCGAGGCTAGGGAAAAATTCGTTACCGAGCTTGCCCGTCAGGAAGAACGCAAAAATTCCTCCGATGAGCAGATAGAAAAGACGATAAGCACATTGTGGGATAAATACGAGATGACCCGCAGCGAGGCGATGGAAAAATACTCTCCGCCGCAGGACGTTATAGCGGCGAGAAGCGAGCTTGCAAAGCTGCGCCGGGATATCGCCGCTTTGGGTAATGTGAATTACAGCTCGATAGAAGAGCTTGACGAGGTGCAGGAGCGGTACGGAGTACTGTCCGCACAGCTTAAAGACGTGGAAAGCTCCAAGCGTGAGCTGGAGCGCATGATAGAAGAACTTATCAAGGATATCCAAAACCGCTTTACCGACTGTTTCAACGCGGTGAACGGGCATTTCGGCAGACTGTTTACCGAGATATTCTCCGGCGGTGAGGCAAGGCTGGAGCTTTCCGACCCGGACGACGTGCTTAATTCCGATGTGGAGATATACGCCGCGCCGCCCGGCAAGCTGATAAACAATCTGACCTCGCTGTCCGGCGGAGAAAAAGCTATGGTCGCGCTTACTATTTATCTTGCGATATTGCTGTACCGACCTTCTCCGTTTTGTATGCTGGACGAGGTGGACGCCGCGCTCGACGAGATAAACGTGCAGAAGTACGCTACATACCTTAAACGGTTCTCCAGTAAAACGCAGCTTATGGTGATAACTCACCGCCGCGGCACTATAGAGCTTTGCGATGTGCTGTACGGCGTGTATATGCAGGAAAAGGGCGTCACCGGACTGTTAAAGCAGGAGCTTACCGCCGAGATAGAAGAGGAACTTACTTAAGCACACGGAGGGAACATGGGATTATTTGAAAAGCTTAAAAACGGGCTCAAAAACACAAAGGACGCGCTTAGCGGCAAGATAGAAAGCGTTATAAACTCCTTTACCAAAATAGACGAGGACTTTTTTGAAGAATTGGAGGAAACGCTGATACTCTCCGATATCGGAGCGGTGACCTCCGCCGAGATATGCGAGAGGCTGCGCGGCGAGGTAAAGCGTACCGGCGCTACCGATCCGGCGGCGATAAAAGGACTGCTTAAAGATATCATCGCCGATATCGTGTCGGGGGATAATTCGCTGAAGCTAGACACCAAACCCTCGGTGATACTCGTTATCGGAGTAAACGGCGCGGGAAAGACCACCACCATCGGAAAGCTCGCCTACAATCTTAAAAACGAGGGCAAAAAGGTGATAGTCGCGGCGGCGGATACTTTCCGCGCAGCGGCGATAGAACAGCTCAACGTCTGGACCGAACGGGCCGGAGTGGATATAATCAAGCACGCGGAGGGCGCGGACCCGGCGGCGGTGGTATTTGACGCGGTAAAGGCGGGTCAGGCGCGCGGAGCGGACGTGATAATCTGCGACACCGCGGGAAGGCTGCACAACAAGAAAAATCTGATGGACGAGCTTAAAAAGATTGCGCGGATAATCACTACCAACCTGCCGGACTGCACACTGGAAACGCTGCTCGTATTAGACGCTACCACCGGACAAAACGCGGTCAATCAGGCAAGACTGTTCAGTGAGACCGCAGAGATAACCGGCATAGTGCTGACCAAGCTGGACGGTACCGCAAAGGGCGGGATAATCATACCGATAAAGCAGGAGCTCGGCATACCGGTAAAGCTGGTAGGCGTAGGTGAAAAGATAGACGATTTACAGGAATTTGTACCGCAGGATTACGCACAGGCGTTATTTAACTGATTTAGAGAAAGGATATTCTGATGAAAGTAATAATCGCGTCAAACAACGAAGGCAAGATACGCGAGTTTAAGGCTATGCTCACCCCGCTCGGCTATGAGCCGATATCGATGAAAGAGGCGGGCATTTCGGCTGAGATAGCGGAGGACGGAGAAACGTTCAGCGAAAACGCTCATATAAAAGCGAAAGCGATATACGATATGGTGAAAATGCCGGTGATAGCGGACGACAGCGGGCTTTGCATAGAATTTTTAGGCGGAGCGCCCGGCGTGTACTCCGCACGGTACGCGGGCGAGCACGCCTCCAACGAGGAACGCATAGCCAAGGTGTTAGATGAAATGCACGGCGTTGATAAGCCGCTGAGAGCCGCGAAATTCGTCTGCGCACTGTATTTTATCAAGGACGATGAGCATGAGATATGTGTCACCGGAGAGTGCGAGGGCTTTATCGGGGAAGAACCGATAGGTGAGAACGGCTTCGGTTACGACCCGATATTCATGCTTGACGACGATACCAGCATGGCGATGCTGTCCGAGCAGGAGAAGAACGATATAAGCCACCGCGCCAAGGCTTTAAGAAAGCTCGCGGAGGAGCTGAGCCGATGAACCTTTGGCAGTGGCTGCTGCTTATATACTTTGTCGTAATAAACGTGATAGGCTTTGTTCTTCCTCCCATTGACAAAAACAAGGCAAAAAAGGACAAATGGCGGATAAGAGAACGCACGTTGTTTATTGTGTCGATACTCGGCGGCTCGGTAGCTATGTACATTTCAATGCGGATATTTCATCATAAGACAAAACATAAGCGATTTATGATAGGAATACCGGTAATAATAATTTTGCAAATAGCCGCGGCGGCAGCGGTATGGTATTTTCTGTTAAGACAGTAGAAAGGAATTTTTATGACGATTTCATCAAAACAGCGCGCTACGCTCAAAACCAAGGCGGCGGCACTGCCCGCGATTTTCCAGATAGGGAAGAACGGGCTGACCGACGAGCTTATAAAACAGCTTGACGCGGCGATAGAAGCGCGTGAGCTGATAAAGATAAACGTGCTGGAAAGCGCACCGGAGGATAAAAACGAGCTTGCGCAGAAATTAGCGGAGCGCACAGGCAGCATACCGGTGCAGGTGATAGGTTCTAAGATAGTATTGTATCGGCAGAATAAAGATCCTAAGAAAAGGGTAGTTGATATAGATGACTAAGATAGGGATTTTCGGCGGGGCGTTCAATCCCGTCCACTGCGGTCATGTCAGCATAGCGCAGCAGGCATTCGACGAGCTGAAGCTTAAAAAAATGCTGATAGTGCCTACCGCGCAGTCGCCGCATAAGTCTAACAGTGGGCTGCTCGATTATGAAACGCGGGCGCAGATGTGCCGACTGGCGTTTGCCGACAGGGTAGAAAGCGGGCAGTTTGAGATATGCGATATTGAGAATCGGCTCGGCGGTACAAGCTATACCATAAATACCGTAAGGCAGCTAAAAAAGGAATATCCCGCCGACACGGAATTTTATCTGATAATAGGCGGCGATATGCTGTTCTACTTTGAAAAATGGTACCGTTATGAGGCGCTGCTCGGCGAGTGTAAAGTCACCGCCGCCGCTCGCGAGGAGAACGAGTACGCGGATATGTGCGAATTTGCCGCGCGGGTAGGCAGGATAAAGGTGCTGAATCTGAAAGTGGTAAAAGCAAGCTCCACCGAGGTAAGAGAACGGCTGGCTTTAGGCGAAGATATTTCGGGATTAGTGCCCGAAAAGGTGGAAAAATACATTAGGGATAATCGGCTGTATGCCGTATAAGGGATATGGATTATAAAGAAAAGTATGAGGAATATCGGCAGCTGCTCAAAAGCATGCTGTCAAAAAAGCGGTTCACTCACAGCCTTAACGTCGCAGAACAATGCGTAAGGCTTGCCCGCAGGTACAACGCCGACGAGGAAAAAGCATATCTTGCGGGACTGCTGCACGATATAAAAAAGGAGGAAACTCCGCAGGCAATGAAATCCTTAGCGGTGCTGTCGGATATGGATATCAGCGAGGAGGAGCTTATGACTCCGGCGCTGTGGCACGCTCCCGCAGGGGCGTATTTTATCCGCTCAAATCTGGGGATAAACGACGAGGAGCTTCTTAGCGCGGTAAGGTATCATACGGCGGGAAACGCGGATATGACGCTTATCGAGAAGATACTTTACATAAGCGATATTACCAGCGACGACCGCAGCTACAAGGATGTGGACAAATACCGCAAAGAGTGCATGGAGGATATAGACGAGTGTCTGTATGACGCGTTTAAGTATCTGATAGAAGAAAATATCGGAAAGCACAGCGTTATCCCGCCTTGCACCATGCGAGCTTATAATTTTTATACGATACTTCACAATGAAAGGAAGAAAAGCAAATGACAGATATTGAGATACTGAGGGAAGGCGTAAAGGCGCTTGACAGTAAAAAGGCGTTTGATATAAAGGTGCTTAAGGTGCGCGATCTTACGATAATCAGCAATTACTTCGTTATCGCCGGAGCGTCAAGCACTACCCAGGCGAAAGCGTTGGCCGACGAGGTGGAGTTCAAGCTCGGTGAACAAGGTCTCAGCCCTCGCCATTATGAGGGCAGACAAAGCGCGAATTGGATAGTGCTGGATTATCTCGATGTGGTGTTCCACATTTTCCATTCCGAATCCAGAGAATTTTACGACCTCGAACGCCTTTGGCAGGATGGCGAGGAGATAGATGTGGAAGAACTGCTTAAATAAGAATATATACGTTCAAATTTATCGATGCCTGTATATAAAAAACCACCGGACGAGCCGGTGGTTTTTGTTGTCTTGGTTTTAAGTTTTTATCAGTCAAGTCTTGCTCTGAGGTCTGCAAGCTCCTGCTTTAATTCCTCGGGCAGCTTGTCGCCGAACTGCTTATAGAACTCGCCCATTTCAGCGACCTCTTTCTTCCAAAGGTCCTTATCTACCGCTAACAGCTTTTCTTCGATCTCGGGAGTTACCTCGTCCTCGATACCCTCAAGGTTGATGTCGCCCTTCTTGGGAAGATAACCGATAGGAGTCTTCTCAGCGTCGATAGTGCCTTCACATCTCTTTATTATCCAGTCAAGCACTCTCATGTTGTCGCCGAATCCGGGCCACATGAAGTTGCCGTTTTCGTCCTGCTTGAACCAGTTTACATTGAAGATGAGCGGAGCCTTGTCGCCGAGCTTTTTGCCCATTTCCAGCCAGTGAGCCCAGTAATCGGCCATGTGATAACCGCAGAACGGCTTCATAGCCATCGGGTCGTGACGGAGCACGCCTACCGCGCCGGTAGCTGCCGCTGTAGTCTCGGAGGATACCGCGGAGCCTACATAAGTGCCGTGCTGCCAGCTGAACGACTGGTATACCAACGGGGTGGTAGCCGCGCGGCGGCCGCCGAAGATTATCGCGCTTATCGGAACGCCCTGCGGGTTATTGAATTCCGGCGATACGCAGGGGCAGTTCTGAGCGGGAGCGGTAAAGCGTGAGTTGGGATGAGCCAGCTTGTTGCCCTCGGCGGTCCATTCCTTGCCGTTTACCTTCTTGCCTGTCCACTCGGTAGCGTTTTCCGGCGGGTTCTTGTCAAGTCCCTCCCACCATACGGTATTATCATCGTTGTTTAACGCAACGTTGGTAAAGATCGTATTCTTTCTTGTGGAAGCCAGCGCGTTGAAGTTGGATTTTGCGTTAGTGCCGGGCGCTACGCCGAAGAATCCGTTCTCCGGATTGATAGCGTACAGTCTGCCGTCCGGACCCTGCTTCATCCATGCGATGTCGTCGCCTACGGTGAATACCTCGTAGCCTGCCTTCTTATATCCCTCCGGCGGGATAAGCATAGCAAGGTTGGTCTTGCCGCATGCCGACGGGAACGCTGCGGTGATGTACTTTACTTCACCGTCCGGTTTCTTAACGCCGAGGATAAGCATATGTTCTGCCATCCAGCCCTCTTTCCAGCCCTGGTAGGACGCGATACGCAGCGCGAAGCACTTCTTGCCGAGCAGAACGTTTCCGCCATAAGCGGAATTTATAGACCAGATCGTATTATCCTCCGGGAACTGTACTATGTATCTGTTTTCGGGATCGACGTTCGCTTTGGAATGTAAACCTCTTACAAAATCGTTAGATTCGTCGCCGAGGTTCTTGAAAGCGTCAGCGCCCATTCTCGTCATAATGTCCATGTTCAGTACGACATAGATGGAGTCGGTAAGCTCAACGCCCACCTTAGCTATCGGAGAGCCGATAGGTCCCATCGAATAGGGGATAACATACATTGTACGGCCTTTCATAACGCCGTCGTAAAGAGGAGTAAGCTTTGCGTACATCTCCTTGGGATCGCACCAGTTGTTGGTCGGGCCCGCGTCCTCTTTCTTCCTTGAGCAGATGAATGTTCTGTCCTCTACACGTGCAACGTCATTGACGGCAGTCCTGTGATAAAGGCAGCCGGGCAGCTTTTCCTGATTAAGCTGTATCATCTCTCCGGTAGCGATAGCCTCGTCGCGCAGCGCCTGAAGCTGCTCTTCGCTGCCATCTATCCAGATGACCTTGTCCGGTTTGGTGAGAGCTTTCATTTCCTCTACCCAATTGAGCACATTCTGATTTTTGGTCATAATATTCTATCTCCTTTTCTTTTATTGCGGAAAGCGTCCGCTGTAAATCAGAAATATCTGATCGTTTACGGTAACAGAGACAGGTATAAATTATATACCTTGTTCCCCTTATACTATTATAACGCTTTTTTGGCAATAGGTCAATAGGTGAAAGAACATTTTTATAAAATTATTAGCAGCGGTATTTTTTTATGCTTTTGTTAAGTATAAGCAATGCCGCAAGATTAGGCAGCGCCATCAGCGCGTTGAACATATCCGATATCTGCCAGACAAGCTCCGTCCTTGTTACCGCCCCGATAAAAGCCGCAGCGCAGTACACAAAAAGATATAACGGAACGATTTTCTCCCCGAACAGATACACGGCGCAGGTCTTGCCGTACACCCACCAGCCGCCGACCGTGGATATCGCAAAGATAAACACCGCCGCGCCGAGAAATACGCCGGCATATTTTCCCAGCACCTCGGAAAACGCGATAAGCGCCATGTCGGTGCCGTTTGCCGATATTTTGTCCGCGCCGCTTGACAGTATACAAAGCGCGGTCATGCTGCACATTACTATAGTATCGAGAAAGACCTGCAAAGCCGCCCAGTTCCCCTCGGTGACGGGATCGTCTGAGCTGCTGTTTGCGTGTATCATCACCGAGCTGCCAAGCCCCGCCTCATTTGAGAACACGCCGCGCTTTACTCCCCAGCTAAGCGCGTTTTGAAGCACCGTTCCTGCTGCTCCGCCCGCCGCCGCTTTAAGGGAAAACGCCTCGGTGAAAATGCGTTCAAAGCACTCCGGCAGCCGCTCAAAATTTATCGCCATTACGCCGATACAACATATTATATATGCTATAGAGGAAAGCGGTATCAGCCAGGAGGTAAGCCCCGCCAGCCGTTCAAGTCCGCCGCGGGCAAGGAACAGCGCCAGTATTGCGCAGCATAGTCCGGTAATGTATTCCGGCACGCCGAGCGTATCGGAAAGCAGCGCGGCAGAAGAATTTACCTGCACCATATTTCCCGCACTAAACGAGGATAGTACGCAGCATAAAGCGAACATCCCCGCCGCAAGCCGCCCTATCCGCCCTTTAAGCGCTTTTTTGATATAGAAAAACGGCACGCCGCCCTTTTCCTTTCTGAACGCCATGCCGAAAGCGTTCTCCCCGTAGCAGGTCGCCATGCCGAGCAATGCCGCCGCCCACATCCAGAACACCGCGCCCGCCCCGCCGAACGCAAGCGCAGTACCTACCGCGATAATGTTGCCGGTGCCTATCGTAGTACCCAGCGCGGCGGTAAGGGTGCGAAACGGTGAGATCCCGCTGTTTTTGCTTTTGCCGGAAAACAGCGTCCTTTTGAATATCGCGGGCAGATGCACAAACTGAAAAAATCCCAGCCTGACGGTATAAATAACACCCACAGCCGTAAATAATAACAGCATGGGCGCGCCCCAAAGTATATTTTCGTTTATCCAAGCGATAAATTCCATAAGCCACCTCTTACATAGGCATGACGAAGCTAAAGCCGAGAAGCCTGTCTGTAAAATATATTTTAGAAGAGGTGGGTATATGACGGAAAAGCCTGATAAATTATTGCTTTTGTATATCGGCGGCGCTGTATTTATATTGTGTGCGGGTATCGCCACAGCGGCGCTGTTTTTACTGCCGAGGCTGTTTGCTTTGCTTGCCGTACTGCTGGCGTCGGTCATCTTCACAGCGGCGGCGTTTTACCTTTTTCTCTTTAGAAAACATACCGTCTACCGTTTAGAGCGCGGGCGGCTGATGGTAGTTACCGGAGTAATAGTAAAGCGGACGAGCTGTCTTTATCTCGACAGAGTCACCGTCGTGAACCGCTACAGTCTGCCCGCCGGGGTGAAATTCATGACGGTGCATGTTTTAGGTGGCAGCGCGCTTATTCTCACCGGAAAAATAAAGATATGAATTGACAATTTCGGGGAAATATTGTATACTAAAGAAAAAACGAAAGGGTGACCGATATGGAAAAGGCAAAGGTTTATTTTACAAAAAACATTACCCCTCAGACGGTGGTAAAAATGTTCGATATACTTGACATAAAGCTGCCCGGCAAGGTGGCGGTCAAGGTGCATTCCGGCGAGGAGGGCAACCAGAATTACCTTAAACCGGAGTTCATGCGTCCCGCTGTAGAACACGTCGGCGGTACCGTGGTAGAGTGCAACACCGCTTACGGAGGACAGCGCAACAGCACCGAAAAACACAAAAAGCTCATCGCGGCGCACGGCTGGACAAAGCTTTTCAATGTGGATATCATGGACGCAGAGGGGCCGGATATGAAACTTGAGATACCTAACGGCAAGGTGCTTAAAGAAAATTTTGTCGGCAAAAACCTCGCAAACTACGATTCCATGCTGGTATTGTCGCATTTCAAGGGACACCCGGCGGGCGGCTACGGCGGAGCGTTAAAACAGCTTTCCATCGGCTGCGCGTCCACTGTCGGCAAGTGCCTTATCCATTCCGGCGGACTTATCACCGACCAGAATATCGTATGGGATCATATGGCTGAGCAGGATACGTTTTGTGAGTCGATGGCGGACGCAGCTGAAAGCGTAGCCAAATTTTTCAAGGGCAGGATAGCGTATGTAAACATGGTATGCAATCTTTCGGTAGACTGCGACTGCTGTGCGGTGGCGGAGGATCCCTGCATGGCGGATATAGGAATACTTTCCTCGCTCGACCCGGTGGCGCTTGACAAAGCCTGCCTTGACCTTATCTACGCCTCCGACGACCCCGGCAAGCCGCATTTTATCGAACGGGTGGAATCCCGCCACGGCGCGCATACAATCGACGCCGCCGCCGACCTGGGTTTCGGAACTAAGGAATACGAGCTTATAAACGTTGACTGACGCTAAATAACAAAAATAAGGGTTCGGAACAGCCGTACCCTTATTTTTTTATTTATTTGAACAATCCGTATTTATCCGTTATTCTGTCCAGCCGTTTTACCAATTCTCCGGAAAGCAGCAATACGAATATCGCGGTCGCCGCACCGTGTATAAGGTCGAACGGCAGTCCCGCCATAAGCGAGGCTGAGAATGTCTGCACGGTCATTTCCGACTGAGAGGTGAGGAACGAGGAGATGTTCATTATCCCGCCGTACAGCACCGTTGTCGCAAAAGTGCCGTATATGCACATAGCCGCCTTTGACCTTTTTCTTGAAAAGATAAGTCCTGCAAAGAAGCCGACAAGTCCCATGCCGAGCATTTGCCACACCGTCCATGGTCCTTGGGAGAACAGCAGGTTTGACACCAACATTGCCGCCGCTCCTATTATAAAACCGGGCTGCGCGCCGAACGCCGCCGCTGCGATTATGACTATCGCGGCTGTCGGCTTGAACTGCGGCAGCATGAAAAACAACTCCCGCCCCGCGACCGCCGCCGCGCACATTACCGCCATGGCGGCGATGTCCTTTGCGGCGGGCTTTTTCTTTTCCAGAAACAATATAAACGGTATAAAGCACTCCGTAAGTATCAACAGCGCGACTATCAGATACCCGCGCCCGTCGGTCATAGGCATGGCGACAAGTGCGGTAATTATTATAACGCAGGCGGTTATTATAAGCGCCGTTATTTCTCCCTTGCCGTAACGTCTTGGCGGGGTATGCCGCGAGATATCATCGTTACCGGGCAGTATCCCTATCATCAGCAATACCACCGGAAGTATCAGCATTATATAAGGCATATACGGCGGGAACTGCACCGGAAAAATTCCGCTGTTCAGCACCATTACCGCCGCCGCACCTATTAATCCCGCCGCGGTGCATATCCTGCGGAACAGGGATCTTTTCTTTTTAGGAACAGTCGGCTTGGTCGGGTATTCTGTTTTGGAGAAAAATCCGTCCGGTATTATCGGAGGTGAGTATTTATTTCCCGCTACCGACCGGATAAGCTGTCCGGCGGTGTATATATCCGCAACGCCCTCGGCGACCTTTGCCGCGTCGGTGGTGTAAAAAATGTTTTTAGTGAAAAACTCCTCCGGCGGTAAACAGCAGGTTATCTCTCCGCCGAACAATACCGCGCAGCGGTCGGCGTTTTCCGCACAAAAATCGTTGTCGTGGCTTACCAGTATCACCGTGCCGCCGTTATTGCAAAAGCTGTGTAAAATATCCGACAGCAGCAGCTTATACTCCGCGTCAAGCCCCTTTGTCGGCTCGTCCAGAAGTAAAAAATCACAGGACAGTGCCAGCAGCTTTGCAAGTGCGGCGCGCTGACGCTCTCCACCGGAAAGGTCGAGCGGGTGGCGGTCAAGCAGTCCCTCCAGTCGGCAAAGTTTTACCGCGCCGTCTATCCGGCTTTGCTCCGAACCAGTGGAGGTAAGCTCTTCAAGCACCGTTTCTTCGGAAAATAACAGCGCCGTTTCCTGCGGGAGAAAGCCGAATTTAGGCTGCCGCTCAAAGCTTATCCTGCCGCTTATCGGGCGTAAATTTCCGCAGATAAGCTGTAACAGCGTAGATTTTCCGGCGGCGTTTCCTCCGGTTATCGTCAGCAGCTCGCCCTTAAAAATATCCAGCGACAGACCTTTGATGACCTCCGTACCGGGATAGGAAAAGTATATATCCCGCAGCGTACAGAGCTTTTGCGGCCGTGCTTCTTTTGTTTTCTTTTCCGGCAAAGTAAGCGTATGTGTAAGACTGTAGCGCTTATACCACTCCTTGCCGTCCTTTACCGAGATAGGATATTCTCCGGTATTTGCGGCGGCTGCCGCCTGAGTATGGCAGGGCAAGGCCTTAAGCATAGGGTGATCGAAGTCGTTCAGCTGACGGGGTATTTCTTTCGGCGTGCCGCTAAACAATATCTTCCCGCTGTCCATTACTATCATTTTATCGGCGAGCGACATAAGCCGCGGCAATCTATGCTCCGCTATCACAATAGCGGTACCGAGTTCGTTATTTATCCTGCCGAGCAGGTCAGTAAGCTCTTCCGCCGCCGTCGGGTCAAGCTGGGATAAAGGTTCGTCCAGTATCAATACGCGCGGGCGCATCACAAGCAGCGACGCTATAGAAATTATCTGCTTTTGCCCGCCGGAAAGCTCGTCGGTCTTGCGGTACAAAAGCTTTTCTATCCCGAAGAAGATGGACACCTCCGCAATGCGGGAGCGTATCTCCTCCTGCTTCATTCCCATGCTTTCCGCGCCGAATGCAAGCTCATGCCATACCTTATCGGTGACAGTCTGTTCCTCCGGGAACTGCGCGGCATATCCTATATCTGCGGCGGTATTTTCGTATCCGCATATATCTTTCCCTAAAAAGAGTATCTTTCCGTTCCGACTTCCGAGCGGCTGTATATTCTTCATGCAGGAAAGCAATGTGGACTTGCCGCAGCCCGATTTTCCACAGATAAGCAAAAACTCCCCCTCGTCCACCGTAAGCGTAATATCGCTTATCGCGGGCGTTGTCCTGTTATGATATGTATAAGAAAAACCGCTTATATCATACAGCGTCGGCATGCTTTATTCTCCTGCTTTCATAAATATCTATCGTAATAGGCACCACGCACAGCACCGCCCATAGCGCTGTCTGCAAAAACGCCCCCGGATCCGTCGAAATATAAAAATTCGGATAAAACCCGTAAGCCAGCGAGCCGGTGCAGCAGCCGGATATAACAGCTGCCGTTACCGCTATAACTATCGCCAGCACTATCCATTCTTTAAGAGCAAATCGGTATATGGTGTAAGAGCTGCGGCGAACGTTTTTTGCGCCGTAGCCGCGCGCTTTCATGGATACAGCACTTTGCGCAGCACCCTCGGCAGCGGCGGCTATCGCGGTGGAAAGTATCCTGAACGCGTTTTTAAGCCTTGAAATAAGACCGCCGGAACGTATATCACAGCCGGTGAATCTTTGCGCGTATACGGTTAGCTTTATCCTCCTTGCCATAAGCGGGATAAATCTCATTATCATGGATATCAGCAGCCCCAGCCCCGGAGTAACTCTGCCCAGCAGGTACACCGTCTTGTCGCAGCCCATAAGCTCGTTTGCGCAGTAAAACCACATGACCATGGCGATGACCGCCGCTGCCGCGCAAAGGCTGTAAATAAGCGTTTCCGATGTCGCGGCGTTTCCGGTCGGGAGGTAAAACAGCACAGTAGAACCCGCGTTATTAAATAAAAGGTTTACCCCGCAGGATAACAAGCAAAACGGCAGCAGCGCCGCCATTATCTTGACGGCGCGTATGCCTTTAAGCTCTATAGCTGTTGCGGCGGCGAATATCAGCGACACTATCGTAATATAAGGGTGCCATACAAACGCCGTTATCATCGTCACCGAGAGTATATATGCCGCCGACGCCAGCGGATGATATTTTCTAAAGCCGGTCATTGTCTACCTCTCACAATCAGCAGTTATAGCAAAATTCTATACTGTCCCCGTTTTTCGGCAGATAGGAAGAACATCCTTCTGAGGGGGAATTGCCGTTTACTTTATATATCCAACCGGACGCGCTGCCGCAGTCAAATTCGTACAGGTTGTTTATCCCCTCTATATATGAGCTGCCGAAAGCAGGGGTATACGCCGCTTCAAGCTGTATGTTGTTTTCACTGCATACCCTGCGCAAAATGTCATATACGCTTTCGCCCTCGTTAAAACCTACATTGCCGGAAAATATAACTCCGTCCACCGGTACCAGCGAATGTTTGTCTTTGTCCAGCTTGTCCATATTTTCAAGAATGCTGCGGCAGTCTATAGTGAATATACAGCTGTTGACATACTGCGGCTTTTCCGGAACGGATGCGGTAGTTTGCGGCTTTGTAGTCTTGGGCTTTTCGGTCTGCGGCTTTGTAGTTTGCGGTTTTGTAGTCTGCGGTTTCGTAGTTTGAGGTTTAGTAGTTTGGGGTTTTACTGTTTGCGGTTTTTCGGTTTGAGGCTTTACGGCAGTTTGCGCCGCAGTGGTTTTTGGGAGGGTCTGTTCTGTCTTTTCTGCCGTACTTTCGATATGTGCAGGATAAGACTGCGGCGCTTTTGTCGTATGCGTATAATTATCGGTGCTTGTGACGGAGGATTCAGGCTTTTCGCTTTCGAGTATTTCGGAGGTTTCGTGTATTTCAGAGGTTTCGGAGGTTTCTGTTGTTTCGGGTATTACCTCGGAGGAAACCGGCTTGCTTTCCGGAATATCCTCGGATAATACGCTTTCCCCTCCGTCACTTTTACCGAACAGTATCAGCAGTATGATGAGCAATACCGCAAACAATGCCGCGATAAGCGCATATTTGTATTTTTTTATAAATTGCATGTCATACTGCCTTTTCCTTAAAAATTTATTTCTTTTTTCTTAATAGGTACGCTCCGCCGAGTATTGCTGCGGATATAATGACCGCGGCACAGGGAATAGTCATACCGGTATCGGGATTTTCACCGTCCGGCTCACTGCCATTATCGGAAGTGTCGCTGTTTACCTCGCTGCTTTCGCTGTCGGGAGCGCTGCTGTTTGTATCGCTGTTTTCGCTGTCGGTAGCGTCGCTGTCATCGTCCGGCTCTGTAGGCTTAGTGGTGTCACCGGGCGTGTTATCACCGGAGGGCACGCTTTCATCGTCGGAAGTATCATCGCTGTCGGAATTTTCGGGAGCTTTGGTTATCTCTATTCCGGTCATATCGTATATCGACGGCTCTCCCAAAGTTTGACGCTCAAACGCGGTTAAAGCAAGAAACGCCTGCTCGGTAGTCATTTGATTTGCGTCCTCCGCGTAGAAATGTGAAAATCCTTTATCGGTAAAGTTTTCGATAAGCGGACTGATATACTCGACAGCGTCGGTATTTTGTACCGCCAGCGCTATTATCATCTGGGCGTATATTTCGCTGTCAACGACGCCTTTTGAGAGCAGCTCGGAAAGGTACTGCTCGGCGGCGGTTATCGCTTTTGCCGCTTCGCTGTTTTTATCTTTGTAAGGCGCTAACGCCTGTATTGCCATAGCGGTGATGTCCGGTTCACTTTCGTCGGAAAGGCCCCAGCCTCCGTCCTCGTGCTGCTCGTTTAATATATAAGCAAGCAGCTTTTCTCTTGTAGTCTGCGTTTTTCCTGCCTGCGCGGCGGGTATCTCATAACCGTGAGAATCCAGTGCGATAAGCGCCCATACCGGACCGTTCACGCCCTGCTTTGTCACAAAGTCCATATCAGACAGCGGCTCGAGAAGGTCGTACCCCGCGACGTTGGTAACGTCTTTTCCTATAGAGGTAAGCGCAAGTATCACTCTTGAATTTTCGGTGGATTTTGCACGGTGCAATTGCGCAGAGCCGTTTATTTTCACCGCGTTTATCACTTCGTTATAATATTTTTCGCTTATTTCGTCCGTAATAAAGCCGGAGCGTGCCAAGCCTAATATCACCCAATCGCCGCCTATAGCGTCAATGGTGACAGTGTTGTTCTCGGCATAATTTTTAATTAGTTCGGCGGTCTTAAGATATACCTCGTGTGCGGACTCGCGGCTTGCAGCTATGCTAAGCTCGTCCAGCTTTTCCATAAGTAAAGCCAGCTTATTGCGCTCCTCCTCGGGGACATATTCTTTTTCCGCGTCGGAAAGGCTGTTGTACATCTCCGACGCTTTCAGCACCGCCGCCTTATCGTCGATGGTGAGCTTATCCGGTTCGGGAAGATCGTCGATAGTAACCGTCACCTTGTCGGAATCAAAGCTCATTTCCCAGTTTTCTATAACGTAATTGTCCGTGTAGTAAAGCAGCACTTCGTCGCCGTTTGAAAGAATGTAATCCTGTATCCCTCTGTCCGGCGATTCCCCGTTTACAAGGTACTGCCAGCCGCAGTATCTGCCGTTGGTGAACTCCCCGACGGTATCTCCGTCGTAGGTCATGGAGGAGATATAACCTTTCGACATATCGGCGGTAATGCCTTTATCCTCAAAGCATACTTTAAGCAGATCCTCCACCGTGTTGCCGTCTATGACGTAAGAGGTGCGCTCTACCCATTCGGTAAGGCCGCCCTCCTTCAAGGTATGCCTTTCCTCCTTGCCGTGCTGATAGTCGCCGAGTATGGTGACATAAGCGGCGGTCTTATCCTCCGGTACGGGAGACACCTTTACGCCGAAGTCCATGGCGTAGTTATCGTATTCAACGCTTGCAAGCTGGTAATCCGACTCGGAAAAATCTACGCCGGAAAATTCGCCGTCGGAGGACGGCACGGTCTTTTGCGTTCCGTCGCTGTATTTTACCGTAAGGTCGTATTGCTCTAATTTGCTGTAATCTGTGTAAGCGGTCAGCCCCTTTTCGGGGTTGGTAAGCAGATTTTTAGAGGTTATCGAGGTAACGTGCAGGTTTCCGGCAAATTCCGGACTTTGCGCGCCTTGACGGTAATCCGGCGCGGTGTTGGAAGAATTGAGCTTAGCGGTGAGCGTACCGTCAGTAAGCTCCGCGGGAGAAAACGCGGTCGCTATTTTCGCCGCACCCTCGCTTATCGGGTTATAGGCTATACCGTATCTGCTGTCGTCCTCAACGGATACATACGAGCCGAGCTTTCCTATACCGTTATTTGCACCGCAGTTATTTATATAGTAGTTATTGTATACGATATTGTAGCGGTTCATCGTATTCATATACCCGATCACTCCGCCGACCGCCGCATTTTCCGCGCTTGCACTCAGCGTACCGGAAAAATAGTTGTTTCTTATCCTGCCGATACCGTTGTTCCAGCAGGCTTTCGCGCCCTTTTCGCCGCCGAAAATGCCGCCGACGTTATTTTCACCCGATACGCTGCCCGAAGCGTAGCTGTTTTCTATAGTTACGCAGGGAGTAGCAGTTGCGGAACCCGCCGTATAGCCGTTTCCTGCGATACCGCCCACCATTTCGCCGTCAGATATAACTCTGCCGTAAAACGCGCAGTTGTTTATATAAAAATCCCTCATGGACTGACCCTTGAAGCCGACTATACCGCCGACGTTGTCGTGTCCGTATACGTCCGCATAGCTTACGCAGCCGCTGATAGTTCCGTTGAACGCTCCACCGAATGAGCCGATATTGTCGCGGTGGGTGAAAGTCCCCACAAACGGGTAAACGGTCTCGGTGTCGCCAAGGCCGCCCCAGCTGCCGTCGTCGCCTATAATAACATCCGGCTCTACCGTGCTGTTGTAGATGTTCACCGATTCGTTGCCGTACCCGCCGACAAAGCCGGAATAAAGTATATGTGAGCCCGATTTGATAGTAACGTTGTTTATATCCATCGTGCAGCCGGTGGTATATCCCTGAATTACTCCGTAACCCGGTATCTTTTCACCGTATATAGAAAGATCCCACAGCTTCGCTCCGCTAGGCGTGCCTATCAGCGACAGACTTCCCGCGGGAACGGTAAGCGTTTTGCCGTTGCCGTCGATATACCCGCCGAAGCGGTTTTTAGTTGTGCCTATAGGCTCCCACCCATCGGGAAGAGTGACGTCGCTTTCCAGCCGAAAATATATCCCGCTGTAATCCTCGCCGTCAATGTTATTGCTGTCCGACAGCTTTTTAAGATCGCCGCCGTCCTTTATGATATAAGGGGAATCCTTGTAGCCTTTGCCCTGCCAGTAGGGGGAATACGGGTCGCGGGTGGAGGTCTGCAATATAATAACGTCGCGCTCCTCGCCGCTAGTTAATGTCAGTAATACGCCCTTTACCTGCTTTACCGGCATGGAGCAGCCCTCGTAAAAGAGTATATCTTTCCTTGCTTTCCAGTATTCGCCTTTGTAGCTTGTAAAATCGTTGTCGGTAAGTGGAGTTTTCAGCCCCTGCTCAAGGCTTTCCGCTTTGTCGGGAGCAAAGGAGGAATCGGTCGCGACCAGCGAGTAGCAGTCAAGCTCGTAGCCCTCCTTTACCGTAATGTCCTCAGCGCCGAATATCGCGCCGAAGGGCAGGGAAATAAGATAAGCGCCGCCTTTTGCGTCGGTAGGGGTGTAATCTCCTACCCGCTGCGCAATGCCCTCTCCCTCGCCGCTGTAGTAGTTCAGCGTGAGCAAGTCCTCTACTCGCACCGTGTAGCTTTCCACAGCGGTATTGTCCTGTGCAAAGGCCGACAGCGGCAGAGAGAACGCGCCCATCGCTATCGCCAGGATAGCCCCGGCGAATCGTTTTGTGCCTGTTTTCATCAGAAAAAACTTCCTTTCGTTTGTTTTATTTAACAGCCGATCTCCGTTACATCTCTAAAAAACAAAAGGTGCGTGCCAAACGGCCGCACCTGCTTGTCCCAGAATATGTACCGAAAAATACGGAAGCTTCTGACTTATGCGCGAAACGCCTATGCAAAAATTGCATAGTATTCCCGCTCAAACACAGTAATGACAGTTGTTCCGGACTCGAACCGGATCACAATTACCTACTCGGCTTACAAACCTTTCAAACCGTATTTTCTCCGAAGATATCTTCGGTCAGCTTATTAAATTTATTAAATTATAACACAGCCGGAAAAAAATTGCAATATTTTTTAGAGATTTTCCACCGCCGCGCGCTCCGCAAAAAGCATTTTTTCGTAATTTTGCATGAATTTCTCAAAGCCGTCTATATCCTCTTTTACCGGAGAAACTATGTTACTTTCCGAATTACGGAATATCTTTCTGTCCAGCCAGTCGGCAAGCGCTTCGTCCTTGCCGCGGTCCACCATATAAGACGCCAGCAGCGCTATTCCCCATGCGCCGCCCTCTCCGGCGGTCTTTGTCACCGCTACCTTAGCGTCAGCGGCGGCGGCAAGTATCCGCTGCCCGACGTTTTCCGTCTTGAAAAATCCGCCGTGTCCGGTCAGGATATCGACTTTTATATTTTCCTCCTTGAACAGGATATCCATGCCTTTTTTCAGCGTCGCAAGCGAGGAAAAAAGCTGCGCCCGCATAAAATTCGCCAAAGTGAATTTACTGTCCGGCGTGTGCACAAACAGCGGCCGCCCCTCTTCAAATCCGGTAATATGTTCTCCCGAAAGATAGTTGCAGGCTACCAGTCCGCCGCAATCGTTATCCCCGATAAGCGCAAGATTGAACAGCTCGTTATAAAGCGCGGAGGTCTCGATATCGCAGCCCAGCCTGCCGCTAAGCTCCTTGAAAATTCCCACCCACGCGTTAAGCTCGGAGGTGCAGTTGTTACAGTGTACCATAGCGGTAGGTTCTCCGGACGGGGTGGTCACAAGGTCTATCTCCCGATGTAATTTTTTAAGAGGTTTATCCAGTACCACCATGGCAAATACCGACGTGCCGGCCGATACGTTTCCGGTGCGGACGCGAACACTGTCAGTAGCGGTCATGCCGGTGCCTGCGTCGCCCTCCGGCGGACATAACGGTATACCCGATTCCAGCTTGCCGGACGGGTCGAGCAGCTTTGCCCCCTCGTCGGTAAGCCGCCCCGCAAATTCTCCCGCGCAAAGCACCTGCGGCAACAGCTCCTCAAGCGGTTTATTAAAGCCGTGCTGTTTCGCCGCCTCGTTGAATTTTCCCGCCATCTCGGCGTTATAGTCTTTGGTTTCGGTATCTATCGGGAACATTCCCGACGCGTCGCCTATGCCTATTACATGACGAGATGTCAGCATATAATGAACATACCCCGCCAGCGTGGTTATATACGCCAGCTTTTCAAGGTGTGGTTCTTTATTAAGTATTGCATGATAAAGGTGCGCTATGCTCCATCTTTGCGCGATAGGATAACCGAACAGCTCGGTCAATTCGTCCGCCGCCTGCCCGGTAATAGTGTTACGCCATGTGCGAAACGGCACCAGCAGCCTGTCCTCGCTGTCAAACGCCATATAGCCGTGCATCATCGCGCTTACTCCTATTGAGCTGTAGGTTTTGGGCACGAAACCGTATTTCAGTCGGATATTTTTCAAAAGATCGCTGTACGCGCCTTGCAGACCGTTATGTATGTCCTCAAGAGTATAAGTCCATATCCCGTTGCAATAACGGTTTTCCCAGGTGTGCGAACCGCTTGCGGCGGGCGTGCCGTCGTCGGTTATCAACACCGCTTTTATCCTTGTGGAGCCTAACTCTATCCCGAGAGAGGTTTCTCCGCGCTTTATTTTTCCTTGAATACTCATATAATTTCCTTTCACCAAAACGTATACGAACGCCGCCGCAAGATCGCGGGGCAAGTTCTTATAAATAATTGTACCATAGATTACGCCCGCTTGCAATAAAAAATAAATAAATTTTTTTACAAAAAGGACTTGATTTTTCCCGCAGAATATGTTATAATTTGAAAGCACTGCAAATCGGGGGATGCTGCGAACAAGCGCACGACCGACGATTTTCGGCTCTATATGCGGGTATGGCGGAATTGGCAGACGCGTATGGTTCAGGTCCATATGGTCGCAAGGCTGTGCAGGTTCAAGTCCTGTTACCCGCACCAAACATACAAATCCGAACTCAAAGCCGGTTGGCAAGGGTTCGGATTTGTCGTTTATTTCGACGATCTGAATTTGGCATCAAGTAAAAAAACAAACCAAATTAAAAAACGGAGGTCAAGTTTGAAACAAAAACCTAACGATGTCTCTGAAAAAGAGTATAACAAAAAAGGTCGTCTGAGCGGCGGTCAAAAAACATGAAAAGCCACTACAGTTAATGAGCCGAAAGTAATGGGTCAAGTGCATGATTCGTATTTGCGAGGATATAGCATTGCCTAGTCACCACTCTTTACCATATTAATTTTTCGCATACGATTGACGAGCGACATCAGTTCTTGCTTACGAGGTAAATCAAGAAATCTCCCGCAGGTTGTAAAGAAGGAAGAATATAGAAAATCAATTCCTTCCTCGTCTATCTGCCTATACAAATCGTCTATCTTCTTTTTGATTTCGAGCTTTCTTTCGTTGTTTGACGCCTCCAAATAACGCAGCATAAAGCCAAGGGCATCAAGCTGACGTGTAGAAACGACGTCATGAAGTCCACGCACGTCGATCTTTTCATCGCCGATGATCACAAATCCCATGTCTGACACCTCCAGCTTTTCCGTTCCGCTTCCTTCGGGATATGCTGAAAAACGATCGGAATAAAGCGTTCTCTTTTGTATCCAACTGGCAGGTGGGGGCAATTCGGTGATCATGCCTTGAGAATCACAGATGGCTTTTGCCATATCCGTCACATCGCGGATCAGATAATCCTCCATCATGTAGATTTTGTCGGCAACAGACAGATACTCTCCGCTGCCGCCGATTACGAGAATGGTAGAAACACCGTGTATCTTGTATAGTTCATTCACACGGTCAGTAAAGGGCGTAATAGGCTCCTTTTCGATTAGCGCTTTCATCATACGATCACAGATCATAAAGTTAGTGGCGCTTTTGTCCTCATCAATGAGCAATAGTTTAGCGTTACAGTCAACAGCCTCCATAATGTTCGCCGCTTGCGAGGTCGATCCTGATGCGTGATCGGTTGAGAAATCACTTGTGTCGCCTCCCGGCAGCCATTTGATAAATGGAGAAACGTTGACGTGCTTTACGCTTCGGCCGTCCTCTGCGGAGATAGTGACAGCACTTTCATCTGTGATACAAAGCTCACGTCCGTCACCGATGGCATGGTCATAGATACCTGAAGAAATAGCATTGAGCAGCGTGGATTTTCCGGAATAGCCACCACCTGTAATGACGGTGACGCCCTTTTTGATCCCCATGCCACGCACACCGCAAATCTCGATCTCGTCATCCGGAGTGGATCTGAAAGGAATAGCGTTAAGCATTGGCAGGTCTGTTCCCTTGGCGCGAGGAAGGATACTGCCATTGGCTAAAAAGGCGCAATAGTTACTGTTTTTCAGCCATTCTCTGATAGCTGACTGCTTTTTGGCAAGTTCGGCCGCTTTTTTCAGACCCTCAATATCAAAATCTAAAACAAAACGATCAATCGCATCGGGAAGATCGCGGCACAACATTTGAACGGCTTTGCGAAGTTTCTTTTTTGGCAGCTGTACTTGAATGCGAATACAAAGACACATCAGCGGCGGACGAGATTCTTCATCGTCCAAAAGATATACGGTATCACCTGAACCGTTTGTGTAATCCTTTTGCGGACACAACGTAAAATACGCTGTATTTCTTTTTATGATTTCTCCACCCGGAACACACAGATAATACCTTCCGTTTTCGTTATCAGGGCGACTGCGATTATATAGTTCTGCGTTCAGTTCATCAATATATTTTTTGATTGCGCGGAGGCAAAAGTCCGCTTCTGCGCTTTCGGTGGATTTGTCGGGAATATCGATTCCAAGCGCGGCGCAAGGGATACGGATCACCACGGTCGGTTTATCCTGTGCAAGCTTGTGTGTCACGGATATATCAAATCCAATGTTTTCATTGTAATAAGTCGAGCTGTAGTCGATATACGGCGGCATTGATGATGTGGGATTAACGGTCATACTGCCTTCATACATCGCTCTGTATGTGGTTGTGTCAGACCCCATCGATAATAGTTTGTCTTTTAATCTCTTCATGGAAATCTCCTCTTTCATTTTTCAAAAGTGTCGTAATTACGGTCATCATAAGAATTCTCCTTTCGATTTACTGTATTTTCCATTCGACTCCTATTTGAGCGCTTTTTGCAAAAAACAAAAAGCACCCCCTATGGGTGCGCAAGGAAACGTATCTGCCAAAGTAAAAATCTTTAGGCAAACAAAAAGCACACCCGATATCGGATGTGCATCAAAACGATATAAACCACGCGTTCAGCCTACCGCAGGCGATATATATGACATCCGATAAATATAAATGTTCATCATAATGATCGCCTCCTTTGACTGAATTTGAATTTTAATTACATTCGCAGTATATCATATTTTCGGCCGATTGTCAAGTATAGGAAATGCAATTTTCGTCTAATTTTCGTCTATGACGATAGGATTACGCTTACGTTTCATTACAAGAACGTCACAAAAACAATCACTTTCGCCGAGCTTGCGAAATCGGGCTTGGGTTCGGATATCAATGCGTTTCCCGCACCATATCGAGTATTCATAACGGATCAGGTTATGAATGCTCGATTTTTTGTTTTCGCGCACTTTTTCTATTTCTATATATCGGGCAGTTATAGTTTGCATAAAGCTCCTGCGCCAAAACCCTCCTAAAATTTCGACAAAATCTCTTACAAAAACCGTGCCGCATTCAAATACCGTTTTTGTCGCAGCTTACAAAATTACGAGAAACAAGCTAAAATTGTTAAAAAACAGCTTGAATATTGAGATTTTACAGTTATAATAGTTTTTACACGACAAAATATTACTGTTTTCACAAGAGATTACAGTTTTTCAAGCGAAAGGATGGTAACAAATGAGAGATGACGTAAAAGTTCTGATCGCAGATAATGATTCCCGCGCTATGACATACGCGTCGGAATTTAAGCGTGCCGGCATGTATTCCGTAGTGAAAGGAGGCGGTGGCAGCGCGATAGTTACATATATCGAGCAGGAACATCCGAATATAATATTGCTTTTCGCCGATCTGGATAGTCTTTGGGCGGTGCGTTCAATCCGGAAAATGGACAGGTATGCTCCGCTGGTAATCGTTATCAGTGACGGTATTTCTCCGCAGGCGTGCGAGGAATTTTCCTCCGCCGGAGCCGATCGTTGCATGGAAAACCCTCAGCCGGACGAGCTGGTGATGTCCGCCCTGTCGATGATGCTTACCGACGGCATGTATGAGCGTGCTTGGTCGAATGACGCGATAAAAACCGAGAACATCGCAACGGAGTTTATACGCAGAGCGGGGATACCGGCGAATATAAAAGGCTACCGCTATCTTAGAGCCGCGATAATTTACGCGGTGGAAGATGACGCTATGTTGAGCCAAATAACCACGCGGCTTTATCCCGCCGTGGCGAAAATGTACAATACCACTCCTTCCTGTGTTGAGCGTGCTATGCGAAACGCAATAACTAT
>CANQKE010000006.1 GCA_947624435.1 uncultured Ruminiclostridium sp.
GGCAGTAGAGGATTTCGCCGACCTGCTCGCCGAGCCTGCGGAAAAACCGGTTGAAGAAAAGCCCGCTCCTGCGGCGGCAGTTGAGGATTTCGCCGACCTGCTCGCTGAGCCTGCGGAAAAGCCTGTTGAGGAAAAGCCCGCTCCGATGGTAACGCCGGATGATTTTGCCGACTTACTTTCCGAGCCCGCAAAGGAACAGCCCGCCCAGCCCGTAAAGACAGAGGTCGACGATTTTGCCGATCTGCTTGCGGCTCCCGCTCCGAAGCAGGAGGAAAACCCCGTTAATCAGACCGCGGTGGTAGACGATGATTTTGCGTCGCTGCTGGCCGACCCGTCCCCGGTCGTATCCGGAACTACGGACGCACAGCCGACCGTCACCGCAGACGATTTTTCGTCACTGTTAGCGGACGCGCCCGCGGTAGAACCTGTAAAGGAAGAGCCGGCCGCGGCTATATCGGATAACGATTTTGCTTCTTTGCTTGCGGAAAAGCCTTCTGCAATACAAGCCGATCAGCCGAACAACGATATATTCAATCATGTTGAAAGATTGAACGAGAGCAGAGATATGGGCGTTGCGAGAAAGAACACCAACGAAAACGACCCGTGGAAAGAGCTTGAAGCGCAGCTGAACGGCGTAACGTTAGACCCGCCTCCGTCGGAGAATAAAGCGCCCGCAGAGCCGGAGCCTACGCTGCCCTCTATGTCCACTAACGACGAGATGAACGGCAATACCGCGGTATACGATCCGTCCTGGGATTTCAAGCTGATGCAGGGCGGCGCTGACGACGACGATAACGACGAGATGAGCAGCGACAACGTCGGCTTCTTTGACTTATAATAAATATGGGTGTTATTGAGCTAGATACAAGCGCTATCACGCAGGCCGCTCCCACGCTTAACGCCGGTGACAAGGTGGAATTGTCCGGCATAGTATACACCGCAAGGGACGCCGCGCATAAGCGTTTGGTGCAGATAATAGAAAACAACGGCACACTGCCGTTTGAACTTAAAGGCGCGGCGATATATTACGCCGGTCCTACCGCCGCTAAAGAGGGAATGGTAATAGGCTCCTGCGGGCCTACCACCTCCGGACGCATGGACGTTTACGCGCCGACTCTGCTGGACAGAGGTCTTGCCGCGATGATAGGCAAGGGCGAGCGTTCACAGCAGGTCAAAGACGCGATGGTGCGCAACAACGCGGTGTATTTTTGCGCGATAGGCGGCGCGGGCGCGCTTGCCTGTCGGTGTATCACCGAATGTGAAGTGATAGCCTTTGAGGAGCTGGGCTGCGAAAGCGTAAAGCGGCTGCGTTTTGAAAAATTCCCGCTGATAGTGGCGATAGACAGCCACAGGGGAGATATTTTCCTTACCGGCAGGAAGAATTACGAAAAGCGCACGGTCACCGGCTGAAAACGGCAGGATTTTTTACCAAGGGGAAGAGCCCTTATTCAAACAGCAGCACGCGGAGGAAATATGCAGGTCGCTGAATTTTCCGGTCTTACGGACGAACAGCTTGCGATAAGCGACATAGACGGAAGCGAAAGAGAGCTTGTGCGCCGTTATATGACGCCTGTGCGGATAAAAGCGCGGGTAATGGCGAAAAATTGCCCGTATGCCGACGCGGACGACCTGTTTTCCGAGGGGCTGCTGGGCTTGCTCAAAGCGATACGCCGCTATGACGCGTCAAAGGGCGCCAGCTTTGCGACCTTTGCGGACGTGTGCGTTTCCAACAGCATAAAGACCGCGCTCACTAAGCTGTCGCGGGGCGGAGAGATGTCAAAGGAGTACGACTTCGATTTTGACAAGCTGGTGGACGGTTCGGCCTCCACCGAAGATACCGTCATAGACAGAGAGCTGGACAACAAGCTGTATGAAAAGCTGTCGCAGATACTCACCGAGAGGGAATTTGAAGTATTGTGGCTGTATTTGCGGCATTATTCATATAAAAGCGCCGCCGAGCGGCTAGGCACCGATGAAAAATCGGTGGATAACGCTTTACAAAGGGCAAAAGCCAAGATAAAGCGCAATTTGGGGAAATAAAGCGCGAGCTTTATAATAAATACACGCAATGCGTGAGAAAAATTGAGGTATTTTACGATGTATGAGGACAAGACATTAAAATGCAAGGAATGCGGGGCTGACTTTGTGTTTACCGCCGGCGAGCAGGAATTTTATGCGGAAAACGGCTTTACCAACGAGCCTAAGAGATGCAAGGCATGCCGTGACGCAAGAAAGAACGGCGGAAAGCGCGAAAAGTTCACCGCTGTTTGCGCAGACTGCGGCGGCGAGGCTATTATACCGTTCCAGCCGCGCGACGACCGTCCCGTTTATTGCAGCGCTTGCTTTGAAAAGAGAAAACAAAACGAGCAGCTGTAAGCTGTACGAACGAGTTTCGTTTTTCTGTTACACTGAATACAATTCCGATAGGGTGCAGTGATCTATCCATGCAGACAAATCTATACATACGTCGGCTGACTGCCGAACGTATTATTTCCCGCAGCTGAGTGTTCTTGTTCCCGCATTTATCCAATCGTATACAGTATAAAAACAAAGCGAAGTAAAAACCTATCCCGCTGTTAAAAACAGCGGGATATTTTTGTATTAAATATGTTTTCTAAAATTTAGGAAGCTCGTCAAGCGTTATCACATTATCGTCGTTGTAAACGTTTTTAAGATTCTTGACGTTGTTTTGGGTTATGTAATCGGTATGCCATATCATGAACCACGACCAGACGGCGCCATCCTTTTGAAAACGCAGCACCTGCGGGATATTGCCGCATTCATGGAACGCGAGCGGCTTATCCGCGTTAGTTACATTAAGCAGACGAGCCCACGCGGTCTTATTAGTGGTGTTATCGTAAGTATCGGAGCCTATCACGTCGCAGTATTCATCACCGGGATACCAGCCGTTTTTGACTTCACCCGAATAGCCGAGCACCCAGATAAGATTGTTCAGCTTGTACTCGTTGGTGAATTTATCATACATCAGCCGCCACAGCTTGATGAAATTGCTGCCGCCGCCTTTGCCCCACCAGAACCATCCGCCGTCAAACTCATGGAACGGCCGCCACAGCACGGTAACGCCTGCGTCCTGCAATTTTTGCAATGCCTTTGCCGCCTTATCCCAGCTGTTCATAAGCTGCTTGTATTCGGTTGTGCCCTCTTTGAGCAGCTTTGAGTAATCCGGCTTGTCGTCCAGCGATTCCTGATAGCCGCTGTTCTGTACGCCGGTATGCCAGCAAATAGTGACTAATCCGCCTTTTTTATCCCATTCTATCGCGCGGGATACCACCCCGTCGAAATCGTTGTTCATGAAATCCAGTCCGCGCATTGCGGGCAGCTTGCCGGTGGTACGCTTGATATAATCCATCTCGTAGTCCGGCGAACCCATCCAGGTGGATTCCTGCTGACAGGAGAGCATTTGCTTGCCGAAATTTTCGCACAGATAAGAATATATCTTCTTGGTCTTTGCGTCCGCTTTGGGATTCGAGATCGAGTAATTAGTAAGCTCCGGTATTTCGGGCAGCGGCGCGGTAGTCGCGGGCTTTTTGGTAGTCGCGGGTTTTTGAGTAGTGGTAGCGGGTTTTTGAGTAGTAGTCGCGGGCTTCTGTGTAGTGGTAGCCGGCTTTTGAGTGGTGGTCGTGGGTTTTTGTGTAGTGGTAGCCGGCTTTTGAGTGGTAGTAGCGGGCTTTTCGGTGGTGGTAGCGGGCTTTTCAGTGGTGGTCGCCGTGCTAGAGCCGGTTTCCTCTTTAGATTGCTCCGTTTCCGAGCTGTTCGTATCAGACGAGCTTTCCGAGCTGTCCTCTGCGGGCTTATCGGAGCTTTCCGGCGCAGTTTCGGTGATACTGCTGTCGGAGGACGGTACAGATACCGTGTTCTGCGGTTGGCAGCCGGTCGCAAAGGATATCAGCACAGCGGCGCAGATAAGCGCGGCTGTTATACGTGTTTTTTTCATTAGGTTTTCCCCTCCTTGATATATTAATTATAGCATGGCGGACTGAGTTTTTCAACCTGTTTTAATCATATATCATACTGTAATTTTTTGTATTTTAACAAATTTACCGCCGCCGCTTTCAACGCTTGACTTTTTTATAAGATAGAGTTATAATAAAAGGTAATAAAAAACAGAACTTAAGGAAAGGGTGAGCGCATGGCGGCGGAAAAGATGACGGCGGCACAGGCAATGGCTATGGCGCTGAAAGCGGAGGGCATAACGACGGTGTTCGGTTATCCGGGAGCGGCTATCTGCCCGTTTTACGATGAATTATACAATGCGGGGATACGTCATGTGCTGGTGCGCCATGAGGTAAACGCCGGACATGCTGCCAGCGGATACGCCCGCATGACTGGAAAGCCCGCGGTAGCGGTGGCGACTTCAGGCCCCGGCGCTACCAATCTTATTACGGCGATAGCTACCGCGTATATGGACAGCATACCCATGGTGCTGATAACAGGACAGGTCAGCAGCGAGATGATAGGCCGCGACGTGTTCCAGGAGGCGGACATTACCGGAGCGGCAGAGCCGTTTGTAAAGCACAGCTATCTGGTAAAGGACGCTGACGATATCGCGGTAGTGTTCAAAAACGCGTTTTACATCGCGGGCAGCGGCAGACCCGGCCCGGTGCTTATAGACGTCCCCTTTGACATACAAAAGACCGAGATAGAATTTGAGTATCCCGAAACTGTGAATATACGTTCCTACAAGCCCAGCGTTGAGGGCAACAAGCTACAGATAAAGCGCGCCGCCGCGGCTATCGCAAAGAGCGAGCGTCCGCTTATATGCGCGGGCGGCGGACTTTTCACAGCGAACGCGGTAGGACTTATGAGAGAGCTTGCCGAGCGTGCAAATATCCCGGTGGTAAATACCATGATGGGATTAAGCTCTATGCCCGCGTCCCATCCGCTGTTTTACGGAATGATAGGAATGCACGGCTGCCGCGCGGCGAATTACGCGATAAATCACTGCGATCTGCTGATACTTCTCGGCGCGAGAGTGGGCGACCGTGCGGTCACCGCGATAAACCGGCTGGAGGGCGCGACGGTAATACACATCGACGTTGATCCGGCGGAGATAGGTAAGAATTTATCGGTAAATATACCGGTGGTGGGCGACCTTAAAAATATCCTTGCGGGACTGCTCACGCAGATCGAGAATTACGACCATTACGAATGGCTCCAGCAGTTGACCGGAGAAAAAGAGTCGCAGGACAAACCGACGGTAAGGCCAAAGGACGGCTGCGTTAATCCCAAGGAATTTATCCGAATGCTCGGAAAAAGCCTGCCGGACGGCACGGTGATATGTGCCGACGTGGGACAAAACCAGATCTGGACCTGCGCAAATATAAACCTTGAGAACGGCAGACTGCTTACCTCCGGCGGTATGGGTACTATGGGATATTCCGTACCCGCGTCGGTAGGAGCAAAGGCGGCGTCACCAAACAGCGAGGTCATTGCTATATGCGGCGACGGCAGCTTTCAGATGGAGTTCATGGAGCTTGCGACCATGCGGCAGCACGGAATATTCTCCAAGATAATAGTAATGGTGAATAACCGGCTCGGCATGGTGCGGGAGGTACAGACCAATATGTACGGCGACCGTCAGATAGCGGTGGCACTCGACGGCAGCCCGGACTTTATCAAGCTGGCGGAGGCTTACGGCATACCCGCCTCAAGAGTTACCGATATCTCACAGGCTCAGCAGGCGATAGACGCTTTGCTTGCGGCAAAGGAGAGCTATCTTATCGAGGTAACGGTAGACGAAAACGAGAAAACGATACTGTAAAAAGGAAGATATATGAAACACACGATTTCGGTACTTGTTGAAAATCACGCGGGCGTGCTTGCCAGAGTGGCGGGGCTGTTTGCCCGCAGAGGGTTCAATATCGACAGCCTTGCGGTAGGCGTTACCGACGATGAAAAAATATCCAGAATAACGATAATTGCCGACGGTACGGATTATACGCTGGAGCAGATAGAAAAACAGCTTAACAAGCTGATAGACGTTATCAAGGTAAGGCATTTTGAAAATCATGAACTGCTTACCCGCGAGCTGGTGCTTATAAAAATAGCCTGCCAACCGTCCCAACGCGCGGAGGTCATCGCGCTTGCGGAGATAGTCAAGGCGAAAATATCCGATATTACGGCTAACACCATGACGCTTGAGCTTTCCGATTCGGTGGACAGGATAAAGAATTTTGAGGAGCTGCTGCGCCCCTACGGTATAAAAGAGGTAGTGCGCACCGGTTCTATAGCTATGCAAAAAGGCGGAGTTTCTATGAAGCTTTAGAACCCCGACTTAATATAAAACGGCATTGCCGAAAAATAAAAAAGGAGATCTTAAAAATGGCAAAACTCTATCATCAGCAGGACTGCAATCTGTCACTTCTTGACGGAAAGACCGTTGCGATAATCGGTTACGGCAGCCAGGGACACGCACACGCGCTCAATCTTAAGGACAGCGGAGTAAACGTTATCATCGGTTTGTATAACGGCTCTAAGTCATGGGCAAAGGCAGAGGCTGCGGGCTTCAAGGTATATACCGCCGAGGAAGCTTCAAAGCTCGCCGACATCATCATGATACTTATTAACGACGAAAAGCAGGCTGACCTTTACAAGAACAGCATCGCTCCGAACCTTACCGCAGGCAAGACCATTGCGTTCGCTCACGGCTTTAATATCCACTTCCAGCAGATAGTTCCTCCCGCAGACGTTGACGTTATCATGATAGCGCCTAAAGGACCGGGACACACCGTACGTTCCGAGTACACCATCGGCAGAGGCGTACCTTGTCTGGTAGCAGTTCATCAGGACGCGTCCGGCAGAGCTATGGATATTGCGCTGGCTTATGCGGCAGGTATCGGCGGTTCAAGAGCGGGCGTACTGGAGACCACCTTTAAGATGGAGACCGAGACCGACCTGTTCGGCGAACAGTGCGTGCTTTGCGGCGGCGTTACCGCTTTGATGAAGGCAGGCTTTGAAACGCTGGTAGAGGCAGGCTACGACCCGCAGAACGCTTACTTCGAGTGCATACATGAAATGAAGCTGATAGTTGACCTTATCTACAAGGGCGGCTACAAGATGATGAGATATTCCATCTCGGATACCGCTGAGTACGGCGATTATGAGATAGGCAAGAGGATCATCACCGACGAGACCAAGAAAGAAATGAAGAAAGTCCTCACCGAGATACAGGACGGCACATTTGCCCGCAACTGGATAACCGAGAACAAGATGGGACGTCCTCATTTCAATGCCACCAGACGTATCCAGGCAGAGCATCAGCTTGAGCAGGTAGGCACCGAGATAAGAAAGCTGTACTCCTGGAACGACGAGACCAAGTCCATGGACGAGTTGGCTGACGCTAAGTTTGAGAACAAATAAATAATTATCGTTTATATTACGAACTCCGCCTTTCACGGGCGGAGTTTTTTATGATAAATTTGATAAAATTAACGTAAAAACCTCGGTAAAGATATTGCAAAAATTCACGGATTATGGTATACTAATCATATATATTGGGAAATTGTCGGTTTGAGCAGGAAAGGCCGGAAGTATGAACACGCTTATAAAGGGAATAACCGCCGTTTTACCGGACAAAAACGGGTATAAAGCCCAGCTTTGCGATATTTTTGTGATGGGGGATACTATCGCTAAGATCGCTAAAATAGACGCAAAAACAGAAAATAATTCGGACGCGCCCGAAGCGTATAACGCGGACAAGGTGATAGACGGCGGCGGAAAGCTCGCGATACCGGGGCTTATAAACGCACATACTCACAGTTATATGTCGTTATTCCGCAACAGCGCGGACGATCTGATGTTTCATGACTGGCTGTTCGGTCGGATAATGCCGATGGAGGATAAGCTGGTATGGAACGACCTTTACTGGGGTACGCAGCTTGCCTGTCTTGAGATGATAAAGACCGGAACTACCGCGTTTTTGGATATGAATATCTGCCGTGACGCGGTCACCAAAGCGATAAGTGAGAGCGGGCTGAAAGCGGTCATAACGCGCGGTTTAGTCGGAAACGGGAAAAACGATCCCGGCGGGATAGAGCGAATAGAGGACACTCTGTACGATCTGCGCACCTACGGGGAAAACCGCAGGCTGGCGTTTGCTATGGGACCGCACGCGATATACACCACCGACAGAGAATATTTAGAGCTTGTCATGGATAAGGCGGCGGAACATGGTCTTTGGATAAACGTACATTTAAGCGAGTCGGTCAAAGAGATAGAGGACTGTTACAAGGAACACGGCTGTTCTCCGGTGGAATATCTTGACGGTATGGGCATGTTTGATTTTCATACGGTGGCGGCGCACTGCGTTCAGCTTAGCGACAACGATATAAATATTCTTGCGAAAAAGAACGTATACGCCGCAAGCTGTCCGATAAGCAACGCGAAGCTGGGCAACGGGTTTGCACGAATACCGGATATGCTGAATGCCGGAGTAAAGACAGCGCTCGGAACGGACAGCGCGGCAAGCAATAACACGCTTAATATGTTCAGCGATATGATGTTCATGGCGCTTTGTCATAAAGGCAATACCCGCACCGCGGACGCGGTTACCGCAAGACAGATACTTAAAATGGCGACCGAGACCGGAGCGGAGGCTTTGGAACTTAAAAATACCGGCGCGCTTAAAGAGGGCATGAGGGCGGATATAGCGATACTTGATATGAACACCCCGTCTTTCCAGCCGATAAACGACCCGATAGCGGCGCTGTGCTATTCCGCGAACGGCAGCGAGGTGGAAAGTCTTATGATAGACGGCGAGCTGCTTATGGAAAACCGTGTTATCCCTCACATGGACGAGGAAAAAATATATTACGAATGCAACAAGGCGATGGAACGCATCGACGGCTGATGGCGAAAGGAATCTGATATGAGCGAGATAAGAGATCCCGGACTGTATAAAAGCGGCGAGGTCAAGATAGCATGGGCAATGTCAAATATGCCGCTGCTGTCCGGAATTGAAAAGGAATTTGAAAAGGAAAAGCCGTTCAAGGGGCTTAAAATAGCGCTGTCGGTGCATCTTGAGGCAAAGACCGCTTACCTTTGCAGGGTATTGGCGGCGGGCGGCGCGGAAATGTACGTCACCGGAAGCAACCCGCTTTCCACTCAGGACGACGTTGCGGCGGCGCTGCTGTTCGGCGGGATAAACGTTTTCGCCTGCCACGGAGCCTCCGAAAAAGAATACCGCCGTCACCTCTGTGCGGTGATAGAGGCGGGGCCGGATATAATAATAGACGACGGCGGCGATCTGGTAAATCTTATACATAACGAATATCCTAATTTGCTGTCGGGAGTGATAGGCGGCTGTGAGGAGACCACTACCGGAATAATGCGGCTGAGGGCTATGGAAAAGTCCGGCGCGCTGAAATTCCCGATGATGCTGGTAAACGACGCGGACTGCAAGCACCTGTTCGACAACAGGTACGGTACCGGTCAGTCAGTATGGGACGGGATAAACCGCACGACTAACCTTATCGTCACGGGGAAAAACGTCGTTGTCGCGGGCTACGGCTGGTGCGGAAAGGGCGTTGCGATGCGCGCGAAAGGTATGGGCGCGTCGGTAATAGTCACCGAGATAGACCCGATAAAGGCTATGGAAGCGGTGATGGACGGCTTTAAGGTAATGCAGATGAACGAGGCGGCAAAGCTCGGCGATATATTCGTGACGGTGACAGGCTGCTGTGATGTTATAGGCGAGCAGGCGTTTTTGAATATGAAAGACGGCGCGGTGTTGTGCAACGCGGGTCATTTCGACGTCGAGGTAAATATGGCGAAGCTGCGTCAGATCTGCGTACAAAGCGGAGAGGCAAGGAACAACATCACATATTATAAGCTGAAAAACGGCAGGAAGATAAACGTCATCGCCGAGGGCAGACTGGTAAATCTCGCGGCGGGCGACGGACATCCCGCAGAGATAATGGACATGAGCTTTGCGATACAGGCGCTGTCGGCGAAATACCTTGTACAGCACAAGGCAGAGCTTCATTCCGGCGGGAAAAAGCTGATAAACGTCCCCAAGGAGATAGACCGCGAGGTCGCATTCCGAAAACTCGGCTATTGGGGAATAACGATAGATAAACTGACTGCTCAGCAGGAGGAATATCTTAACGGCAGAGAGAATTAATAATCTCACGAAAGGAGAAGTGCTTTCGGGCACGATCGCAAGTATGAAGAAAAAGCATAAGCTGTCCGGTAAAATATTCCGGTGGATGTGTGTGGTAGTAGGCGGTTCGCTGCTGCTGGTAAGCGCGCTGAATATATTTATCAGCTATACCTTCCTTAACAGCGCATTGGAAAACGAGATGGCGGAGGTAGACGCCACCGCGGCAAACATCATCTCAAACCAGCTTTCCAGCGTGGTGGAAATGGTAAACCAGATAGCCTCCGATTCCAATATACAGGATATAGACGACAGCTCCGCGGTACGCTCAAAGATAATCGTGGCGATGAAGACTTACGACATTTATCCGGCATTGTACGCGGTGAATATGTCCGCTGAATGTATAAACGATCCCGACAAGGATTTCAGCGAAAACGAGTATTACAAAAACACCTCCAAGACCGGTGAGATATCTATAAGTCCGGTATATTATTCCGACGAATTTCAAAAGACGGTCATAGAGATATACACCCCGATAATCACCAACGACCTGCATAAGATAAGAGTCGGCGTATTCTGCGCGGTAGTGGATATCAAGGTATTCTCCGACGTGGTAGGACAGATAACCATCGGAGAAAGCGGCTACGCTATGGTGATCGACAGTCACGGCACGGTGATAGGTCACCCGAATCCCGACGTTATAGACCAGAGGATAAATTATATCACGATGGCGCAGTCAAACTATGCGTTCTCCAGTATAGCAGAGGTATTAAAACATGCGATAAGCGGCAATGAACAGCAGACCGCAGCCGGTCAGACCGAAAGCGGCGCGCAGGATACCGAGGCGGATATAGAAGCACGCTCCGGATTCGGTCAGGCGGTATTGGACGGCGTAAACAAATTCTTATACTACACGCCTATAGAGGATACCGACGGCTGGAGCTGCGTGCTGGTAGCTACTCCGTCGGAGCATACCGGAAAGATATACCTTTCTGTTATCATCAGCGCGACAGTGGCGATAATCTGCTTTGTTATCTCTATAATAGTCATACTCGGCATAATCAAGCGCATGATACTGCCGGTCACCAAGTGCTCCGAAAGATTGATACAATTATCGGAGGGCAACCTGCACCAAGAGCCGTTTAATACCGAGGGCATGGATAACGAAATAGGAGAGCTCGGCAACAGCACCAACCTTATTTCCGAGCGGCTCAATGCGATAATCGGCGATATCGATAAGCTGCTGACCGCGTTCGGCGAGGGCGATCTGTCGTTCCGTCCGGCGGACGTATATCTCGGCGACTTCTCACCGCTGCGGGATTCCTACGCAAGGATACAGCTTTCACTCAATACCGCGATGGACAACATAAAGAGAGCGGGACGCGAGGTCTCCGCAGGTTCGGAACAGGTATCCGACGCGGCGGGGAACATGTCCTACGGCGCGGCTAAACAGGCGGCTTCGGTACAGCAGCTTTCCGCTTCGATAACCGAGATAGCCGACAAGGTAAACAAGAACGCCGAACGTGCTAACAACGCGGCGGACAGCTCCGGTAGGGCGAAGATGCTGGTCGCTTCCGGCAACGAGCAGATGCACCTGCTGCTTGAGGCGATGAATCAGATACAGGAATCCTCCTCGCGCATCGCAAGCATAACCAGAACGATAGAGGATATCTCGTTCCAGACCAACATATTAGCGCTCAATGCCGCGGTAGAGGCGGCGAGAGCGGGAGAGGCCGGCAAGGGCTTTGCGGTAGTAGCGGACGAGGTAAGACTGCTCGCAAGCAAGGTCGCGGGAGCGGCAAGCGATACCACCGAGCTTATCGGCAATTCGATAAAATCCGTGGAAAACGGCACCGGACTTGCGGTAAAGACCTCTCATACTCTTGAAAATATCGTAAAGGCTACCGAGAATATCACAAAGCTGGTTACCGATATATCCGCCGCGTCCAACGAGCAGGCGGAATCACTGCGGCAGATAACCGCCGGAGTAGATCAGATATCCTCGGTAGTACAGACAAACACCGCTGTCGGAGAGGAATGTGCGGCGTCCGCGCAGCAGCTTTCTTCTCAGGCGGTAATACTGGAAAAGATGGTCGGCATGTTCAAGCTGGACAGAGAGCTGCTTGACAGTCAGAACGGCGGTTCTTCCTATAAGGAGAATATACCGTTTGAACAGCCCGACGAAACTGAAATTGATGAAAATATCGACGAATCTGTAGATGAGACCGCAGACGAAAACATAGAAGCTGTAGACGAGACCGCAGCTGCTCCTTTAGCTGACCAGCCCGCTCCTGTAGATGAATCAGAATCTGTTGAGCAAGAACCGGAAGAGCTTGTCCCTACAGATGATTTCGGTGTGCCGATACCGTCGGTCGAGGATTTCCCGGACAGAGCGCCTATTGTAGAGCAACCCGCGCAGGATTCCATTGAGAGCGTGCCTATCGCAAAACAGCCCGCGCAGGATATCGCCGAGAGCGTTCCCGTTGCAGAACAGTCCTCGCAGGATATCACCGAGAGCGTTCCCGTTGCAGAGCAACCCGCGCAGGATATCACCGAGAGCGTTCCCGTTGCAGAGCAACCCGCGCATACAAAACAGCCGGCACAACCGGGAATACCCACGGCGGCGGATTTTGCCGAGGCGGCGGTAGTAAGAGAAAAACCCGCTCCGGTAGAAAAACCCGCTCCGGTTGAGCAGCCCGCTCCGGCAGAGCAGCCCGCTCCGGCAGAGCGACCCGCTCCGGCAGAGTCTGTTAAGCCGAAAGAGCAGGAGCCGAAGGAAAAGCCCGGCGCGTTCAACGAGGGATTCGGCTGGGAAAGCAGCTATTTCGGCGCGGTGGACGATATAAAGGATTTTAAGGAAGACCCCGACGATAAATATTGATAAAAAATGATATATTGCCCGATTTTTAAGCAGTTTATTGCTGGGTCGGGCAATATTTTCGGTCAGCGTTCTGAAAACGGAGGAAATATGAAATTCAAAAAGCTGGATATATATACAAAAAGCGACGCGGTGCAGGTGCTTATAATGCAGCTGTCGGAGCTGGGCATAACCGGATTTGAGATATATGACAAGGCGGATTTCGAGGAATTTGCCAAAGGCGGGGAATATCACTGGGATTACATCAGCGACAGCCTTTGCAAGGAAATGGAGAATATCAAAACTCATATTACCTGCTATGTCCAGCATAACGAGCAGGGCATGGAAATGCTGAATGCTGTATCCGGCGTGCTGGCTCAGTTAAGGGAGAACGACGGCGAGTTTTACGGAAGTTTAGAGCTTGTCGTTGACGAGGTAAACGAGGAGGACTGGGCTAACAACTGGAAGCAGTATTATAAACCGTTTACGGTGGGAGAAAGACTGCTGATAAAGCCGAGCTGGGAGAAAGTCGAGGATACTTTCGGCAGAAAGGTGCTGGAGATAGACCCCGCGTCCTCTTTCGGCACGGGGCAGCACCATACGACAAGGCTGGTATTGGAGCTGCTGGATAGGCTTATACACGGCGGAGAGCGCGTGTTGGACCTTGGCACGGGCAGCGGGATACTTGCGACGGCGGCGTTGCTGCTCGGCGCTGAGGAGGTCACGGCGACCGACGTTTTCTTAAACAGCGTAAAGACCGCGCAGGAAAACGCCGGAAAAAACGGCTTCGGCCTGGACAGGGTGAAAGTATTCTGCGGAAACGTCGCGGACGATGAGGAGCTCCGCGGTAAAATAGGCAACGGGTACGATGTTATAACCGCAAATATCGTTGCGGACGTTATAATAAGCATGTCGCCTTACTTTGCGGGATTTCTGAAGCCGGACGGCGTGCTGATAGTTTCCGGCATAATAACCGAACGGCTGGAGGAAACTCTTGCGGCGCTGAAGGAAAACGGCTTTGAAGTGACCGAGCGGCAGGAAAAAGAGGACTGGAACGCGCTTACCCTGCGGCAAACAAAGTAACCTGTTCTCCGTTTTCGCCATATAATAAAAGAAAGAGTATGGCGAAAGGAGAATATATATGCTCGGTTGGATAAGCCTTTTTGTACCTATTTTTCTTGTTATCTGCGGGATAATCGCCGTATTTAATACGGTGAGGGAGTTTTTCCTGCCGCCCGCTCCGGCAACATATATAAAGGCGGCGGACTGCGACGGTCTGGAATATCGGGTGCGCAGAGCGCTTTTAGGCAGCAGGGGCGACGTTGTAGTCATAATTCCCGCCCGCATGGTAAAAAACAGGGAATTTATACTTATATGCAAAGCGCTTATGCGGGACGAACCGCGGGTGCGGCTTTTGGAATATCAAAGGAAAGGACAATGATTTTTGGAAAAATTTGAAAAACAGGACATATCGGCAGAGCTGTCCGGTTCGGTAGAAGGCGTAATATTCAAAAATCCGGAAAACGGCTACATTGTCCTGGAGCTGGGCAGCAACGAGGGGCTTGTCACCGTCGTGGGAGTATTGGGCGATATCTGCGAGGGAGAGCGGCTGGAGCTGCGCGGAGGCTGGATAAACAGCGCGCGTTACGGCAGACAGTTCAAGGCGGTGCTGTGCGAACGCTCCATGCCGTCTACACCGGAGGAGATAACCGCTTATCTCGGCTCGGGCGTGATAAAAGGGCTAGGCCCGTCGCTTGCAAAGAGGATAGTAAAACAGTTCGGCGAGGAAACGCTGGATATAATAGACAACGACTGTATGCGTCTTACCGACGTTAAAGGCATAAGCGCGGATAAAGCGCTGTATATCGGTAATGAATACCACAAGATAACCGGAGTAAACGAGGTGATAAAATTCCTCGGCAATTACGACCTCGGTCCTGCTCACGCGGTCAGTATCTGGGCAAAATACGAGTACGACAGCATAGACAGTATCAAAAGGAACCCATACATACTATGTGAAAAGGGGATAGAGATAAACTTTTTTCAGATAGACAGGATCGCGGCGGATCTGGGATTTGACGCGGAAAATGTAAACCGCGTCCGCGCGGGGATAATATATACTTTAAGGGAAAACGCGTTCGCCGGACATACCTGCCTGCCGAGGGATAAGCTGCAAATGTCGGTCTGTGATAACCTCGGAGTGGAGCGCAAAAAGTTCAATTCCTGCCTGAAAGACTGTCTGGACTATGAAGAGATCGTCAGCGTCGAGATAGCGGGCAAGGAGTTTATTTATCTGCCGGAATATTATCAGGCGGAGGACTATATCACCAAAAAGCTCGCGTTCATGCTGAAAACCTCCGCGCAGTACGAAAAGGATTATTCCAAAGAGATACACGGCGTGGAATTTTCCGAGAATATAAAGTATGAACAGCTTCAGCGCGCCGCGATAAGCGCGTGTCTTACCGGCAGTGTGTTTATCCTGACCGGAGGTCCCGGAACAGGTAAGACCACCACGCTCAACGGCGTGATACAGATACTTAAAGGCATGGGAAAGCGTATACTGCTGTGTGCGCCGACCGGACGCGCCGCTAAGCGCATGACCGACCTTACCGGAGAGCCGGCGCGCACGATACACCGCTTGCTTGAGGTGGATTTTACCGCGGCGGGCGAGCTTAAATTCAAGCGCAACGAAGATAATCCCCTGCCGGCGGACGTCGTGATAGCGGACGAAATGTCGATGGTGGACGTGCTGCTGATGGAAAGCCTTGTCAGGGCGATAAAGCCGGAATCGAAATTTATCATGGTGGGCGACAGCAACCAGCTCCCCTCGGTGGGAGCGGGCAACGTGCTGAGAGACCTTATAAATTCCCACCGGATACCCACCGTCGAGCTTACCGAGATATTCCGTCAGGCGGCGAGCAGCCTGATAGTAACTAACGCCCACCGGATAGTAAGGGGCGAATATCCCGACCTAAACGACCGTACCAACGACTTTTTCTTTATGAAATGCCAGGACGAGGGGAAGATAGCAAGGCTGGTAGTGCAGCTTGCGCAAACGCGGCTTCCGACTACTTACGGCTACTCCCCGATAGACGATATACAGGTGCTTTGCCCCACGAAAATGGGTCCGGCAGGCACGGCGGAGCTTAACCGACAGTTACAGTCGGCGCTGAACCCGCCGTCACGAAATAAGCCGGAGCTTAAAAATTTCGATACGGTGTTTCGCGTCGGGGATAAGGTCATGCAGGTGAAAAACGACTACGACGTGCTTTGGAGGCGCGCCGGCGAAAAAGGCTCGGGTATCTTCAACGGGGATATCGGCGTTATCCGCGAGGTGGACAGGTTTTCCCAGAACATCACGGTGGATTTTGAGGGCAGAGTGGCGATATACACCACGGAGATGCTGCGGCGGTTAGAACACGCCTACGCCGTCACGATACATAAAAGTCAGGGCAGCGAGTACGAGGCGGTGATAATGCCGATAACGGGCTTTACAAAAAATCTGCTGTACAGAAATCTTTTGTATACCGGCGTTACCAGAGCGAAAAAGCTGCTTATCCTCATCGGCGCACAGGAGCATATAAAACAAATGGTGGATAACGATAAAAAGGTATTGCGTTATTCGCTCATGCGGCCGCTGCTGGAAATAGAAATGCGAAAAGCCGAAAAACAGAAAAACGCCGAAAATAACGAATAGGCATCGTCGTGAGGCGGCTCGGGTTCGATTCCCGCATGCCTAAGAATTTCATAAACTACCGCAAATTAACGGATAAAATTTGCGGTAGTTTTTTTATTTTTTAAGAAAATACTAAATGCAAGGCGGGAAAGCTGAGATATGAAGATAACTAAAATACCCGAAATATTTTATTATAGACGTGCCGCGAAAAAGCTAAATGAAAGAATAGTGTATTTCTTGAAAAAAGTGGAAGCATAATCGGAAAACTTTGTGTGATTTGCTACAAAAAATCGCACAAATTAGGAATATTTTGTGTGTAATTTGTATATTGCTTTTTTCGCCGTTTTAAGATATACTAAAGTTAGCGTAGAATAGTCCGGTTATCCGGAAAAAACCACGTTAACCTAAAATTTTATGGAGGTAATTGAACATGAAGAAGTTCACCAAGGTTATCAGCTCTATAGCTGTAGCCTCAGCTCTTGCAGCAACTGTATGCGTTGCAGCAAGCGCAGAAAAAGCAGGTATTACTTTCCAGATGGCCGGAAACTATGTATTCCGTGACACCATCGCTCAGGAAAAAGTAATCGTTTACGATCAGAATTATCTTAACGACAGCGGCGAAGTTGGTCAGTATCCCGATGTTGAAGATGACATCTATGATCTGGACGGCACTTTCACCGATGTAGATATCACCGGTGACGGCACCTACACCGTAAGCGTTAATCAGCACGCTACCGCTAACATGACCGGCGACTCCAGCATTGGCTACAACATGGTTAAGCTGGCTACCAACATCGATACTGCTCAGTATCCCGACCTCAAGGTTACTATCAACAAGGTAACTATCGCAGGTCAGGAGCTCACTCCTACCACTACCGTATTCAGCGCAGCTGATGAGACTCTCCAGTGCGAGAAGCAGTCCGGTAAGTTTGATACCACTGATCTCGGATTCACTGATACCGACCTCGTTATAAGCCTTATCAACACTTACGGCGATTCTGTTGTTGACGCTTCTCTTATCGACGCTGACGGCAACATCACCGTTGAGTTCACCGTTGAGGGTATGGGCGCAGCAGCAACTGAAGAGCCCGCAGCATCCGAAGAGCCCGCTGACACCGACGCTCCTACTACCGGCGACTCCAGCAAGCCCAGCACCAACACCGGCGCTGAGGGCATCGCTCTCGCAGCAGGTGTAGCAGTTCTGGCTACCGGCGCAGCGATCGTTGCTAAGAAAAGAAAGTAATTAATAGGTATTAATTTACCGAAATAAAACACACCGGTTTCCCTGTTTTCAAAAAATGGATTTGAGAACGGGGGAGTTGGTGTGTCTTTTTTGTGCAATTTTACCTATTTTTGTACACAAAAAAGTCATAATTTGTGTGAATATTGTATATTGAATTTTACCTCTGTTTCCGTTATACTTAATCTAAGGTTATAAAATCTGTTGGATTTTATACGAAAAACGCAGAAATTTGGAGGTAAATTTCAATGAAAAAGGTTACAAAAGTAATCAGCGCGGCCGTTATAGCCGCAGCACTTACCGCCACCATGGTGGCAGGCGCAAGCGCAGAGAAGGCGGGCGTCACATTCCAGACGGCAAACTGGATTTTCCGCAACACATTATTCCAGAGTAATGTTCTTGTGCCTGATGAAGATTATTATGCGGATACCGGCGAAGAGCCTTTTATCGAGGCAAACGGTTATTTCTATAAGTTGGACGGTACTTTTAATGATGTTGAAATTACCGGCGACGGCTCTTACACCGTTTCGGTTAAAGGTCACAGCATGGAGACAAAAAGCGGCGATTCGGCTGTGGGATATAACATGGTCAAGTTAGCTACCAACATTGATCCTACTAAGTACCCCGACCTCAAAATAACCATTGATAAGGTGACCATCGCAGGTCAGGAGCTTACTCCTACCACCAGCGAGTTTACCGGCGAAAATCTCCCCACCGAGCCTTTCGCTTCGAATGACTCGTTTATGGATCAAGATGTTGATTCGCCTTCAGCCCCGGTTACTATAAGCATGATAAACATCTGGGGCGACACTATCGTTGACGCAGCTCTTATAGACGCTAACGGCGACATCTCTATTGACTTCACCGTTGAGGGTATGGGCGCAGCAGCAGCTGAAGAGCCCGCAGCATCCGAAGAGCCCGCTGACACCGACGCTCCTGCAACCGACGCTCCCGCAACCGACGCTCCTACCACCGGCGACTCCAGCAAGCCCAGCACCAACACCGGCGCTGAGGGTATCGCTCTTGCAGCAGGTGTAGCAGTTCTGGCTACTGGCGCGGCTATCGTTGCTAAGAAGAGAAAGTAATAAAAGCTTGGTTTTATGAATCGATAATGTTGAATCTCCCGTGTTCTTACGAATGCGGGAGATTTTTTGTTATAGAAAAAGTTTTCAAAAGCCGGAAGGAAAGAGGTGTATGAGGGGAAAACCATCAGGGTTTTCACCCTCATTAGTGATAAGTGCCGCTCGCAGAGCGGCAAAAATGTTCAAGTATGTACTGACATACTTGAACATTTTTTGGTCAGCTTGTCGAAAAATCCGACCATAGGGAGGTTTTTCGACAAGCTGTCTCCCGTGTTCTTATGAATGCGGGAGATTTTTATTATAAGGAAAGCCGTTTGTAAAATTTGTCTTGATTTATTCTGTATACCGTGGTACAATAGAATTAACAACTTTAGCGGGAGGGAATAAGCGTGGAGCTGTGCCGAAAATGTCTTACCGAGCAGCTGAGCGAACAGGCGTATCGTACGGTGAGCGAATATATCTCGCTTATACCCTCGGAAAAAAAGACCGATGATATCACCTACCGCGAAAGACTAAAGCAATGTCAAAGCTGCGACGAGCTTATCAACGGCATGTGCAGAAAATGTGGCTGCTTTGCGGAAATACGCGCCGCATACTCTGTCCGGCATTGTCCGCACGAGCAGCGGCGGTGGTAGGTAAAGAAAGGAATTAATTATGGCTAATCTGGAAAAACTCAGGCGCAATTACGGCGAGGTGCTTTGGACGGGCAAAAAGTGCATATGCGGGCTGCCGATATCCTTTACCCGTTATATCCTGACCGAGACCTCGCTTTACACCAAGGTCGGCTTGCTCAATATAAAAGAGGACGAGATAGACCTGTACAAGATAATGGATAAGAACATGAAATTCTCTCTGGGCCAGCGTATAGTGGGAGTAGGCACGATAATCATCTCCGCCCGTGACCGCGATACGCCGGAAAAGCTGCTGCAATCCATAAGAAAGCCCCGCGAGGTAAAGAGGATACTCGACCAGGCGGTAAAGGCGCAGTACGATAAATACAGAGTGCGCGGCAGAGATATGGTCGGCGCGGTATTAGGCGGCGGCGCTGATATGGATATGGATATGGACAACGACGGTATACCGGACGATATGGAATAATGCTGAAAGAATTTTTTCGTCTGGCGATACATCCCAAAAACTGGGGAGAATTGTACAAAAAATACCGTGAAATAATATCTTATGTGTTCTTCGGGGCGCTTACTACGCTGGTTTCCATCGTTACTTATTTTATTATAAGAACGGTGTTCCCGAACGAGGAAAGCGCGCCGTGGATACTGAAATGGACCTATCGGCTGACCTTTACCGACGGGGATTCCTCCACGGTGCTGCCGAATATCATAAGCTGGATAGTGTCGGTAACATTCGCATATATCACTAACCGTATCTGGGTATTCAAAAGCAAGGTCACCGGCGCGGACAAAATACTGATGCAGGCGCTGTCGTTTTACGGCGCAAGGCTTTTCACGCTGTTTGTAGACCTTATTATAATGTACCTGCTGGTAAATCTTCCCGCGATAGATAACGGCATATATGAGCTGTGCGTAAAGGTATTTTCAAATATCGTAGTATTGGTGCTGAACTACGTGTTCAGCAAGCTGTTCGTTTTCAAAAAGAAAGACAGTTGAGTTAAGGGGGCGTGGATATGCCGGACAATTCCGATAATATAGAGGAAAAGCTGGAAAAGCTGAGACAGGAGTCCTTGCAGGATCCTAAAAAGCCGAAAAATCCTCTTATCTATATCGCGATAGCTGTCTGCGCGGTGGTAGTACTTGCGGGGATATCGCTGGCGGTAGTCCTTACAATGCAGAGCGGTCAGACAGACGACGGCGGTCAAAGCACACTTGCGTCTTATGATGAGGATATAGCGCTGTTATACGAGGACATTACCGTTTATTATCTGGAAAACGGCGAGGAAAAGTCCGAGATAAAGCACCTGCCTTCCACCCCGCAGGATATTTTCAATGCCTGGGCGGAGCTTAACAATATAGACGAAAAGGCAGGGGAAAAGGTGGAGCTGCTTTCCGCCTCCGTCAGCGATAACGGCTGGGAGGAAACGACCGACAGCACGGCGGTTTACCACACCGGCACGGAGTTTACGCTGACTCTCATGGTGTCAGACAGCATGTTAAAATGTGATGACAGCGACGCATTGGCAGAAACCTTGAAAAAGACCATGTCTACAAGCGGCGGTATCACCTATAATAAGGTGAGTCTGCTGTTTGGCGGAACGGTAAAACAACCGAATTTGAAATAATAAAAAACGACTTCCGATGTGATTTATCGGAAGTCGTTTTTTGTTTATTAAGGTAGCGGTTTTATCGGCAAGCTGTTTATTAAAGTCGAATTATTCGGGTCTGCTTATCGCTGCTATATCGTTCATGCTGTCTATTTTCATAAGATAATCGACCTTTTTGGTTTCGCCGTTTTGCTCCGAAACGCCTATCTGCTCCATAGAGGTGCAGTAGCCCGCGCTGTCCAGCGTATAGATAACGGTAAATTCTTTCAGCGTGCTGTCAGCGCCGAGCTGAGCGGAAAGCATGTCGCTGAGTTCCTCCGGGCGGTAGACGTGCGTTATCACGGTATCGCTGCCGTTTTGCGTTACGCTGCCGCTTTCTATGCTTTCCGGCTTAATGAATATCATACCGGCGTCGGTCATAGAAAACCGCGCTATTCGATTATAGGTGCGGTAATTCGGTTCGCCCTCTTTTATTGTTATCCATTCGCCGTTTTCGTCGGTGTAGCTGTAATCGTAGCCGTCGTGAAATTCCCTGTATACCGTCTTGCCGTCGGTGCCGTAATAGCTGTATTGCAGCCTGTCCACATCGTTATATAAAAACGTCAGCTCCTGGGTGACTAGATCGTTTTCCACGTCGGTTATCGTAAGATGCGCCGCATAAAGCCCGGTGTAAAGCTCTCTGGCTTTCATTATTCGGTCGTACCCGTCTATATTTGAATAATCAGCCGAGCAGCCGCACAAAAACACCGCCGCCGAAAATACAATCGCCGTTAGCTTTTTGATCATTTTTATTATCATGCTTGCAAAGAAGCTTTCTCCTTTCAGGTTTTGTAGGTTTTGCGAAGCAAAATTGCTGACCGTACTCAGCAAAGTGCAAAACTCACAGTCTGAAAAATTTATTTTTCAGACTAAAATACTTAAAGCCGCCGGCAGAGCGGCGGCTTTAGCTTAATCTACACTCAAATTTGATTATTCGGTAAATCCGCTTTCTACCAGCTTTACCAAACCGTCAACAGCCAACTGCTCGTCGGTGCCGTCTGCGATAATACGGATAGGAGTACCGCCTACGATGCCGAGAGAAAGAATACCCAAAAGGCTCTTTGCGTTGACTCTGCGTTCCTCTTTTTCAACCCAGATCGATGATTTGTATTCGTTGGCTTTCTGGATGAAGAAAGTTGCAGGTCTTGCGTGTAAACCGACTTGGTTCTTAACGCTCACTTCTTTGACAAACATGAATAACTACCTCCATCGTTTTACTGTTTTCTTTCCTTTGTCGGGCTGTATGTCTGCCCTGCACTTATTAGTATAGCCATAAAGTATCTGTTCGTCAACAGGGATTTTCGCTTTTGTCAATTTTTCTGCAATTATTCTTCACATTCGCTCAATAGCGATTGCCGTTTATTCATTTTTTTGTAAGAAATGCACAAAAAAACCTTATGGTGAATATTGAACATATACAGAAGTTTTCCACCGATATATATACTTAAGTGTCAGTATTGTCCTCGGTCACAACGAAAATTTCGCTCTCCTGTATTATTTTACCCGGAAAATCGGTGTATATTATATTAAAATTCAGGTTATGCGCCGAAAGGATATCGCACAGCGGGAGAAAACTCTCTATCACTTCCTGAGCGTCCGCCTTTAAGAATATACGCTGTTTTCCCGTTCTAAGCGGCAGGATATTATGGAGATATTCGGCATTTTTCACAAATATTTTCTTTTCCTTTGAAGAAAGCAGCTTATTTCTGGATAACATTGTAAGCGCTTCAAAAATATCCTCCGGCAATTCCGTCTCCGCGGCTTTTATCGTAAGATATTTTGCATACGGTGAGCCGTCGTTCCTCCTTGCGGCGAGCAGCTCCGGGCGCTTTTTGAGCGTGACGGCGGTCTCCATGTTTTTCTGCCACTCCTCTACAAGCTTATGGTCGCCGGAAAGCAGCACCTGCGGCACCGAACGCCCCCTCCATACCTCCGGACGGGTGTATTGAGGATACTCCAGCAGCCGCTGATAATGACTTTCCAGCGAGTACGCGTCGGAATTAGGAAGTACCCCCGGCTGCAATCTTGCGACCGCGTCGGTAAGTATCAACGCCGGAAGCTCTCCGCCGGTCACCACATAATCCCCGACAGAGATCTCCTCCGCGTCAAGCTCCTCTATCACGCGGCAGTCCACGCCCTCATAATGTCCGCATAGGATTATAAAGCCGTCAAGATTAGCGAGCTCCTTAACTTTCTGCTGAGTGAGCGGCCTGCCCTGCGGTGACATGTATATTACACGGCGGTCGGAGCCTGCCTGCGCCTTTATAGCGCTTATACAGTCGTATATCGGCTGCGCCTGCATCACCATGCCGGTGCCGCCGCCGTAAGGCTTGTCATCAACGCGGTTATGCTTGTTATCGGCATAGTCGCGTATATCGTGACAGAACAGCTCTATATATCCGCCGCGGCGCGCACGCCCGATTATGCTTTCGGATAAGACTGCCTCGCACATCTGCGGGAATAATGTTGCGATATCTATTCGTATCATTCGGTATCTCCGTCGTCGAACAAGCCTTTCAGCGGGCGGATAGTTATTACCCCGCCGTCTATATCCCTGCTGATGAGCACCTCCGGTATCGCCGGGAACATAAGCTGTTTACCCTCCGAGGTTTTTATGGAATATACGTCGGCGGCGCCGTTTTGGTAGATATCGTCCACCACGCCATAGACCTTATCGCTGTCGGCATCCCTTACCTCAAGCCCTATAAGGTCCTGCAAAAAATACACGCCCTTTTCCAGCTTGACGTCGTCGCGGTTTATATACAGCAGCTTTCCGACCAGCGGAGTTACCTCCTCGCGGGAATTTACCCCCTCCAGCTTTAATACCGCAAGATTTCCGTGCGGACGGGAGCTTATCAGCTTTATCTCCTTTTTCTCGCTGCCGAGGAACAGGCGGCCGAGCTTACGGAAAAATTCCGCGTCGTCGCAGTAATACTGAACTCTGACCTCGCCTTTCAGCCCCTGCGCCGCTACTATTTTCGCTGTTTCAAGATATTGTTTTTTCATACTATCCCCGCTTTTTCAGTATGCTGAATATTTCGTCCGGCCGGCTTATTATGTACTTTGCGCCGTTTTCCTCCAGTTCCTCCCGCTTGCGAAAGCCCCACAGCACTCCGCAGGGGGTAAATCCGGCGTTTATTGCCGTTTGCATATCGGTTTTGGTATCGCCGAGATAAAGCACCTCGGCGGGGGATACCTTAAGCCGCTCGGCCACCTGCAAAGCGCCGTCGGGAGCGGGCTTTGCCTGTATTGTTTCGTCCAGTCCTCTTATGCACTCAAAGCGCCCTTTGCCGAAATAATGCTCCACTACCTTGACCGCTATCTCGTGAGCCTTGTTGGTTATCACGCCGAATGGCAGCCCCATTTCGTGAAGCTTTTCCAGCGTTTCGGGTATTCCGTCATACGGGGCGGTCTTGTCCTCACTGTGCGCGTCGTATCGCTCGATGAACATTTTCAGCGCCACAGCGTGAAGCGCCTGCTTGTCGGCGGGCAAACAGCGCTGTATAAGCTTTGGTATGCCGTTTCCCACAAAATATTTATAGCTTTCTATATCGTGAGTGGGAAGACCCAATTCCTCCAGCACATTATTCGCGCTGTCCGCAAGGTCGTCTATCGTATTCAGTAAAGTGCCGTCCAGATCAAAAATGACGGCTGAAAAAATTCTCTCCATATCTTCTCTTTTCTCTGTTTTTCTTTTGAAAATTTTTGACGGGGAATGTTCCCCGTCAAAACGGAATTATTATTTTATTCTGCAAGATCGGCGTATACAAGTCCCATGCCGACCGTACTCATATAGCATCTGCCGTATACGTTGAAATCGCCGTACACGAAATTGCCGTTGCCGGGGCCGCCGTACTGGTGCTGAGCGTCGTTTATTCTTTCCCAGGTCTTGCCCTCGTCCTCCGACCAGTAAAGTCCCAGCTCGTCGTCAGCTTTAGGCTTGCCCCAGATAAATATCGTTGCAGGGTCGCCGTCGTTTTTGCCTCTGCCGAGACCTACGACAAGGCACGCCGCGACGTTTTCAACTCTGGTAAAGGTCTTGCCGTGATCCTCGGAGACCTGAAGTCCCATCGCCGCAAAGTATACCTTGCCCTCCTTGCCGGGCTCTACTATCGGTTTTGCAAGGGTGAATATGCTGAGGCTGTTATTCATGGTAAAGGTCTTGCCGCCGTCCTCACTGTAATAGAACATGCCGGAGCTCGACGCATATACATAATCGGGATTGACGGGGTCGCACGCCACCTTTTTAACGGAGAATGCGCCTTCGCTGGTGTTCCAGGTCTTGCCGCGGTCGGAGGTGTAATACAGCCCTACGCCGTTGTCCGGAGCCCAGTATATCACCGAGCCGTCCGGAGATAACGCCACGCTGCCGCCGTGGGAGACCTTGCTGTCCTCTACCGGCGAGGTCTTGATATTTACCCAGGTCTTGCCCGCGTCCTCGGTATACCACAGACCGGGAGTGCTTTCGTCACCGCCGCATTTTACCCAGACGTCGGGCGCTTGCGCCGCCGCCGCTATGCCTTGCATAGAGCCTGCTACGGAATTGTGTACCGTGCCGTATTCCGCCGCGTCGTCCTGTGCAAAGCCGTCATAGTCGCCGATAGCGGTTATCAGCTTGCCGCCGGGTATGCTTACCATCTCAAGCGGCACGGTCTCCTCTATGCCCTTGGAATTGAAGTAAAACTCTGGATGTTCGTCCCAGATATTATCGCAGGCGAAAATTCCGTTGCCGGAAACGGTCATTATCTTATCGGTGTTGTTAGGGTCTATGCACAGACAGCTGCTCCAATGCATGGAGGCGGTATTTATCCACTCTATGCCGCCGTCCGACATGGTCATAACGTCGTTGAGCAGCGTCCAGGTCTTGCCGCCGTCGGTGGTGGTATAAAATTCATCGCCGTAAGCGCCGTTGGGCTGGAGCATATAGAGGTTTTCGGTGCAGGCCACCATTTTATTCGGGTCGTTCGGGTCGGATACCACGTCGCCGTACGCCTGCTTTTTAGGTGAAATGTCGGTCATTTCTCCGGTTTCGGGGTCGTAAAGCGATATCCTGCCGGAGGCACGGTTGTTGTTCCACGGCCCTTCGGTATCCGCGTAAGCGAACAGTATCTTGCCGTCGGAGCGCATTCTCATTCTCTGTATCATCAGCCCCTGCGGAGCGCTCTCCACCGCCGTCCAGCTTTCGCCTGCGTCCTTTGAGCAGTACAGCCCCGGCTCTCCGGTGCGGGAAATAGCCGCGTATACGGTAGTGCAGCTGCCGTCGTCGCCGGAATTAGGGTCTATCAATATGCTGCATATACCGTTGCCGTTAGAGGTGGTAGTTTTCGTACCCATATCGATCGCGGTAAAGGTCTTGCCGCCGTCGGTGGATTTTATCATACCGCCGGTCCTGCCGCCGATATAGATTATATCGCTGTTTTTGGGGTCTACCGCTATCCTTTCGCCGTTGCCGCGGCCCATTCCGTTGCCGTGTGCCTTTATCTTGTCAGTCAACTCGACTACTTCAAAGGTATCGCCGTAATCGTCGGATATAAGCAGACAGGTCTTGCCGTTACTGAAATAATCGGTGCCCGCCAGCAGATAGAGCTTATTCGGCTCGTTCTCGGCGAACGCAAGTCCGTCTATGCCGAGCAGGCCGCGATCGTCCTCGCTGACCCATGCGCTCAATGTTTTCCATCTTTCGCTTTCCTTGTCGTAGCGGTAAGCGCCGCCGACGTCGGTGCGGGCGTAGTACAGCCCCTCTTCCTTAGTGGCGAAAACGCCGCTGACAAATCCGCCGCCGCCCATCGCTACCTGTCCGAACGTCCAGTTCGACTGAGGAGTAGAGCCGGAGGAGTTGCTTTCGGTGCTGCTTTCATCTAAGGTTTGAGAAGTTTCCGATGTTCCGGTATCGGATTGCCCGCCTGCCGAAGAGGTAGTTTCGGTCTGGGCGCAGCCGCTTGCCAATGCGATAGACGCGGCTAAAAATATAGGGATTATCTTTTTAAGCTTCATTTGTTGCTTCCTTTCGGATAAATTGCCATAGTTTACAATAGTATTATGCACCATTTCAGGAAACTTTTCAATAGGATTTTCTGCTTTTTATATATAATATACAATTTGAAAAAAGCCGAATTATACAATTTGCCCAGACATGCGGGAGTCGAACCCGAGCCGCCTCACGACGATGCCTTTGGGCGCTTTTCGTCCCTTTCGGCTTGACAGGCGCCAGCCTGCCTGCGCCTCAAGAAACAAAAATTACCTCAAATTCATTCGCCGTAGAGGTTAGTTTTTACGGAGCAGATTTTTGTCAAGACAAGGAGACCGAACGAAGGCATACTCGCGTATGTCGAGCGAGGTCGACGCAGTATTGGCGGAAATATGCCCGTAAAAACCGACTTGTGTTCGACTCCCGCATGCCCAACCATTTTTTCTTGACAAAATCCCCTTGCGGCGGTAAAATTTTTTTAGGGCTTAAAGAAAGGGGGCGGCGATACGAAAAGGACGGTAATTATAGACGGCAGGACGCTGGAATATGAGTTTATCAGAAAGCATATAAAGAATATCCATATCAGGACAAGACCGGATATGACCGTGGTGGTATCCGCCCCGTATTCCGTTTCCGGCGCGTATGCGGACAAGCTGGTGATAAAGTACCATAAGAATATATTCGACGCGTTGGAATATTACGGCAAGCGCCGCAAGCCGCCGGAGCTTAAATACGAAAGCGGCGAGGTAGTAAGGCTGTTCGGCAGGGATAGACGGCTTGCGGTGATACACGGGGAAAAGGACAGCGCGGAGCTGTTCGGCGACGTGATAATACTGACGGTCACCGAAAACGTTACCGAAAAAAAGCAAAAGCTACTGGACGGCTTTTTAAGAAAAGAGCTGCTTACCAAGGCGGAAAGTATCTGCCGCGAGCTGTTCCCGTATTTTAAGCGGCGGGGCGTTTCCTTTCCGAAAATAGCGGTCAGGCGCATGAAAGCCTCCTGGGGCAACTGCTCTACGTTAGGGAAAATAACCTTTAGCATGGAGCTTGTCGATAAGCCTTTGGAGTGTATAGAATTTATCGCGGCGCATGAGCTTACTCATCTGCTGCATCCGGATCACTCGAAAGACTTTTACGCCGAGCTGGAAACGGTAATGCCGGACTGGAAAGCGCGGAATAAAAAGCTGAACGAGTGTATGCAGCGTTAGTTATCGGTTTGCATTTTTTGCGGGAATATGGTATACTTAAATAAATAACCTCAGGATAAAGGAAGTGCTGATATGTATGCACAGGTAAACGGCATGGGTCTGTTCGGTATGAACGCGTTTAAGGTCACGGCGGAGATAATCACCGGACGCGGTCAGCCGGCATTCGATATAGTGGGACTCGGCGACGCTGCCGTACAGGAAAGCAAAATGCGGATAAAAGGCGCATTGTCCGGCGTTGGGATAAGTATCGGCGGTCAGCGGCTGACGGTGAACCTCGCGCCCGCCGACGTGAGAAAAAGCGGCTCAATGTACGATTTTACTATAATAGCGGCGATACTGTCGGTAAATAATATAATCAGCGACGAGCTTGACGACTGCGCTTTTTTGGGCGAGGTATCGCTGGGCGGCGCGCTGGTATATACTAACGGCGTATTAAGCATGGCTATCGAGGCGAAAAACAGCGGGATAAAAAAGCTGTTCGTCCCGATAGAAAACGCGCGTGAAGCGTCGGTAGTTGACGGCCTTGAGGTGTACGGAGTAAGCGATATAGCCGCGCTGATAGATCATTTTTCGGGACAGAAGCTTATCCCGCGCGAGCCGGTATACCGCGCCGACCCCGCGCTTACGTTGTTAGAGGATTTTTCCGACGTAAAGGGTCAGCCCTTGGCAAAACGCGCGCTGGAGGTAGCGGCGGCCGGCTTTCATAACGTGCTGCTTATAGGCCCTCCCGGCACGGGAAAGAGCATGATATCAAAGCGTATCCCCTCTATACTTCCGCCTATGAGCTTTGAGGAGAGCATAGAAACTACCGGAATATATTCGATAGCGGGACAATTGGACAGGAAAAACCCGATGATAACGCAGCGCCCTTTCCGTGCGGTATCCCATACAGCCTCCGCGGTGGGGCTTATCGGAGGCGGCAGCGTGCCTAAGCCGGGCGAGATATCACTTGCGCATAACGGCGTGCTGTTTTTGGACGAGCTGCCGGAGTTTGACCGCCGCACACTGGAAACTCTGCGCCAGCCGCTGGAGGACGGCGTTATCACCATTTCCCGCGCTCAGGGCTCGGTAAGCTATCCCTGCGATATCATGTTAGTGGCGGCGATGAATCCCTGTCCCTGCGGCAATTTCGGCAATCCGCGCGGACACTGCACCTGCTCCGAAAAGATGATACAGAGCTATCTTGGGAAGATCAGCCGTCCGGTGCTGGACAGGATAGATATACAGGTGGAGATGCCGCAGCTGGGCTATGACGAGATAAGCAGCTCCAAACCGGGCGAATCCGGCGAAAAGGTGCGCGAGCGCGTGATGAAAGCCCGCGAGATACAAAAAGAGCGGTTCAAGGGAACGGGGATACGTTCCAATTCAAAAATACCCGCCTCGGCATTGCACAGCATGTGCCGTATGGAGGACGACGCTAAAAAGCTGATAGCCGGCTGTTTTGACAAAATGGGGCTGTCCGCAAGAGCATACGACCGTATACTAAAGGTCGCCCGCACCTGCGCCGACCTTGCCGGAAGCGAGATAATCCGCAAAAAGGATATAGCCTCCGCGATAAACTTCCGCAGTCTTGACCGTAAATACTGGTCGCATAACGATTGAAAGTGAAAGTACGGTGATAATTCCGTTTTAGCTGTTGACTTTAACGGAAAATATGCTATACTTAAATAGTTGAGTAAAAACACTAGGAAGGAACAAAAACATGAAAAAGACATTGACCGCAGCGGCGTTATTCACCGTTATGGCTATGGGAATATCCGGCTGCGCGGAAAGCATACTGACTTCAAAAACCGATACGACTGCCGACATCTGGACGGCTCAGCCCGACGACGTGGTGGCGTGGGCAGGCGGAGAGCTTTCGGAGGAAGAAAAGGCGTACTACGATATCGCTTTCAAGGATTTTTATTCGGAATATTCGCTGTATGTAGACCTTAACGGGCTGGACGAGACTAATTCAAGCGACGAGGGCACGCTGAAAAATCTCCGTCAGGGAATGATGGAAAGCCTTGCCCGCGAAAGAGTCGTTATGAAAAAGGCGGAGGAGCTGGGACTTGACGTTCTCACCGACGAAGAGGCCGCCGAGATCAACGAGGATTACGAGGATTATATCGGGCAGTTTTACACCATGTTCGAGGAGGACGCGCAAAACGAGCTTGGCGACACCTCGGACATCGCCGAGGAAGAGCTTAAGGCAAAACAGCAGGAGTTAGTGGCGGACTACCTCGCTAAATTCGACCTTACCGAAGAAAACGTCCTTAAATGGGTGACGAATAATTATGTATACAGTAAAGTGGTGGACTATATCGGCAAGGACGTTACCGTTACCGATAAAGAGGTGGAGGATTATATAACATCCTTTACCGAGGAAGCGAAAAGCGCCTATGAAAAGTCTGTCAGCGACTATGAGGGTAAGACCGAGTATCAGGCGGTATGGGTGCCGGAGGGCTCACGTCGGGTAAAATATATCCTTATCGCCATCGATAATGCCGACGCCGCGGAGCTTGCGGCGGAGCGCAACGAGAGCGACGCGGACAATTCCGCTCTTGACGCAAGACGCGACGAGCTGTTAAAAGATATCCAGGGTCAGGCTGACGCCGCTTTGGAAAAGCTGAAAAACGGCGATGATTTTGACGCGGTGTTAAAAGAATACGGCGCTAACTATTACGAGGGCGCGGAGGATCAGACCACTCTTTTGATATACAAGTCGGAGCGCACTATACCGGAAGTTTACGAGGCGGCATACAAGCTTGAAAAGCCGGGAGATATATCGGGACTTATCGCCGCGGACAACGGTTATTTCATCTTGAAATATGTTTCCGATGCGGAGATAACCGAGGAAAATATGGAAGATGTGCGCAAAGCGACCCGCGACGGTATGATATCCGATAAAAAACAGCAATTGCAGCAGGAAACGCTTACTAAATGGCTGGACGAGATCGATTACCAGTACGATTACGAGAATTTGAACTATGATAAACCCGAAGAGGAAGCTTCCTCAACGGAAAGCACCGAAGCTGCAGAAAGCACAGAAAGCACACAAAGCACCGAAAGTGAATAACATCATGCCCAAGCTCCGGGCGTTGTTTTAAGCAAAAGGATCCCGCAAAAAGGAGAGCTTAAAAAATATGGCAAAATGTTATCAATGTCCGAGAAAATGCGGGATAGATAGAGATAAAGCAATAGGCTACTGCGGGGTAAGCGGTCTTAAAGCGGCGCGCGCGGCTTTGCATTACGGGGAAGAACCCTGCATATCCGGAACGCGGGGCAGCGGCGCGATATTTTTTTCGGGGTGCGTATTAAAGTGCGTTTTCTGTCAGAACGCCCCTATAAGTCACGGCGGGCAGGGCATGGAGATAAGCGAGCAACGTCTCGGCGAGATAATGCTAGAGCTTTACGATAAGGGAGCGCATAATATAAATTTAGTCACGCCGACGCAGTTTTCGATACAGATAGCAAGGGTCTTAGAAAAGGTAAAGCCAAAGCTTGATATACCCGTTATATGGAACTGCGGCGGTTACGAGAGTGTGGAAACGTTGCGTATGCTCGACGGGCTGGTAGACGTTTATCTTCCCGACTTTAAGTATGCCGACAGCGTCCGCGCGGAAAAATACTCCTTCGCTAAAGATTACCCCGAAACAGCGCTTTCTGCGATAAAGGCGATGTACAACAGCGTTGGAAAGGTGCGGTTAAATGCCGACGGGATCATTACCCGAGGGGTGATGGTGCGCCATTTGGTACTGCCTAACGGAAGACACGACAGCATAAAAGCGCTGGATATGCTCGCCGCTGCGCTGCCGGTGGAAAATATCCTGCTCAGTCTTATGCGGCAGTATCTTCCGTGTCATAAGGCAAATGAAATAAAAGAGCTGTCAAGAAAGCTGACTACCTTTGAATATCAGTCGGTGGCAGAACACGCGGCAAGCCTCGGCTTTTTAGGCTACACACAGGAAAAGGAGAGCGCCGACGCCGAATATATCCCGCAGTGGGATATGACCGGGCTTACTTGACAATTTACCGTAAGTGTGTTATCATCATAAACGTGAGTTCGCAAAATCCTCACATTAAACAAAACTACGGAGGAAAATCAAATGAGAAACAAAAAGGTCCTGTTCATTGTACAGGGCGCGGTCATTGCGGCTGTTTACGTCGTGATGACGTGGCTTACTAACCTTATGGGGCTTGCAAGCGGAGTGGTACAGGTACGGCTCAGCGAGGCGCTGACGGTACTCCCCGCGTTCACCCCCGCCGCTATACCGGGTCTGTTCGTCGGGTGCGTCATCTCAAACACCATTACCGGCGCGGTGATATGGGATATCGTCTTTGGCAGTCTGGCGACGCTTATCGGGGCGATATTTACTTATCTGCTGAAAGACAAAAACAGATGGCTTGCGCCGCTGCCGCCGATAATCGCAAACACGCTGATAGTGCCGTTCGTGCTGGTTTATGCCTACGGAGTGCCGGACGCGCTGTGGTTCGTATTCCTTACGGTGTTTGCCGGAGAGGTCATCTCCTGCGGATTTGTAGGAATGTGCCTCTATCACGGATTGGACAACAAAGCGGTCCGCAGGATAATTTCATATCAATAAAAATATACCGGCTACCATGTGATAGCCGGTATATTTTATTGGGAGAATCACTGTAAAGAAACAGTAAAGGTTTAATCTAAAACGTTTATTTCGGTGAAGTCGGTGATGAATATTCCGCTGTATGAGCTGTTGTCGTTGAAGTTAAAGGATATTTCGTTTGCGGTGATGGACACGCTGTAGGTCTTATCCTGCTCAAACTTGCTCATATCCGCTTCGCTGTCGTCTATTATAATTTTCGGATAGCCGCTTTCGGCGACCGACTCATAGTTAGAATCGACGGCTGCGCTCGCTCCGCTTATCCCTATCGGGAGGTACGGAAGAATAGTGTCGAAATTCTCAGGATTTGCGCAAAGCTCATATCCGTTTTCCGTGTTATAGCTCAGCGTTCCGGTGATAGTTATTTCACCCTCTAAGGTGAGACGGTTGTAGCCGTCCGGATTTATAGTAAGCTGATTTGAAAGCGCGTAAAGCTGCATTCCAGCTTCGGTGACGGTCATGTTGCCGACCTTGTCGCCTACTTTCAGAATAGTGTCGTCCGGCTCTTTGGTAAACGGCGGGTGCTTGTCAAGATCGCCGAACTCGCTCTTGTCCGTGGTGTACCACAGCTCGGAGCTGTCCAGCTTTCTTACTGCCGAGTAGTCGTATACGAACTTCTCGCCGTCGTACTTGGACATATCGGTGTCTATCATTACACTGTCAAACGGCATTTTGATGGGGAACTCGGCTCCGTCCTGCTGTTCGCACTTTGTCTCGTTCACGTTTATCCTGTCAACCTTTGCCTTTATTCCCTTATCGTCGTCGTAGCCGATGAAATCCATCGTGCTGACGGTTATCTCCACGTCGTATATTCCGGTGTTCCGCGGCAGAATATCACTGTCGGCGTCAAGCGCTATGATAGGATAGCCGGACGCGGCGGCGAACCAGAACTGGGTGGTATTTGCCGGCGGTATAGTTCCGCCCTTGAAATTCAGCGTATGGGGCAGATACGGCAGCTTTTCCTTAAGTCCGCTCGTGTCCGCGCAGAAGTCGGCGATGTTTTGGTCAGGGTCATAGTACAGGAAACCGTGCAGCGTCAGGCTGCCCTCAACAGAGAAGCTGATATTCTCTTTAGAGAAGTAGTAGGACAGGCTTCCGTCGCTGCTTTCGCTGGTATTTATTTTTAAGTCGCTGCTTGCCTTGGTGACGGTCATTCCTCCGAATTTGTCGCCGACGTACAGCTTTGCCTGCGGGATATTGCTGTAGGTTATCTCGTCGGTGACGCCGTCCTCGCCGTATTCTCCGTTAAAGAAGTTGTTCGGCGACTGTTCGTTGTTGTCAAAATAATCGTGACGGTTGCCGTTTGTATCCTGCGGGAATACCTCGTCCGCTATCGCAAAATCATAGTGGCACCACTCTTCTCCGCTTTCATCGACATAATATGCGTCCTTTGTGGGAAGAGTCTCTCCTCCGCCGCCTAAATTGCGCTCTATATATTCAGGCAGCTCGTTGTTGACCGAAGTCGAAATGTTTGTGCTTTCGTTCGAGGGATCCGTGTTGCCGGGGATCACTGCCGGATTATTTATCATACGCACCAGCACCGCGCCTCCCACGGCGGCTATGCACAGGCAGGCGGCCGCTGCGGTCCATTTCAGCCATACTAATTTTTTCTTCACCGGCTTTACCTCTTTGAAGTCGTCTTCCTGCACGACCTTGTTCTTTTCGGCGGAACGTATAAGGTCTTTCATTTTTCTTTCAAATTCGGGGGAGAACTCATGATGAGGATCCTCTGCCGCGTTCATTTGATCGAATCTTTCGCGGAAGGTTTCTTCCAAAGCCTTTTTTAACTCGTTGTTATACATAAGACCTTTCCTCCTTTTCTATGCTTTCATCTTCTTCAAGAAGCTTCAACAGCCTTTGACGCGCTCTGCGCAGCCGCTGCCTTACCGTACCGGCAGGCTCGTTGTAAAAGGCCGCTATGTCGGCAGGAGTTTTATCCATGTATGCCGTAAGGAAAATTATCTCGTAATCTTTATCGGACAATCTGGTAAGAGCAGCCTTTATCCGCTCCACCCCGTAAGAGGATAATACGTCGTCCTCAACGTTGTCGTCGCCCGCAAGATCGTACATTTCATCAATGCTCGTCTTGATAGTTTTGTTGTCTTTCCTTTTGTTGTATTCGGAAATCGCGATGTTTCTTGCGGCGCTGCAAAGATAGCAGCTGCGCACCTCGTCGCTCATTCCCGACAGCATATCGGCCTTTGAGAACACCTTCATGAACGCGTCATGCACGGCGTCCTCAGCGTCGCCGGAGTTTTTAAGTATACTGAAAGCAATGCTGTACATTTTATTTCTGTTGGAAATATACAACTGCTCGAACAGACTTTTTTCTTCCGGCGAGTCAGCCATGGACATATACATGCCTAACATACTATTCCCCCTCATGTTTCTTTTTTAAGGAAACTTATATTTGTATTATAAAACAGCCTGTACCGATTGTCAAACATCTGCATATCGCGGCGGATATCGTCATACCCGCCGCGTGCCGCTGAGGGTGTACGGCTATATAAACCGCTTACGCGGTCTATACCGGTATTTACCTCATCTGCTGTATGCAGATATAAGGACGTTTGGTGTGGTTTTGCGATGTCTGCTTTGCTGCTGCGACCTGCCCTTATCATCGGAATTTCGGAAGGCGATCGTCCGGCATCAAAGCTCGTGACAGCGTTATTGACTTGCAGTACTGTTTCGTCCGGCGGTTTTTTCCGCCTTCATAAGCTAAGACAAAAAAACAGGCTCAGCGTTACCGTATTTTTGCAAAATATTTTTTGTTTGTTGGTTTTTCACAAATAATTCGACTTAAGATTATGCAATGTGCTGTGAAAAATCGCCGTGTTTTGACATTTTCGGCTTGACTGAAATATAAAAATATGATATACTTATTATAATTATTAACTACGGCAAAAAGCCGCAATACGGAAAGGAAGATCATCATGGATAAAACAATGACCCTTTATGCCGAATGGATGGAAAAGGCGGTGCAGGATCCCGACCTTAAAACGGAGCTTATAAGCATAGACGGAAAGGCGGAGGAGATATCCGACCGTTTTTACCGCGACCTCGAATTCGGCACCGGCGGATTGCGCGGCGTCATAGGCGCGGGCACTAACAGAATGAACATATACACGGTAGGCAAGGCTACTCAGGGACTTGCGAACTACCTTAAAAATACAGGAAAAGCCGACCTCAGCGTGGCGATAGCTTACGACAGCAGAATAAAGTCCGACGTGTTCGCGCGTCATGCGGCTTCTATTTTCGCGGCAAACGGGATAAAGGCTAATATTTATCCCGAGCTTATGCCTACCCCGATGCTGTCCTTTGCGGTGCGCGCGCTGGGCTGCGACGCGGGCATTATAGTTACCGCAAGCCACAATCCCGCAAAATACAACGGCTACAAGGTGTACGGCAGCGACGGCTGTCAGGTGACGTTGAACGCCGCGGAGCAGATACTCAGCGAGATAGAAAAGCTGGATATCTTTTCCGACGTAAAGACCGTTGATTTTGACAAGGCGGTATCCGACGGCAGCATAAGCTATATAGGTCAGGAAGTTATAGACGATTATATCGCAAACGTTAAAAAGCAGTCGATACATCCGGAGCTTTGCGCCGCAAGCGGGCTTAAGGTGGTATACACTCCGTTAAACGGCGCGGGAAACAAGCCGGTACGCCGTATTCTTAAAGAGATAGGCATAACCGACGTTACGGTAGTTAAGGAACAGGAAATGCCGGACGGCAATTTCACTACCTGTCCTTACCCCAATCCCGAGATACGCGAGGCGCTTGAGCTCGGACTTAAGCTGTGCGAGCAGGTAAAGCCGGATCTGCTGCTTGCGACCGACCCGGACAGCGACCGCGTCGGAATAGCCGTGCCGGACGGCGACGGATATGTATTGTTCACCGGTAACGAGGTGGGCGCGCTGCTGCTCGAATATATCTGCCGTGAGAGGATAGCAAAAGGCACTATGCCTAAAGCCCCCGTTGCGGTAAAGACGATAGTTACCACCGAGATAGTCCGCAAAATAGCCGCAAAATACGGCGTACAGCTTATCGACGTGCTTACCGGCTTTAAGTTTATCGGCGAGCAGATAGGCTTCCTTGAGGCAAAGGGAGAGGCGGACAGATACATCTTCGGCTTTGAGGAGAGCTATGGCTACCTCGCAGGCTCTTATGTAAGAGATAAGGACGCTGTGGTAGGCTCTATGCTTATATGCGAGATGGCGGCGTTCTACCGTTCAAAGGGCATTTCTCTGGTGCAGGCGCGCGCGGATATGTATAAGGAATACGGCTACTACTGCAACAAGCTGGAGAACTTCGCGTTTGAGGGCGAAAGCGGCATGAAGAAGATGAACGGCATCATGGATACTCTGCGCACCGATTATCCCAAGACTGTAGCGGGCAAAAAGGTCATCGGCCTTGCGGATTATAAGCAGAGCGTTAAGTACGATCTCGTTTCGGGCGAGCAGGAGGTGCTTACCCTGCCGAAATCCAATGTTATCACATTGTATCTTGAGGACGACGCGAGCATAGTTATCCGTCCCTCCGGAACTGAGCCGAAAATAAAGCTGTACTACACCACCGTCGGCAAGGACGGCGAGGAGGCTGCCGCAAAGCAGGCGGCGCTTTCGGCGGATTTCACAAAGATAATAGGCTGATAACGGTGTGATTTTTGCGGCTGTTCCTAAAATATTTTCAAAAAGGGCTTGCATTTTGCGTTTTAATGTGATAAAATAATAACCTGGGCGCTTAAAACGCCGAAAACAATGACAATTACGGCAACAGCTGTATTTACATGATTTCTCATGATGAATTTTAGGAGGTGTTACAGCATGAAGGAAGGGATCCATCCGGAGTATGAGGAGACCACCATCACCTGCGCTTGCGGTGAGGTGATAAAGACCCGTTCTACCAAGAAGGATATCAAGGTGGAAATATGCTCCAAGTGCCATCCGTTCTTTACCGGTAAGCAGAAGCTCGTAGATTCCGGCGGACGTGTGGATAAGTTCAAGAAGAAGTACAATCTCGGAAACTAAACAACAATTATTACGGGAGGCCGGTGCCTCCCGTGTTGTTTTTTAAGGATAGTTAAAGTTGATTTTTATATAGGAATATGGTAAAATAAAAATTGAGCGTTTTATAGAATATGGTAAAATTGTTAATCTTGCGTTAATTTTTCCGTGATAGTATTATCTCCGCGAAAGGAGAAATCTGATGTTTCATATAATGGTGGCAGAGGACGATACCAATACAAGAAAGCTTATGTGTACTGTGCTAAGTCAGAACGGGTACGAGCCTGTTCCGGCGGTGGACGGTCTGGACGCTTTGGAGGTAATGGACCGGCAGCATATAGACCTTATCCTGCTGGACGTTATGATGCCGCGCATGGACGGTTATGAATTTGTCCGTACTTTAAGAGAGGGCGGCTGCAATATACCGGTGCTTATGGTAACGGCCAAGGAGACCTCTACAGATAAGATACAGGGCTTCAAGGCGGGCACGGACGATTATATGGTAAAGCCGGTGGATGATGAGGAAATGCTGCTTAGGATAGCGGCGCTGCTTAGACGCAGCAACATCGCAAATTCCCACAAGCTGACCGCGGGCGATACCGTGTTGGATTACGACGCGCTTACGGTAAGCTGCGGAGGGAACGTACAGGAATTGCCGAACAAGGAGTTTATGCTGCTGTTCAAGCTGTTAAGCTATCAGAATAAGATATTCACCCGCCGCCAGCTTATGGACGAATTATGGGATATGGAATCCGAAACGGACGAGCGGACGATAGACGTACATATAAACCGGCTGCGCGAGCGGTTCCGCGACAATAACGATTTTGAGATAGTTACCGTGCGCGGTCTTGGATATAAAGCAGTTATAAAAGTCTGAAAACAAATTTTTCAGACTTTGCGTTTTGCGCTTTGCCGAATACGGTCAGCAATTTTGCTTCGCAAAACCGCGCAAAACTTGAAAGGAGAGATGCATGCTTTGCAAAGCATGGTCATAAAAAAATGAGCAAGGGCAACTACATTCGCAGATACGGCTCTATCAACGCACATGTCGTGCTGTACGTCTTTTTCATAATGGTGACCGCGAATGCGCTGTGCATGATACTGTTCAATATCCTTTACGCCGCGGGAGTGGTAATGGGTACCGCGCCGATGCTGCTGCTGCTTATAACGCTCAGCGTCAGCACGATAATCGGCAGCGCGCTGACTTATGTATTTTCCGGCGTGGTATTAAGACCGCTGCTGCAATTGTCGGCGGCTATGCAGAAAGTGGCGAAAGGGGATTTTACCGTAAAGATAGGAGAGCTTAGCTCAATGTATGAGATAAGGCTGCTCCAGGAAAATTTCAATATAATGACCAGAGAGCTCGGCGGCACGGAAATGTTCCGCAACGATTTTATAAACGGCTTTTCCCACGAGTTCAAGACCCCGATGGTGTCGGTTTACGGCTTTGCAAAGCAGCTTAAAAAGGGTGGACTTACCCCGCAGCAGCAGGAGGAGTATATAGACATCATTTTAAGCGAGTCGCAGCGGCTTATCAATATGTCCGGCAATATCCTGACGCTCAATAAGCTGGAAAATCAGGAGATAGTTTCGGATAAGACGGTGTTCAGATTGGACGAGGAGATACGCCGCAGCATACTTTTGCTTGAACAGCAGTGGAGCAGGAAGAACATCACCGTGATACCGGAGCTTGACGAGCTGGAGTTTTACGGCAGCGCCGAAATGTTAAGGCAGGTATGGCTGAACGTTATCGGCAACGCCATAAAATACACCGATGAAAACGGCGAGATAAAGATAACTCTTAACCGCAGCCGCTCGGACGAAAACGAGGTCGTCGTTGCGGTATGCGACAACGGCATAGGCATGGATAAAAATACCGCGGAGAGGATATTTGAAAAGTTCTACCGCGGAGATACCTCCCGAACTTCCAGCGGGAACGGGTTAGGTCTGCCGATGGTAAAGAGGATAGTGGAGCTATGCAAGGGTACTATAAGAGTGACAAGCGAGCCGGGAAAGGGTACGGAGTTTTACATTTATCTGCCCGATGAAAGATTTGCCGAGGAGGAACGTCCGACCAGGCGCAAACGCGGCGCGGATCGCGTAACGGCATAAAGACAATGCGGGTATCCGCTTGAATAAAAACTATACAAAGAGGTTTAGACTATGCTCGAACTAAAAAACATAACCAAGGATTATAAGATAGGAGGCGGCACCGTAAACGCTTTGCGCGGGGTGAGCATACAATTCCGCGAGAGCGAATTTGTATCGGTGCTGGGTCAGTCCGGCTGCGGCAAGACTACGCTGCTTAATATAATCGGAGGACTGGACAGATATACCGACGGCGATCTTATCATCGGCGGGAAATCTACCAAGGAGTTCAAAAATTCCGACTGGGACGCTTACCGAAACCATTCGATAGGCTTCGTGTTCCAAAGCTATAATCTTATACCGCACCAGACGGTGCTTTCAAACGTCGAGCTTGCGCTGACCTTATCCGGCGTATCCAAAGCGGAACGCAGAAAACGCGCAAAGGACGCGCTTTGTCGGGTAGGGCTGGGCGATCAGCTCAATAAAAAGCCGAATCAGATGTCCGGCGGACAGATGCAGCGTGTCGCTATAGCGAGAGCGTTAGTAAACGATCCGGATATACTGCTTGCCGACGAGCCTACCGGCGCGCTTGACAGCGATACCAGCATACAGATAATGGAGATATTAAAAGAGATATCCGCCGATAAGCTGATAATAATGGTAACGCACAATCCGGAGCTTGCCGAAAAATATTCCACCCGTATAGTAAGGCTGCTGGACGGCAGGATAACCGACGACTCCGACCCGTATTCGGCAAGCGTGGTAGAGCCTATCGAGAAGAAAGAAAAGGCTCAAAAGAAGCAGAAAAAGCCGTCGATGTCGTTTTTTACCGCGCTGTCGCTCAGTCTTAACAACCTGATGACTAAAAAGGCGCGTACCTTTATGACCTCCTTTGCGGGAAGTATAGGAATAATCGGCATTGCGCTGATATTAGCCATTTCCTCCGGCGCGAGAATGTATATCTCTTCGGTGGAGGAGGACACCCTGTCCAGCTATCCTATAGCAATAGAGAGCAGCGCGGTGGATATGGCTACCATGATGACCTCCATGGCGAAGACGCGGCAGGAGAGCATTGAGCGTGAGCCGGAGGACGGCAAGGTATATTCCCTTAACGTGATGGGAAATATGATAAACGCTATGCTGACTCAGATACAGTCCAACGACCTTAAGAGCTTTAAGGAGTATCTTGAGGGCGACGGCAAGGAGATAAACGATTACGTCAGCGATATAAAATACAGCTACTCCACCACCATGAACGTTTACCGCGCCGATACCGAGGAGGGTATATTCCAGGTAAATCCCGCACAGCTTTTCGATAAGCTGGGCATGACTAACGAGGCGAACTCCGCGCAGGCTATGAGCATGGTGATGAATTCCACCACCGGCGTATGGTCGGAGCTGCTGGACAACGAAGACCTTATCAAGGATCAGTATGAGTTGCTGGAGGGCAAATTCCCCGAAAATTACGACGAGGTCGTGATAATCGTCAATGAGCGCGGCGAGATAACCGACTACAGTTTGTACTGCCTCGGACTTATGGAGGAGGATGAGCTGGTACAGGCGGTAAAGGACGCGTTCGCCGGGGATACCGACAAGATAGACTTCGAGAGCAAGGACGAATCTTTCACTTACGACGAGCTTATGGGAATGGATTTCAGGCTGGTGGTAAATTCCGATTATTTTGCCAAAGAGGACGGCAAGTGGGTGGATAAGTCGGAGGACGACATCTACATGACCGACATTGTCAAAAAATCCGAGCCGATAAAGGTAGTGGGTATAGTAAAGCCCGCCGAAAACGCCATACTGAACACAAATTCTTCCGTGGCGGTAGGCTACACTCATGCGCTGACCGAATATCTTATCAATAAGGTGAACGACAGCGAGATAGTAAAAGAGCAGAAAGACAATCCCGACACCGACATATTCACCGGACTGGAATTTCCCGACCCGAATGAGGAAAAGCCTAAGCTCACCATGGAGGATATACAGGCGTATATAGCTACTCTTCCCGAAGAGGAGCAAGCCGGGGTTATGCAGCAGCTCCAGCAGGCGCAGGAGATGGGCATGACCGAAGAACAGATAATCGAGTCGTTTTCCAAGAATATGCCCAGCAATACCACCGACGCGACTTATGACGGCAATCTTGAAAAGCTGGGCGTGTCCTCTTTGGATTCGCCGTATAGGATAAACATCTACCCCAAGGATTTTGAATCCAAGGAGAAGATAGAGGGCATTATCGACGATTACAACGACAAGGTAAAGGCGGATGGCAAGGAAGAGCTTGAGATACGCTATACCGACGTGGTAGGGCTGATGATGACCTCCGTCACTACCATTATCGACGCTATAAGCTATATCCTTATCGCGTTCGTGGCGATCTCGCTGGTCGTTTCCTCGATAATGATAGGAATAATCACCTATGTATCGGTACTCGAGCGTACAAAGGAGATAGGCATACTGCGTGCGATGGGCGCGTCAAAGCGGGATATCTCACGCGTGTTCAACGCCGAAACGCTGATAATAGGATTTGCGGCGGGCGCTATAGGAATAGGCGTTACACTGCTGCTGTCGATACCGATAAACATTATTATAGAAAGCCTTGCGGATATTTCCGGAATCTGCGCTTTGCCGTGGCAGGGCGGCGTGATACTGGTGATAATCAGTATGCTGCTTACATTGATAGCGGGACTGATACCCGCAAGAGTAGCGGCAAACAAAGACCCGGTAGCCGCATTGAGGTCGGAATGATTTGAATAAAAACAAACCCGACGGGTAAAATTCATACCTGTCGGGTTTTTGTTATATCTCTTCTATTTTCGCTTTTTCTAAAATAACGGAGCCGTCCATTACCGTCAGCGCGTCCAGCAAACCGACGTAAAAGCTGCCGGTGCCTTTTGCGTTTACGGCGGCGAGCTCTCCGGCTATTCCCATAGCGGCGACCGCCGTCACAGCGGCGATATAATTATCCCCCACGGCGCACAGCGCGGCGGTAAGTCCCGATGCGAGGCAGCCTGTTCCGGTGACGCGGGAAAGCATATCCACGCCGTTATTTACCAGCGCGAGCCTGTCTTTTTTGCATACGATGTCGGTTTTGCCGGTCACCGATACCGCGCAGGAGAATTTTTCCGACGCGTCCTTGGCGAGCTGCTTTGCGCCGTCGGTGCCGACGTATGCGCTGTCAACGCCTTTTTCCGAGCGCTGGGCTATAGACGGCGCGTTAGCCAGCGCGGCTATCTCCGAGGCGTTGCCGCGTATCGCCGCAAAGCGAAACTGCCGCAGCATATATAAAGCGTTTTTCAGTCGGTATTCGGTAGAGCCCGCGCCGACCGGATCCAACACGACCGGCTTTTTGGTAAGCCCCGCCTCCTGACCGGAGGTAAGCATAGCGCGGCAGCGGTCTTTCCCGAAAGTGCCCATATTAAACAGCACCGAATCCGCTTTTTTCGTGATATCCACCGCGTCCAGCGGACTGTCCGCCATGACGGGAGAAGCACCCGCGGCAAGCAGACCGTTCGCCACGGTGTTTGCGGTGACATAGTTTGTTATACAGTGCACCAAAGGGCGGCGGGCGCGCATTTCATCCCACAGCGCGGCACATTCTTCATTTATCATAATAAGCGTCCTTTCATTTGAGCAGCTGTTCCGATATCGTAAGGATCAGCGGCAGCGTTATACATGACAGTATCGTCGCGGCGGCAAATAATTCCGAGCTGTAGCCGGGAGATTTTTCGTATTTTATCGCAAACATAGTGCATGCCGCGGCGGTAGGGCAGGCGGCGGCGATAATGTTTACCCCGCTTATCAGTTTGTCAAAGCCGCATACCGTGCAAAGTACGAGCAACAGGATCGGTATCGCTATCAGCTTGATAAAGCATACCAGATACAGTTTCGGCTTTTTTACAGTGTCGCGCAGCCGTACCGTCGCTATCGTCGAGCCGGCGACTATCATCGCAAGCGGCGTGTTCAGTCCGGCGAGCTGCGTGCATACGTCCAGAATAAGCTGCGGCAATGTGATGTTAAGTAAAAACAATATAAGTCCTATCGCGATAAATATTACGCAGGGGTGAAGCAATGCCTTGCCCAGGGTTTTAAGCGTGAATTTTTCTCCGCTGAACGTCAGCGCTCCGTGGGTGAACATCAGCGCGTTAAAAAGCGTTATGTACGCGGTGAGATAAAATACCCCGTCGCTGCCGAATATACCCTGTATCAGCGGTATCCCCATAAACGCGCAGTTTGAATAGACTGCCGCCGCCCGCTCGTTTATAACGCCGTCCTTGCTTTTATTCCGGAAAATAAGCGGTATTATAAGCAATGAGGAAACTATGCTTATCCCCGCAAGCGCAAAGCTTAACAGCAGTCCGCCGAGCATCTCCTCTCCGAACGGCTTTTGATAAGACACCAGTATAACTACCGGTATAACTATATTCAGCAGCAGCGCGGACAGCTTTTTGGTACTGTTTTCGTCTAATATGTCTGTTTTTCGGCAAAAATAGCCGACAGCGGCTAGCAATGCCATTACCGCTACCTGCTGTATCACCGTCATGTTCATGGCTTTTCCTTCTTTTGTTCTTTTCTCTAATCTATTATACTATATTTCAAAAATAAAATCAACTGCGCTCCCTAAAAGCAGGGAGCGCAGTTGAAATTATTTATATCGCAGAGGTTTATTCTAATGCTGCGAGAGAATCTCTGTACGGCTGGAGGTAGCCCTCAACAGTACCGAAATACTTGTCGCGGATGGTGGTATAGGAATCACCGAACATGAACGGTCCGCCGAGGATAGCTTCTTCGCCGTCGGCATTACCGGTCTGGAACAGAGTGGTAAGCTCGCTGTTGAAGCCGAAGCAGTTATCGAACAGGAACGAGAATTCCTCGCTCTCGGGGTTCTTAAGCTCCATAGACAGGTCGTACAGCTCTTCCGGCATTGCAACACGGGTGGTGTTTTCTCTCATAGCTGCGCCGCAGTTCGGGCAGGTGGCGAGAGTCTTGTCGGGAGAAGTTTCCTTGCACTCCTGGCATTTCGGATAGTACAGCTTTTCAGCGGTAGCTTCCTTCTTGGCGTTCTCAAGTCTTTGAGGATCGATCTCGTTTTCACGGGAGATCTCCATGTATCTTACGGCAGCCTTGATATTCTTTGCACCGGACGGGCAGAGATAGCCGTAAGTATCGGTGTTCATGTAATACTTGTCGGCGCTTTCATCTCTCGGGATAGGAACGAATCTTATATCCTGATCCTTCATCGCGTTCTGAGCGGTGGTAAAGCCCCAGTCAAGACCGAATTCCGCAAACAATGTTTTGCCGTCTATCAAAGCGGCGTCGGGGTTAGCGTAGGTGGTCTGGATCATACCCTGTCTTGCCAGCTCCTGCAGGAAGTCCTGACATCTCTGAACGTTAGCGTCCTGCATGTTGTTGAGTATCTTCTTTTCCTCTCCGACAACGTCGATGGTCTTAGTGCCGGTGGAAACGATGAACGGCATTGCAACGAAGCCGGTCGGCATGATACCGTAGTAATCCTCGCCGAGGTCGCACCATTCGGTCATAAGGTCTTTCCAGGTGTTCCAGGTCCAGTCGCCGTCAACGTAAAGCTCATACGGATCGGTGGAGATACCCTCGTTTTCCAGAGCGGTAGCATTGTAGATAAGTACAACGCCGGAACGCAGCTGGTAGGGTATGTAATAATGCTTTCCGCCGTAGTTGTAATCGTCGGCAGTCTCCTTGATACCGCTCCAAAGAGCGCTGTCAAGATCGATGTAGTTGTCCATCGGCTCATACAGATTCTGCTGTATGCCGTGCGGGAATACCTGCCACTCGTAGTTGACAAGATCCGGGGGATCGCCGGACGCAAGCAATGTAGCCTGTTTTACCAAATATTCTGCCGAGGTAGTCTGTATATACTCTATGGTATAACCCTCGTCGTTGAATTTTTCGGCGAGATCCTTATCCTGAGTGTTGAGGTCGTAGTATCCGCACCATTTAAGTACGCTGCCGTTGCTGGGCAGTTCAACAGTATCGCCGCCCGTCGAATCAGCCGCGGATTCTTCTCCGGAAGCGGATTCTTCTCCGCCGGTCGACGCTGTTGCATCGGTAGAAGCGGCGCTTGAGGTATCCGCGGTATATCCGCCTGTAGAAGCAGCTCCGGAGGTACCGGTGCTCTGGCACGCGGTAAGTGTGGAAACTACCATCGCAGCGGACAGCAGACAGCAAAGCGCCTTTTTGTTAAGCTTCACTATAGATCAATCCTTTCATTTGCGAGGTTACAAAAGCAATTGTAATACCCTCGTTATTGAGGCAATGTAATCGTTTTACATTACTACAATAATATTATATCTCATTGCAAATAGAATTTCAATAAGAAAATAAGACGATTTTTACAACTTCAAATTGTGGATTGTGCATAAACTTGTGAAGATTTGATATATAAAGTTACAAAAAATACCTTACGAGATTTATTTTGCGTTTTATTGACAACGGGTATTTTTTATGATATAGTTTAATTATCGAATTAAATCGCCTTAGATCGGCGATGAAACAAGGGGGAATTTTTAATATGTTCTGCAACTACTGCGGAAAGCAAAACGACGACGGCGTAAGATTCTGCACCTCATGCGGAAAAGAGCTCCAGCCGGATATACCGTCAAGCACCGTACAGCAACAGCCATATACGCAGCAACAGCCTGCACAGAAGCAATATGCTCAGCAGCCTGCACAGTATACCACGCAGCAGCCTGTACAGCAGCAATATGCTCAGCAGCCTGCACCGTATACCGCACAGTATCAGGAGAACTCGGGCGCTCCGGTACAGATACCGGGAAATTTCGTTCCCGACCCGAACTATGTGCCTCCGGTTGCCGCTCCGGTACCGGTAAGGTCCAATCCTTTGCTCGGTATAATCGGCGCGGTGCTGTTCGGCCTTATTGCCTGCGTGGTATGGGTACTTATCGGAATGCTGGGATATATCGCCTACATAGGCGGATTGCTGATGGGCTTTTGCACCGTTACCGGCTACCGGATATTCGGCAAGAAGTTTGACGTTTACGGTATAATATGCTGTATAATCGTGATACTGCTCGCGGTATTTTCCTGCAACGTTATTATAGAGACTATCTCTCTGTTTATGGGAGAGGGCGGTGCAGAGGCGGCGCAGCTGCTCGGCTTTGACGGCTTCTTTGACGTGCTGTTCAATTTCTTCAGCTTTGCCAGTCGTGCAGACATGCTGCTCGGCTTAGCCGGCATGGATCAATCGATAATGGGCGAGTTTATTCTCAATACGGTCATAGGTTATGTGCTTTCGGGCGTAGGCTTTTTGATCTGCGCTATCCCGCAGTTCAGAGCGAGAAACGTCGCCGGTTGATAAGTCTGAAAAATAGATCTTTCAGACTGTAAGTTTTGTTCTTTGATGAGTACGGTCATCAATTTTGCTTCGCAAAAACGAACAAAACTTGAAAGTAGAAATGCTTACTTTGCAAATATGTTCATAAAACCGAATACAAAAAACTCCGGAGAAATATCCGGAGTTTTGTATTTTAAGGATATAAGATCATCAAAGAGTGAATTTTCCGCCGTGAGCTTGTTTTCTCCATTCGATAAATTCCTCATAGCTGCCCTGCCTGTCATAGCAGCCTTTTTCCGCAAGCTCTATTATGCGGTTGGCGCTGGTCTGGACTATCTCGCGGTCATGAGAGGCGAACAGGATATTACCCTTGAAATCCCGCAGAGCGTTATTCACCGCGGTAATGCTTTCTAAGTCGAGGTGGTTGGTGGGGCGGTCGAGTATCAGCACGTTTGAGCCGAAAAGCATCATGCGCGAAAACATACAGCGCACCTTTTCTCCGCCCGACAGTACCTTTACCGGCTTGTACACCTCGTCGCCGGAAAAAAGCATTCTCCCTAAAAATCCGCGCAGGTATGTTTCAGTCTCGTCTTTTGAATACTGACGTATCCAGTCGATGATAGATTTATCGCAGTTTTCAAAAAACGAGGTGTTGTCCTGCGGGAAATAGCTTACGCTGACGGTGCTGCCCCATTTGTAGCTGCCCGAATCCGGCTGCTCTTCTCCGTTCAATATCTTAAATAAAGTGGTAACGGCTATCTCGTTTTCCCCTACAAAGGCTATTTTATCGCCCCTGCCGACGGTAAAGCTGACGTTGTCCAGCACCTTTGCTCCGTCTACCGTTTTTGTTATGCCGTCTACCGAGAGGATATCCTTTCCGACCTCGCGGTCAGCCTCAAACGCGATGAACGGGTATCTTCTGCTGGACGCGGGCAGCTCCTCCACCGTCAGCTTTTCTATCAGCTTTTTGCGGGAGGTAGCCTGCTTTGACTTGGATTTGTTGGCGGAAAACCGCTGGATAAAGCTCTCCAGCTCTTTTATCTTCTCCTCCGCTTTTTTGTTCTGCTGCTTTAGCATGCGCTGGATGAGCTGCGATGACTCATACCAGAATTCATAGTTGCCAACGTACATCTTTATCTTGCCGTAATCTATATCCACGGTATGGGTGCAGACGTTGTTAAGAAAATGCCGGTCATGCGATACCACTATCACCGTTCCGAAATATTCGGCGAGAAAATCCTCCAGCCATGCTACCGCGTCTATATCAAGGTGGTTGGTCGGCTCGTCCATAAGTATTATATCGGGATTGCCGAACAATGCCTGAGCCAGCAGCACCTTGACCTTTTCATTTCCGGCGAGGGAGGACATCTGCGAATACAGTATGCCTTCGTCCAGTCCCAGCCCCTGTATCAGCTTTGACGCGTCGCTTTCCGCCTCCCAGCCGCCGAGCTCGGCGAATTCGCCCTCAAGCTCGCTTGCTTTTTCGCCGTCCTCCTCCGAGAAATCCTCCTTGGCGTAAAGCTCGTCCTTTTGCTTCATTATCTCGTACAGCCGCGCGTTGCCCATTATCACGGTCTCCTGCACGGTGTATTCGTCATAAGCGAAGTGATCCTGCTTAAGCACCGACATGCGAAGCCCCTCCGGTATGCTGACGCTGCCCGCCGCGGGTTCAAGCTCTCCGCATAATATTTTAAGAAAGGTGGATTTGCCCGCGCCGTTAGCGCCTATTACGCCGTAGCAGTTTCCGGCGTTGAATATAAGATTTACGTCTTTGAACAGTGTCTGTCCTCCGAAGTTTATTGCAAGATCTGAAACAGTTATCATTTCGTTTATCCTTTCGGGAAAGTTCTGCCGCTGCAGGCATTATGCCTAACTATTTTAACACATCGTGCCCAAAAATGCAATGCTAAAAATGAAAAATTACCGTAATATATCTGCGCGGCCTTAAATTCCCTGTCATATAACAATAAATTTCACTTGCATTTATCTAAAGTATAGTGTATAATTATAATCGGGTGCAGTATCGGCAAAAGCCGCGCACCGACATTATTCCGAAAAGAGAATGAGGTCTTAAATGTTACATATTGGACTTGACGTCGGTTCTACCACCGTAAAGATAGCGGTCACCGACGACGAAAAAAAGCTGATATATAAAAATTACCAGCGCCATTATTCAGATATAAAAAAGACTATCGCCGAGGTGCTCGGCGGCTGTCTTGACACGATAAGCGACCAAACAGTCACCGTCGCGGTGACCGGTTCGGGCGGAATATCCGTATCCCATTGGCTGGATATCCCGTTTGTACAGGAGGTAACGGCGGGGACAGAGGCGATACAGGAGCTTATCCCGAAAACCGACGTTGCTATCGAGCTTGGCGGCGAGGACGCGAAGATAACCTACCTGCGCGGCGGCGTGGAGCAGAGAATGAACGGCACCTGCGCGGGCGGTACCGGCGCGTTCATCGACCAGATGGCGGCATTGCTCAACACCGACATCACCGGACTTAACGAGCTTGCTAAAGATTACACGGTGATATATCCGATAGCGTCGCGCTGCGGCGTGTTCGCTAAAAGCGATATCCAGCCGCTGCTCAACGACGGCGCTAAAAAAAGCGACGTTGCGGCGTCGATATTCCAGTCGGTGGTAAACCAGACGATAAGCGGACTTGCCTGCGGTAAGCCGATACGCGGCTATGTGGCGTTTCTCGGCGGGCCGCTGCATTATCTGTCGGAGCTCAGAAAACGCTTTATAGAAACGCTGCACCTTGACGACGAGCATATAATCTTCCCCGAGGACGCGAATCTTTTCGTGGCGATGGGCGCTTCTTTCTCGGATAACCGCGGAGAGTCCGACGTGTCGGAGCTGCGGGAGAGATTAGCGGCGCTGTCTACCGTAGAGGTACACGAGGTGGAGCGGCTCGCTCCGTTATTCAAGGACGAGCAGGAGCGGGAGGAATTTACCGCGCGGCACGCAAAGGCCGTGATACCGGTAAAAGACCTTTCAACCCATTCGGGCGCGTGCTATCTCGGCATAGACGCGGGTTCTACCACCACCAAAGCGGTGCTTACCAACAAGGACGGGGAGATACTGTATTCACATTACGGCAACAACATGGGCGATCCGCTTAAGTCCGTGATAGGGATATTGCAGGATATATATTCCAAGCTGCCCAAAGACGCTTATATAGCGAAAGCCACCGCCACCGGTTACGGCGAGCATCTTATCAAGGCCGCGCTCAAGGTGGATTACGGCGAGATAGAGACGATGGCGCATTATAAGGCGGCGGAAAAGGTACTGCCGGGCGTTCAGTTTATACTGGACATAGGCGGTCAGGACATGAAGTGCATGAGAGTAAAAAACGGCGAGATAGAGAGCATACTCCTTAACGAGGCCTGCTCCTCCGGCTGCGGTTCGTTTATACAGAATTTCGCGGCGGCGCTTGGTATGGAATCGTCGGAATTTGCCAAAATAGGTTTGGAGGCAAAAAATCCGGTGGACTTAGGCTCACGCTGCACGGTGTTCATGAACAGCCGCGTAAAGCAGGCGCAGAAAGAGGGCGCGAGCGTCGCGGATATTTCCGCCGGACTTTCCTACTCGGTAGTGAAAAACGCGCTGTTCAAGGTAATAAAGATACGCGATCCCAAGGCGATGGGCGAGAAAATAATCGTGCAGGGCGGAACGTTCCTCAATGATTCGGTGCTGCGCGCGTTTGAGCTTACCTGCGGCAGAGAAGTGGTAAGACCGGACAAGGCGGGGCTTATGGGAGCTTACGGCAGCGCGCTCACCGCTATACAGCGCGACGACGGAAAGGGCAGCACGATAGCTTCTGCCGATCGTCTGGAAAACTTTAATATCACCAAGACCACCGCGCGCTGCGGACGCTGCTCAAATAACTGCCTGCTTACCATCAGCAGATTTGACGACGGTACGAAATTCATCACCAACAACCGCTGCGAACGCGGCGCGGGCGGCGGGGCAAAGCGCTCCGACCTGCCGAACCTGTTTGAATATAAATATAACCGGCTGTTCGACTACACGCCTATTCCCGAAAGCGAGGCAAAGCGCGGAGTGGTAGGCCTGCCGAGAGTGCTCGGAATGTATGAGAACTACCCGTTTTGGTTCACGTTCTTTACAAAACTCGGCTACAGTGTGAAATTATCGCCGAAATCCGGAAGAGACGTGTACGACAGGGGAATAGAGACTATGCCGTCGGAGTCGGTATGCTATCCGGCAAAGCTGTCCCACGGACATATAATGTCATTGCTTGCCGACGGGGTGAAATTCATCTTCTACCCCTCGCTGCCGTATGAAATGGACAACGGCGGCGGTGGCGACAATCATTACAATTGTCCGGTGGTAGCGACCTACAGCGAGGTAATAAAAAATTCCGTGCCGGAGCTGAGAGAGGAGGACGTTACTTTCCTCAATCCTTTCCTGCCGATATACGACGAGGAAAGAATGCTCGAGCGGCTTATCGAGGTGTTCCATCCGCTGGGCATAGGCGGCGAGGAGATAGGCCCCGCGCTGAAGGCGGCTTATGAAGAGGACAGGCGGTTCAAGGCGGATATACGTTCTAAGGGCGAAGAGATACTTAAAATGCTCAAAGAGACCGGAAGAAAGGGCATAGTGCTTGCCGGCAGACCGTATCATGTAGACCCGGAGATAAATCACGGCATACCGGAAATGATAAACGGCTATGGCTTTGCGGTGCTGACGGAGGACAGCGTGGCGCATCTCGGCAGCATCGTCCGTCCGATAAGGATAGTGGATCAGTGGATGTACCATACCCGTCTTTACGCGGCGGCGTCGCTGGTGGGGAAAACTCCGGAGCTTGAATTGGTACAGCTCAACAGCTTCGGCTGCGGTCTTGACGCGATAACCACCGACGAGGTGCAGGAGATACTTCAGGGCTACGACCGCATGTATACGGTGCTCAAGATAGACGAGGTGAACAATCTCGGCGCGGCAAGGATACGCCTGCGTTCGCTCATCTCGGTAATGGAGGAGCGCGAGCGCAACGGCATAAAGCCAAGCGGAGAATTTACCCCCTATAAGCGGCAGCCGCTGTTCACTAAGGATATGAAAAAGCGGCATACTATCATAGCGCCGCAGATGTCTCCGATACATTTTGAACTGCTGGAGGCGGCGTTCCGCTACTGCGGATACAATATCGTGATACTTAAGGACTACTCAAAGCAGGTAGTGGACGAGGGACTGAAATACGTCAACAACGACGCATGCTATCCCGCGATAATCACGATAGGTCAGCTGCTGCATGCGTTGAACAGCGGAGAATATGACAAAGACAACGTGTCCGTGCTGATAACCCAGACCGGCGGCGCTTGCAGGGCGACAAACTATGTCGGTATGCTGAAAAAGGCGCTTAAGGACGCGGGACTTACCCAGATCCCGATAATCTCGCTGAATATCGTCGGAATGGAGAAAAATCCGGGCTTTAGCATTTCCGTGCCGATGGTGCTGCGCGCGTTTATGGCGCTGATATACGGCGACGTGCTGTCGCGCTGTCTGTACAAGGTAAGGCCCTACGAGGTGGAAAAGGGCGCGGCGCAGGCGATGTATGAAAAATGGAACACCTATCTGAGAGAGGATATCAAGCACCTTTCTATAGGCAGGTTCAATAAAAACGTCCGCAATATCGTGCAGGATTTCGATTCTATCCCGTGCCTTGACATAGTAAAGCCTAGAGTGGGACTGGTGGGCGAGATACTGGTAAAATATCACCCGGCGGCGAACAACTTCGCGGTAGACCTTGTGGAGAGCGAGGGCGCGGAGGCGGTAGTACCCGATCTTATGGGATTTATCTATTATATATGCGACCATGCGAATACCCGCCGTGAGCTGCTGACCGTTTCCAACGCGAGATATGTGCTTTCAAACGCCGCGATACACTTTATCGAGTGGATGCAAAATTCCTACCGCAAGGCGATAGAGGGTACGAAATTCGGTTCGTTCGTGAAGATAAGCGATATGCGGCGGTTAGTAGAGGGCGTCGTATCCACCGGAAATATCGCCGGCGAGGGGTGGTTCCTTTCGGCGGAGATGATAGAGCTTATCCACAGCGGGGTAAACAATATAATTTGTATGCAGCCGTTCGCCTGCCTGCCGAATCACGTTACCGGCAAAGGAATTATAGGCGAGCTGAGGCGGCAGAACCCGCAGTCTAACATTATCGCAGTTGATTATGACCCCGGCGCGTCGGAGGTCAATCAGATAAACCGTATCAAGCTTATGCTTGCGCAGGCGTTCAGACAGCTTAAGACGCTGCCGAATGAACAGCCCGAAGCCGTATCCGTTACGGTGGAGGATAAATATTCGGCGATCGCGCAGGATGCTTAAGAAAGGAACTAAAAAATATGCCAAACATGAAATTTTCTACCGAGGACAACGCAAAGACCGTCAAGGTAAACGGCAAGAAGACCGCGATCATAGTGCTGATAGTCATTATTGCGGTAATAGTGCTTATAGCGCTGTTCAACAGCATTACTATCGTGAACGAGGGCTTTATCGGAGTGAAGTACACCTTTGGAAAGATCACGCAGGATAATCTTTCACCGGGACTTAATATGTGCATACCGTTTGTAGAAGAGATAAAGCAGGTTGACACCCGTGAGCAGGTATACAGCGTCACCGAGGACGCATACACCAGCGACACCCAGAACGTGGAGGAGCTTAGACTGAAGCTCAACTACTACTACGACACCTCCAAGCTGTCCGATATAATCAGGACGATAGGTATAGACAATGTTGAGGCCAAGCTGCTCGTGCAGAATGTCGCGAAGATAGCCAAAAACGAGATAGGCAAGATAAAGGCGGAGGATCTGGTACAGTCCAGAGCCGACGTACAGCAGAAGATACAGGATTCTCTTTCCACCGCTTTAGAGCCGGACGGTATAATCGTTGCGGCGTTCGCTATCGAGAACCTCAGCTTTGACGAGGCGTTTGAAGAATCTATACAGGCAAAGGTCATTGCCGAGCAGGACGCGCTGAAGATGGAGAACAAGACCAAGGAAAAGCAGGAAGAGGCTAAACAGCGTGTCATCGCCGCACAGGCGGAGGCGGACAGCACCAAGCTCGCCGCAGACGCTCAGGCTTACGCTATCAAGGCGGTCCAGGAACAGCTTGCGAACAGCCCGAACTATATCGACTATCTCAAGATAAATAACTGGAACGGCGAGCTTCCTCAGATAATCGGGGACGGCGTAAATCCGTTCGTAAATCTGGATAATTCCGCAAATAATGCGTCCGGCAGTGCTGCGTCGAGCGGTACTGCCTCCGGAAGTGAAAAGCAGGATAGTTAAGAAAGAATATTTAATAATGCAGTCCGGCGCGCTTGCGTGCCGGATTTGTCGGTGTAGAAGCTGATAAAGGGAGAGAATAATGGACTATACCACACTGAAAAAGCAGGTGCTGGAAAAATACTTCGGTCATATGAACGATATGCAGCGAAAAGCGGTGTTCACCGTAAACGGAGCGCTGCTGATAATCGCCGGAGCGGGCAGCGGCAAGACCACCGTTCTGGTGAACCGCATAGCAAATATCATACTTTTCGGCAGCGCTTGTGAAAGCAGTGCCGAGCGTGAATTGTCCGAAAGCGACTATCGGTTTGTTCAAAGCTATCTTGACGGCGAGGTGGATAATTCAGTTGCCGCGTCAAGGTTATCCGAGATATTCGCGGAGGATAAGGTCATGCCGTGGCGGATATTGGCGGTGACTTTTACTAACAAAGCGGCGTCGGAGCTTAAGGAAAGGCTGCTCTCGCTGGGGGCGAACGTGGACGGGATATGGGCGTCTACCTTCCATTCCGCATGCGTGAGGATACTCAGAACGGACATCGAGGAGCTGGGACTGGGCTACAAGTCGAACTTTACGGTCTACGACGCGGACGACAGCCTCAGGGTGATAAAAAACGTCATGAAAGAGCGCGGGCTTTCCGAAAAGGCGATACCGCCGAAATCGGTGCAGAACGCCATTTCTCGCGCAAAAGACCAGCTTATCACGCCGGAAAAGTTCATCACCGCCGGCAAAAACGGCGAGGACTATATTTTGTCCATGGTAAAAACGATATACACCGATTACCGCGACCGCCTGCTCAGCGCGAACGCACTGGATTTCGACGACATAATCATGATAACGGTACGGCTGCTGGAGCAGTGCGGCGAGGTGCGCGAGCGGTGGCAGACGCGTTTTCGCTACATAATGGTGGACGAGTATCAGGATACCAACATGGCGCAGTACCGATTGGTGTCGCTGCTTTCCGGCAAAAGCGGCAACCTTTGCGTGGTGGGCGACGAGGATCAGAGCATATACCGCTTTCGCGGGGCTACTATAGAGAATATACTTTCGTTTGAGCGGCAGTTTGACGCAAAGACCGTAAAGCTCGAGCAGAATTACCGCTCTACCGAAACTATCTTAGCGGCGGCGAACGCGGTAATAGAAAACAACACCCAGCACAAGCAAAAAACGCTGTGGTCTAAGCTCGGCAAGGGGGAAAAGGTGGCGCTGTCACGGCTTTCCACCGAGCAGGAGGAGGCCATGTTCGTCGCTGACAGGATAATGGAGTCGCTTAAAGAGGGACGGCGCTATTCGGATAACGTGGTACTGTACCGCAACAACGCGCAGTCCCGCACGATAGAGACCGCGCTTGCGAAAAGCGGCATACCCTACAGGATAATCGGCGGCGTGCGCTTTTACGAGCGAAAGGAGATAAAGGACATAGTCGCATATCTGAGCGTGCTGAACAACAATTTCGACGAGGTGAGGTTTTCCCGCATAATCAACGAGCCGCTGCGCGGGATAGGCGCGGCGACGCAGGAGGAGATACTGAACATCTCGCACGGTATGGGGTTATCTCCTATAGAGGTCATGCTTGAAAGCGAGGGGCTGCCTACCCTGTCAAAAAAAGCAAAGGTGCTTGTGCCGCTGGGAGAACTGTTCGCCGAGCTTTCCGCGTCGGCGGACGACATCGCGGACGGCAATATAATTGACGAGGTGCTGGACATGTTCGGCTACCGCGACGCGCTTAAAGCGCAGGGACTTGAGGGTGAAATGCGGCTTGAGAACATAAACGAGCTTAAATCCAACCTGATAACCTTTGCCAAAGAAAACGAGGGCTGCGGGTTATCGGAATTTCTGGAGCAGGTGGCGCTGGTTTCCGATATGGACAGCTACGAGCAGGACGAGGACCGCGTGGTGCTGATGACGATACATTCCGCTAAGGGGCTGGAATTTGACACGGTCTTTCTTGTAGGCGCCGAGGAGAATATCTTTCCGGGCTACCGCTCAATGCTCGATCCGACGGAGATAGAGGAGGAGCGCAGGCTTGCTTATGTTGCGATAACCCGCGCTAAGCGAAAATTACATATCACCTGTGTAAAACAGCGTATGCTGTACGGTCAGACCATGCGCAACCGCGTTTCCCGCTTTGCGGCGGAGATACCCGCGCAGTATATGGAATATAACGACAAAACTATAACACAGCAGCGCGAATATATCCCGCAGCGGCAGAACACCGGATATCTTCAGCAGCGACCCAAGCCGGCTGTAACCGAAGCTTCCAATGAAATTTACAACGAGGGTGACCGCGTGCAGCATAAGGTATTCGGCGAGGGGACGGTGCTTTCCGCTAAGCCTATGGGCGGAGATTGGCTGCTGGAGGTTGCGTTCGATACGCAGGGAACTAAGAAGATAGCGGCGAAATTCTCGAAAATGAAGAAGATATAGGGCGAATATATGAAGATAAAAGCGGTAATATTTGACATGGACGGGCTTATGCTGGACACCGAAAAGCTGTTAGTGCGGTTTTGGTGCGAGGCGGCGCGGGAATACGGCTTTCCCATGGAGCGTGAGCATGCGCTGGCGCTGCGTTCTTTCGCGGGGAAGTTTGCCGCGCCGAGGCTTAAAGAATGGTTCGGCGATAACTGCGATTATAAAAAGATACGCGCCCGCCGCATAGAGCTGATGAACGCGTATATAAAGCAGCATCCTACTGAGAAAAAGCCGGGGCTGGATACGCTGCTGGACTATCTTAATACAAACGGCTACCGCACGGCGGTGGCGACCGCTACCGACATTGACCGCGCGCGGGAATATCTTATCCCGGCCGGAGTGTATGACAAATTTGAACAGGTGATCTGCGGCAACATGATACAAAACGGCAAGCCCTGTCCCGATATTTATCTTTATGCCTGCGAAAAGCTGGGATTGCCGCCGAAAAACTGCATGGCGCTTGAGGACAGCCCGAACGGCGTTGCCTCGGCGAGCGGCGCCGGCTGCGTTACGGTCATGGTGCCGGATCTTACCCCTCCCGCTAAAGAACAGCTGGAAAAGGTTTACGCCGTTTGCGATTCGCTGGATAAAGTGATAGACGTTCTTAAAAAGATGAAATAAATTATCGGCAAGTATGTTTTTGCATACCTGCCGATTTTTAATACTATAGGAACAGCGGCACGCTTGTTACTGTGCCGGTTTTTGACGGGATATCATTTTAAGCGTCTTTTTCATCGCCATAGCGGCAAGATACGCCAATACCACGCTTACCGCGTCTTTGATAAGATACGGCGCGGATACCGTCAAAAACGCCGGTATCGGCTCGGTGCCGGACAGTAACGCATATTGAGCCGTACCTAAAAGATGAAGCGCCAAAAGTCCCGCCATGCCGAAGATCATTTTAAGCGCGGGATTTTTCACCCCGATACCGCACAGTGCCGCAAGTGCGATAAAGCCGATAATAAAGCCGCCGGTAAGTCCCATAATAGAAGCGATGCCGCCTTTGAATCCGGCGAACACCGGCACGCCTATCGCTCCTATCGCTATATATACCGAAATTGCCGCCGCGCCTTTTCCCGCGCCGAGGAAATATCCGCACAGCGCCACCGCAAAGGTTTGCAGCGTTATAGGTACGCCGCTCGGCATAGGTACCGACACCTGCGAAAGAATAGCGGTTATCGCGGCGAATAAAGCGCACAGCACCATTGCGGTGATTTTTTCGTTTTGCTTTTGTTTACTCATGTGTTCTCCTTTTGATATTGCCTTATCTAACGCTGATTATTTTACCACAAAAACAAAATTTTGTCAACCTTAAAGGGTTTGTAAATTGCGGTTTTTGTATTGACTTTTTTACCATAATATAGTATACTTAAAATGTATAGTTATAACTATTTACAGACATATTCGGCTTTCGGCGGAGGATAATAAGATACCGTACGGACTAAAGCCGCGGCTTAATATGCCGAAATTTTGTTTTCAGAGGGGGGAGCGGATTGAGCGGCCGCGTATTATTTGTAGCGTCTGTCGCAAAAAAGCATATTCTGCAATTCCATATCCCTTATCTGAAATGGTTCAAGGAGCAGGGCTATACCGTAGACGTCTGCGCAGGAAACGATTTTGACTTTGGCGAAAAGCCTAAGATACCGTACTGCGACCATTTTTATCAGGTGCCGTTTTATCGTTCTCCGATCGCACTGAAAAATTTCACCTCCTATAGAGAGGTAAAGAGGCTGGCGGAGAAGAATAAATACGACGTTATACACTTCCATACTCCGGTAGCGGCGGTTATAGGCCGCTTAGCCGTGAGAAAACCCCGAAAAAAAGGCACCGTTGTGCTGTATACCGCGCACGGCTTTCATTTTTATAAAGGCGCGCCGAAGCTGTACAAGCTGTACTATCTGATAGAAAAACTGCTCGTGCGTTTTACCGACGGACTTATTACGATAAATCAAGAGGATCACGGAGTTGCGAAAAGGATATGCAAGGGGAAAAAATGCCTGCCGTTCATTATCCCGGGAATAGGGGCGCAGCTGGACAAGGTCGGCGGCGGGGACAGACAGGCGATACGAAAACAGTTCAAAATACCGCAGGACGCTTTCCTTATAATGTCAAATTCCGAAATAAACGCAAATAAGAACGTTGAGATGTCGGTAAAGGCGGCGGCCGAGGTAAAGAACGTATATATGCTGGTCTGCGGCAACGGAGGCATGCTGAGAAGCTGCGAGGAGCTGGCGGAGCAGCTCGGCGCTAAGGACAGGATAATTTTTGCCGGATACCGATATGACGCAAAGCAATTGCTGTCCGCCGCCGACGCGTTCATCTTCCCCAGCCGCAGAGAGGGGCTTGGTCTTGCCGCGATAGAGGCTATGGCGGCGGGACTTCCGCTTATTGCGGCGGCTAACCGGGGTACTTTGGAATACGCCGTCGACGGGGTGAACGCCATGCTGTACGCTCCCGACGATTATATGGGATTTTGCGGCGCGTTAAGACGGCTCAGCGACGATAAAGAGCTTTGTAAGATACTAGGAGAAAACGGCAAAAAAGCCGCGCAAAAATACAGTCTTGACTGTGCGACGGCGGCGATGACGGATATATACAGACAGATGCTGCCGGGGCTTACGGCAGAGAAAAAAGACGCGGCTTTGAAAGAAAACGCGTCAAAAGCATAGGCGGAGAGAGATTGAACAAGGATTATCTGAAGATACTGAAGAGCGACGCCGCGCTGGCTTCGGCGGCGGAGCGGATACTTCGGGAAGAGGAAAAAGAAGATGTTTTCGCATGGACGACGGCTCATGTGACCGCGCCGGTGCTGTTTTGCTATGTCCTTTTTATCCTGTCGGAGGCGAAAAAGCTGGGGATAAGACGGATATATTTCCTTGCAAGAGACGGATATATAATGAATATTATAGCGCGTGAGCTGTGCGAAAGGACAGGCTTTGACATCGACTGCCGGTATCTGTACTGCTCGCGCTATTCTCTTAAAAACGCGCTGTATTATCTTTGCGATACTTCCGAAAAAGCGGAGGAGAGCGGGATATTCGGCAGATGCGCAAGACAGTCCGCGTCAAATACATTGCTGCGCGCGGGGTTCGATAAGGAGCAGCGGGGATCGGTCTACCGCGATATCGGCTTTGCGGGCAGCGAGGACGCGCAGATGACCAACGCGGAGCATGACGTATTTTGTGAAAAGCTTAAGCAGAGCGAATTGTTTTTGTCGATGTTAAGAGAGAACGCAAAGGATAAATATGAGCTGATACAGGAATACTTTGAGCAGGAGGGGCTGTTTGAGGATATCCCTTACGCGCTGGCGGATACCGGCTGGCTCGGCTCTATCCAAAGCGCGTTTGAGCAGCTTACCGAGGGGAAACGAGCCTGCGAAGAGGTGCGCGGGTTTTATTTCGGGCTGTTCAAAGCGCTGTCGGGGGAGAAATATCACCCGTTCCTCTTTTCCGGAGAGGACGCGCACAAGGTCGTGCCGCGCTTTTGTAATAATTTGTTTGAGTGCTTTTGCTCCGCCCCTCACGGAATGACTATCGGCTACAACAAAGAAAACGGCTTGATAGTACCTATAACGGGGACGGTGCTGCCGTCTGCGGCAAGGCCGGCTCAGCTTCAATGCGATATCGCCCGCCGCTTTGCAAAGGAGTGCACTCCTAACGCAGGCAGCATAGATATAAACAACGCAAAAAAGATATGTAAAAAGCTGCTGATAAGGCTTATGTATTCTCCTACAAAGGAAGAGGCAGAGGCGTTTTCGGTATTCAGCTTCTGTGATGATTCCACCGAGAAAAATCTTGAGCCTATCGCCGAAAAATGCGATAAGCAAAGCCTTAAAAGCCTGCTTTTTGTAAGAAGAATGCTCAACAGGCTGAGCGGAGGAAATATTTATCCCGATAAAGGGGTATATTGGCTTTACGGTACTATCGCGCTGTCCGACGTTAAGCCGAAATGCTTATACAGGCTGAGCGTTCGGCTGTGGGAAAAGCTCAGGCTGCTGCGGGAAAAGAGGTAGGTATGCCGCTGATATCGGTGATAATGAGCGTATATAACAGCGACCGCGAGATGCTTACAAAATCGGTGCAGTCGGTGCTGACGCAGACATTGGGCGATTTCGAGCTGATAATATGCGATGACAACAGCGAGTCGGGCAGTCTTGATTATCTGCCGGAGGACAGCAGGATAAAAATAATTTCCTCCGGCAAAAACAAGGGGCTTGCGCGCGGGCTGAACCTTTGCTTAGAGCATGCGGCAGGAAAATATATCGCGCGTCAGGACGACGACGACTGGTCGGTACCGGAAAGGTTTGAAAAGCAGGCGGCGTTTCTTGACGGCAGACCGGATATAGCCTTTGTCGGCAGCGACTGCGCGTTGTTTGACAGCGGCGGTAATGTACACGGCTCGCGCAGTATGCCTGCTGAGGTGGAGAAAACCGATTTTCTTTTCAATTCCCCTTTTATACACGGCAGCGTGATGTTCCGCCGGGAGGTGTTCGATTCCTGCCGCTACCGCCTTACCGGAAGAACGAAGAAATACGAGGATTACGACCTTTTTATGAGGCTGTACGCCGAGGGATTCAAGGCGGCGAACATCAACGAGCAGCTTTATTATTTTTATTATGATACAAATTTACGTTCCGTCCCGTTTCGTATGCGGGTGGACGAATATAAGGTCAGAATGAACGGCTTCAAAAAGCTGGGGCTGATGCCGAAAGGTTTTTTCCATGCGATAAAGCCGCTGGTGCTGGGCATTCTTCCGAGCAGGCTGCAAATGCGGCTGAAAAAGGCATTCAACAAGGTGTAAGACAGGTCAGGGTGAAAAATGGGACTTAAGCTTAGGCTTTATAATTTACTGGTAAATAGGAAACGGCTTATCAAGCATAAATATGAGGCATATGTTGCGATGACCGGCGGGAAAGGCGGGATAAAGTCGTGGCTTTATCTGCTGCGGCTGAATTTCGGCTATTATATCCTGCATGACCGCAGCGTAAGCGTAAAAAAGGTAAAGCAGAAGCTGACGCTCGTACCCTGCGAAAGCGGAGAGTTTGCCGCCGGGGCGGAATCTCCCGAGCAGCTTGCAAACAGGCTGGCGGGATATGACTGCATCTCGTTCGATATATTCGATACGCTGATATTCCGCCGTACCGCAAGGCCGACAGACGTTTTTTACTTTGTCGGGGAGAAGCTGCATTGTCCGAATTTCCGCAAGGAAAGGATAGAGGCGGAAAAAGCGGCAAGAGCCTATAAGCATGATAACAGCGGGAGCTATGAGGTGAATATCTATGATATCGCCGACCGATTGAGCGATGTTACCGGCATCGAGCGGCAGACGCTTATAGATACGGAGCTTGATGCGGAAAAGGCGATGTGCCTTGCAAATCCTTATATGAAGCGGGTATGGGACGATCTTTTACAGCGCGGGATAAAGCCGGTCATACTAAGCGATATGTACTTGCCGTCGCCGATAATGGAACAGCTGCTGTCCTCCTGCGGTTATTCCGGCTGGAGTGAGCTGCTGGTTTCCTGCGATACCGGCAAGGCGAAATTCGACGGCTCGGCTTATAAACAGCTTAAAGAAAAATATCCTGTCGGAAAATATGTACATGTGGGGGATAATCAGCGTTCAGACATAGAAAACGCCCGTAAAGAGGGATTTGACACGGTAAAATGTAAAAACCCGTCGGAGGGCTGCTATCGCACTTCGGATATGTCCGCTCTTATAGGCTCGGTCTGGGCGGGTACGGTAAATTCCCGTCTGCACGCAAGGGAAACGGTATACGATAAGTATTTTGAGCTGGGTTACGTTTACGGCGGACTGCTGATATACGGATATTGTAACTTTATAGACAGATATGCGCGGGAGAAAAACGCGGACTGCATCTTTTTCCTTGCGAGAGACGGCTGTATAGTTAAGGAAATATACGATAAATATTTCGGCGGCATAAGGACGGAGTATGTGTATTGGTCGCGTACTGCCGGTTCTGTCATATCGGCGGGGAGTTTTCCAACGGATTTTGTTGAAAAATATATCTTGCAAAAAGTATCATCATGTGATATAATAGAGAAGATTGTAGAAGAAGCGGGGCTGTCCGCGTTTTCGGCGGAATTTGGGCTTGACATGAAAGCGGCTCTGGATGAGCGCAGCGCAAAAAAGCTTGCCGACTGGGTATTCGGTAATCGTGAAAGACTGGCAAAGCACTTTGAGCCGGAAAAGAGGGCTGCCGTGCAGTATATCCGCGAAAAGCTGTCTGACTCACAGAGAGTGGTGACTGTAGACTGCGGGTGGGCAGGCAGCGGTCATATTTCGTTAAGCCTGTTGATTAACGAAATAGCGCCTTATGTAAATACTTTCGGCGCACTTTGCGGTACGAATCACGCGTTCCACCTTAATGCGGATACCATCGATACGTTCTTTGCCGACGGCAGTATGGCGGCTTATTGCTTTTCCTCGGCTCACGACCGGGATCTGTATGAGTTCCACTCGCCCGAAATGAAACACAATCTTTTTTTTGAAATGCTGTTCAGCAGCGAGGAGGGTTCGCTGCTGCGCTTTGAGCTGCAAAACGGCAAAGCCGTTCCTGTTTTAAGCGATAATCCGAATAGCGGGTATGTGCGGCGGATACATGACGGGATAAGACAGTTCGCAGAGGATTATTCGTCGATAGGGTATGATTTTTTGAAGAATATAAGCGGACGGGACGCCTATGCCCCGTTCAAAAGCGCCGCAGAAAATCATTTGTTTGAAAGTTACAACGAATATGTATATGAAGAACATATCATGAAAGGAGTGAAGAGCTGATGCCGGATAATTTTAATATAGATGATATCCTGGCGGAATACGCCGACGGTAAAAATAAAAACGAACCTCCCAAGGCTGTCGAAAAGCCTGTAGAGCCTAAGCCCGGTAACATAAGCACCACTTCAATATTAAATTCGATAGATCAGAAAAAAACTGCGGACAAGCCGAGTGAAGCTCCTAAAACTCAGCCTGAGAGCCGTCCGCAACCGGCAAGCGGTACAACGCCTACAGGCGAAAGGCCTCGCCGCCCGCGACCCGCAGACGGTACAGTCCCGGCGGGAGAAAGGCCTCGCCGCCCTCGTCCCGCAGACGGTACAACACCTACAGGGGAAAGACCTCGCCGTCCGCGACCCGCAGACGGTACAGTCCCGGCAGGAGAGAGACCCCGCCGTCCGAGACCCGCAGACGGTACAGTCCCGGCAGGAGAAAGGCCCCGCCGCCCGCGACCTGTAGATGGTACGGTACCGGCAGGGGAAAGACCTCGACGCCCTCGTCCCGCAGACGGAACGGTCCCGGCAGGTGAAACTCCTCGCCGCCCGCGCCCCGCAAGCGGTACAACGCCGGCAGGTGAAACTCCTCGCCGCCCGCGCCCCGCAAGCGGTACAACGCCGGCAGGTGAAACTCCTCGCCGTCCGCGTCCCGCAAGCGGTACAACACCTACAGGTGAAAGACCCCGCCGTCCCAGACCCGAGGCAGCTTCCGGCAAAAAGCCGAAAAACGCCGGAAATAAAGGCGCGGCTTTAGCTGTAAAAAAGCAGAAAAGACAAAACGGCACCGTCATAAATGACGGTATGAAATTCAAGGATAAGATAAAGCAGTACAAGTTCTTGTTTGAGGAGCTTACCAAAAGGGATTTCAAGAAAAAGTACAAGCGTACGGTGCTCGGTGTGTTCTGGAGCGTGCTTTCGCCGTTTTTTAATTTTCTTATATATTTGTTTGTCTTTTCGTATCTGTTCCACAGAAATATAGAACATTATACCATTTATCTTTTGTCGGGAACATTGATGTACAGTTTCTTTGTTTCATCCACCAACTCCGGTATGTTTTCAATGCTGTCAAATGCCGGAGTCATATCAAATATAAAAGTTCCGAAAACGATTTTTCTGCTTTCGTCAAATGTAGCAAATATATTCAACTTTATGCTTACGCTGGCGGTGTTCTTTATATTTGTCGCGATCGACGGATTGTCGTTCGGACCGCACATGCTTTTGATAATTTATCCGATTGTTTGTATGACGATTTTTAATATAGGCGTGGGATATATACTGTCATCCATGTTTGTGTTTTTCAGGGATACGCAGTATCTGTACGGAATATTTACTCAGCTTTTGGTATTCGTTTCGGCAATATTCTATACTACAGATATGTTCCCTGCGGATTTTCAGATACTTTTCTCAATAAATCCGATATACCGATACATTACCTATGTAAGACAGGTCATAATAGACGGGATCGTGCCGGATCTGTCCTCGCATATCTTCTGTCTGGCTGTAGCGCTTGTAATGCTCGGAATAGGATATTTTGTCCACAAAAAGACCGAACAGAAGTTCGTGTATTATTTCTGATAAACAGGGGTGTCGGGTATGAAGGTCGAAGTAAACAATGTTTCTATAAAATACAGAGCCGGAAATTTTCGCGATATAGGTCTTAAAGAATATATAGTACGAAAAATAAAGGGTACGCTCACCGCGACTGATTTTCTTGCGGTGGACGGGGTCACCTTCTCCCTCAGAGAGGGAGATTTTCTCGGTATAGTCGGGACGAACGGAGCGGGAAAATCCACCCTGCTCAAGGCTGTATCCGGCGTGCTGAGACCGTCAAGCGGAACGATAGACGTAGAGGGCAAGATCGCCGCGCTGTTAGAGCTCGGCACAGGCTTTGACGGCGATCTTTCGCTTAAGGAAAATATATATATGAGAGGCGCGATCCTCGGCTACACCAGAGAATTTATGGATTCCAAATATGAGGAGATACTGGAGTACGCCGAGCTTACCGAATATAAGGACAGGTTGTTCAAGCAGCTTTCGTCCGGCATGAGAAGCCGTCTTGCTTTCGCTATATCCTGTCTGGTAGAGCCGGAGATACTTATTCTCGACGAGGTGTTTGCGGTGGGCGACGGCGCGTTTCGTATCAAGAGCGAGGCGACCATGAACGAGCTTCTCTCTAAAGGAAATATAACGATATTGGTATCCCATGCGACGGGACAGATAAGAAAGCTCTGCAACAAGGTATTATGGCTGGACAAAGGAAAGCAGATAGCGTTCGGAGAAGCAAAGACGGTTTGCGACAAGTACGAAAAATATCTTAAAACGGTCGCAAATCTTCAGAAGCGGGCGTAGGTGCGGTATGTCGATATATCTTGTGGATTTTGAAAATGTAAAATCCGACGGCCTTGCCGGAGTGGATCGCCTGACAAAGAACGACCGGGTCTATATCTTCTACAGCGAGCACGCCAACTCCATGACCTTTGCGACGTATCACGACCTTGTGAAAGCGACGGCGCCGATATATACTATAAAGGCCGTTACCGGCGCGAAAAACGCTTTGGATTTTCAATTGGTATCATATCTCGGTTATATGATAAACGGCGAGCCGGACGCAAGCTATTTTATAATATCCCAGGATCACGGCTTTGAGACCGCGGCGCAGTTCTGGCGGGATAAGAAAACCGCGGTGGACGTGGCAAAAAGTATTTCCGCCGCGTTGGGCGGTTCCGCCTCGGACAGTATAGCAAAGGAAGTTCGCAAGGTGCTGACCGACCCGGAGGAATGTGAATTTGTGATAAAATGTATACGTGAGCTTTCCACTAAGACGGGTATCAATAATCGTATCGCAAAAAAATACGGCACTACCCGCACCGGAGAGATATACAGGCTGATAAAGCCGCTGTTAAAGGATAAAAAGGGAAAATGACAAGCGCTGCAAATATAATGCGGCGCTTGACTTTTTAAGCGGCTGATAGTATAATTAAAACAGTGTAAATCAAGACTGACTCAGGCAGGAAAGGAAGTAAACTTATGGCACTGATGAACAAAGGATTTTTGAATCTTAAGAAAAATTACCTCTTTATCGAGATAGGCAAGAGGGTAAAGGAGTACACGCAGGCTCATCCCGACAACAAAATAATAAGAATGGGCATCGGCGACGTGACCCAGCCGCTGGCAAAGACTGTTGTGGACGCTATGAAAAAAGCGGCGGACGAGATGGGCGTCAAGGAGACCTTCCGCGGATATGAGGACAGCGGAATGGGCTATGATTTTCTGCGCGAGGCGGTGGCGAAATACTATGCCTCCTACGGTGTTGAGATAAGCCCGGACGAAGTGCTGATAAGCGACGGCGCAAAATCCGACTGCGGCAATATCGGCGATGTGTTCGACCCGTCGAACGACGTGCTGGTCACCGACCCGGCGTACCCGGTATACGTCGATTCCAACATAATGGGCGGAAGAAAGGTGTATTACGCAGATTCCACCGAGGAAAACGGCTTTGCCGCAATGCCGGACGAGAATATAAAGCCGGGAATGATATATCTTTGCTCGCCGAATAATCCCACCGGTTCGGTATATACAAAAGAACAGCTTAAGGCGTGGGTGGATTACGCACTGAAAAACAAGGCAATAATTATTTTTGACGCGGCATACGAGGCGTTTATTTCCGACCCGGAGCTTCCGAGGAGCATAATGGGCATAGAGGGCGCGAGAAAGTGCGCTATAGAGATATGCTCTTTGTCAAAGACCGCCGGCTTTACCGGAACGAGATGCGGCTATACCGTTATCCCCAAGGAGCTTATGATAGAAACTCCCGACGGCGGAGAAATGAGCTTTATGCAGCTGTGGTGCAGACGTCAGGGCAGCAAGTTCAACGGCGTGTCCTATCCTGTTCAGCGCGCGGCAGAGGCGGTATTCACCCCGGAGGGGATAAAGCAGACGCGCGAAACTATCGCGTATTATATGCGCAACGCAAAGGTCATCGCGGACACCTTCGATTCGCTCGGCATTAAATACACCGGCGGCAAAAATTCCCCTTACATATGGTTCAAGTGCCCCGACGGCGAGGACAGCTGGACGTTCTTTGACCGTTTGCTGGGTAATGCGGAGGTGGTAGGCACACCCGGCGCGGGATTCGGCAAGAACGGCGACGGCTGGTTCAGACTTACCGCGTTCGGCACTTATGAGAACACGGTAGAAGCTATGGAGCGCGTGAAAAAGCTCCTTTCAAAATAAAATGCAAGACTGCCGCAAAACGGATATACCCGTCGGCAAGCGGATATTATGCGCCGTAATGTTTTTCGGCGGCTGTTTTGCCCTGCTTACGGTACTGCTGCCGCTGTTTAGGCGGATAATAAACGCCGGCACGCTTATCGGGGTGCTGGGCGGCGGAATGCTTATATCCGCGGCGCTTATCGGTCGGGTCGCGAATACCGGACGGCGGCGGGTATTATATCGGGTATATCTTGCGCTGATCGCGCTGATAATAGGATATGCGGGATATTTATCGGTCAAAATGATCGGAAGCTGTCTTGATACTCCGCAGCCGAACAGCGGGCGCACCGCGATAGTGCTCGGCTGTCAGGTGTATGACAGCGGGCCGAGCGTTATGTTGAAAAACAGGCTGGACGCCGCGCTGGAGTTTCTCACTTCTTCGCCGGGATCGGTATGTATAGTATCCGGAGGAAAAGGCGAGGGAGAGCCGATGACGGAGGCCGACGCTATGAAAGAATACCTGATATCCCACGGGATAGAGCCAAGCCGAATTTTCACCGAGGATAAGTCCTTATCTACCGAGGAAAATCTGGCGTTTTCAAAACGGGTGATAGAGGAAAACGGCCTGCCGGAGGGATCGGTGATAATAACCGACGGTTTTCATATGCTCAGAGCGAGAATGCTTGCCGAAAAGCAGGATATAGACGCGCTGTCCTTTCCGTCGGCGACGCCGCTGCACCTTTTGCCGGTATACTGGTACAGAGAATGGGCGGGCGTGACCTACACCGTGCTGTTTTCATAATATGTCCGCCGGATATTGGTATATGTTTCACAAAATAGGGTATAAAACTCAAAAAAGGTATTGCATTATTCCGAAAAAAATGCTATACTGTAGTTACATAATATTTAGGAGGAGAACGAAATGTCAACTTCTGTTTCACAGGCTAAGGTTCTTATCTGCGACGATTCCATGATGATAAGAAAAAAGATGAGGATGCTGCTTGAAAATTATGGGATCACCAATATTTACGAGGCTAAAGACGGCAAGGACGCGGTGGAAAAATTTGCCGAGGTAATGCCGGATATCACCTTTATGGATATAGTAATGCCGGAAATGTCCGGAGTCGAAGCGCTCAAGGCTATCAAGGCGACCACTCCTAAGGCCAATATAGTTATGGCTACTTCAATAGGCACCGAGGGAAATCTTACAGAGGCTATAAAATACGGCGCGAGCGATTTTCTTCAAAAGCCGGTGGAGGAAGAAAGACTGGTAAAGCTGTTGGATCATTACTTCAAAGAGGTATGACCGCAATACCGTAACCTATGAAAGGAGAATGCCTTTTTAAGGCGTCAGAAATTTATGTTTACACAATTTTTCGGCAGTTATCTGCTTAACAAGCAGATAGTTTCGGCAGAGAATCTTCAGAAAGCGATAGATCTTAAGAGCAGCACGCGCGTAAAACTGGGCGTGCTTGCCATCAACGCGGGCTACATGACCGCAAAGCAGGTGGACGCGGTACATAAGATGCAGGCGACGGTGGATAAGAGGATAGGCGACATCGCGGTGGAGATGGGATATCTTACTCCCGCGCAGGTAACTCAGCTGCTGTCGGCGCAAAAGACCGGCTGTCTTGTTTTAGGACAAGCGCTTGTAGATATGGGCTGTCTTACCAATGAGGAATTTGAAAAGGCGCTGAACAGCTACAAGGCGGAGCATCATCTGGACGACGAGGATTTCGTTGCGGAAAGCACTCAAAAGACCGGCGCGGTCATCGGCAGCTTTTACGACATTGCCGATAAAAAGACCGACAATTCGGAGCTTATCTTTGAATATGTAAATATATTGTTCAAGGATCTGATACGCTTTATCGGAGATGATTTTACCCCGCTTTCCACTGCGGATACGTCGTGCTGCAATACCGCGCTGGTACAGAAAATAAGCGGCGGCTTTGATGCGGCGACCTCCATAATGGCAGACGACGCGGCGCTTACGGCTTTCGCTTCCCGTTATGCGGAGGAGGAGCTTACCGAAAACGACGAATACACCAAGGACGTTGTGAGCGAGTTCCTCAATTTAAGCAACGGCTTGTTTACCGTAAACGTATCCAACTCCGTAGGCAAGGAGCTTACTCTTTCTCCGCAGCAGGTGCAAAATGCGGCGGACGTTGCGGCGATAAAAGCAAAATACACGCTCAGAGTACCGGTTTCGTTCCCGTTCGGTACAGTGATCTTTTCTATAGCTGAGCTTTGATAAAAACGTCAGCTTGGTGACGTATCCCGACCATGGTCGGGATACTACTCCAGGCTGAATTACTGTCCGGCAGTTTTGCGGGCGGATATGTGGTTTTGAGCTGAAAGGACAAACGGTATGGATATATTCGGCATACTGACGATGATAGGCGGACTGGCTCTGTTCCTGTACGGTATGAATACCATGGGGCAGGGCTTGGAAAAGCTGTCCGGCAGCAGGCTTGAAAAAATACTGGAAAAGCTTACCTCCAACCCGATAAAATCGGTGGCGTTAGGCGCACTGGTCACTGCGGTGATACAGTCCTCCTCCGCTACTACGGTAATGGTGGTAGGCTTTGTAAACTCCGGAATAATGAAATTATCGCAGGCGGTAGGCGTGATAATGGGCGCGAATATCGGTACCACCATCACGTCATGGCTGCTTTCCCTTACCGGAATAGAGGACGGGAATCTGTTCGTACAGCTGATTAAGCCGACTTCCTTTACGCCGATACTTGCGATAATCGGCGTTTTCATGATAATGATGAGCAAGAGCAGCCGCAAAAAGGACGTAGGCAGCATTCTGCTCGGCTTTACGGTGCTTATGGCGGGTATGGAAATGATGAAAGGCGCGGTAGAGCCGCTTGCGGAAAACGAATCCTTCCGCAGCATACTCACGATGTTCTCAAATCCGCTGCTGGGTGTTTTGGCGGGAGCTGTTATCACCGCGATACTTCAAAGCTCGTCGGCGTCGGTCGGAATATTGCAGGCGGTGTGCGATACCGGAGCGGTCACCTACAGCTCGGCGATACCGATAATCATGGGACAGAATATAGGCACCTGCGTTACCGCATTGCTGTCCTGCGTCGGAGCTAACAAAAACGCTAAACGCGCCGCGCTGGTGCATTTGTACTTCAATCTGATAGGCACTGTGCTGTTTATGGCGATATTCTATTCGATAAACGCGCTTTTCCCGCTGGAATTTGTCGGAGAGCCTGCCGGGCAGGTAGGTATAGCGATAATCCACAGCGTATTCAACGTATTTGCGACGCTGGCGCTGCTGCCGTTTGCTAAAGGGCTGGAAAAGCTCGCCTGCCTTACCATACGCGACAAGAAGGACGAGGCGGAGCCTGTGAAGGAGGAGTACCAGATACTCGACCCGCGTTTTCTTGCTACGCCGTCGGTGGCGCTGGAACAATGCAAGCAGGCGGCGGGGAAGATGTCCGACTGCGCAAGGTCTACGCTGAGAATGTCGATAGCGCTGCTTTCCTCCTATAACGAACAGGACTGCACAAGGGTGGATTCCAACGAGGATATCGTTGATATTTACGAGGACAAGCTCGGCAGCTATCTGCTCAATCTCGGTTCTAAGAGCATGACCGTTTCGGAAAACCAGACAGTCAATATGCTGCTGCACTGTATCAGCGACTTTGAACGTATATCCGACCATGCGGTCAATATAAAAGACTGCGCTGTTGAGATGCACGAAAAGCAGCTTGAATTTTCCAAAAAAGCGATGAATGAGATACGCATTTTCAGCGACGCCGTAAACGAGATACTGGACACCGCGGTAAAAGCCTTTGAGCGCAACGACACCAAGCTTGCAAAATCGGTAGAGCCGCTTGAAGAGGTCATAGACAAGCTCAGCGGCGAGATACGCGACCGGCATATACGCCGTCTGCGCAAAGGAAAATGCACTATCGAAATGGGATTTGTGCTTACCGATATAGTAACTAATTTCGAGCGGGTGGCGGATCACTGTTCAAATATCGCGGTCTGCCTTATCCAGATAAGCGAAAATAATTTCGATACGCATAACTACCTCAATGAGTTAAAAGCGCAGGATAACAAGGAATTCCGCGACAAGTTCGCAAAATACAGAGAAAAATATATGCTCCCGTAAATTTCGGAAGAGCTATGGAGGATCATGAAGCTGAAAAAAGCGTTTGCGCAGCTGACGCGGTTCGAGCTGGGGCTGTGGATATTTTCCGTCGTTGCCGTGACGGTCTGCTTTGTTTTTTCTCCCGCCGACCCGCTGACGTTAGTATCGTCGCTTATCGGTGTGACCGCGCTTATCTTCGTTGCGAAAGGGTATGTGTTAGGTCAGGTGCTGACGGTGATATTCGCGGTATTCTACGGCGTTATCTCGTTTTTCTTTTCTTATTATGGGGAGATGATAACCTATCTTGGTATGACCGCTCCTATCGCGGCGGCGTCGGTCGTGTCCTGGATAAAGAACCCATATAAGGATTCTGCCGAGGTAAAGGTCGCCGTTTTAACAAAAGGCAAAAGGCTGATAATCACCGTATCTGCGGCCGCTGTCACAATAGCATTTTATTTTATACTTAAAGCGCTCGGCAACGCTAATTTGCTGCTAAGCACTCTGTCGGTCACCACCAGCTTTATCGCGTCCGCGCTTACCATGCTGCGCAGCCCGTTTTACGCGGCGGCGTATGCGCTTAACGATATAGTTCTTATAGGATTATGGGCGCTTGCAAGCGCGGAAGATATAAGCTATCTGCCGATGACCGCCTGCTTTGCGGTCTTTTTGATAAATGACGGGTACGGATTTTTTAACTGGAAGCGCATGAAAAAAAGGCAGAATGCTGACGGCTGACGGGTGATATTTTTGTAAAAGCGTATTGACAAATCGCCGGTTATGTAGTATAATTAAAAAACAGTAATATTTACTGATTTTATAAATTTAACAAAGGAGAAAACGACATGAAAAAGTTTGTATGTCCCGTATGCGGATATGTTTATGAAGGCGATACCCCGCCGGAGTTCTGCCCTCAGTGCAAGGTTCCGGGCGATAAGTTCAAGGAAGTGACCGAGGACGGCGGTCTGGTATTTGCCGACGAGCACAAGATAGGCGTTGCAAAGGCGGTTACCGACGAGGAGATAATCGCGGGGCTCAAGGCTAATTTCGAGGGTGAATGCACCGAGGTCGGCATGTATCTTGCAATGGCGAGAGCCGCTCACAGAGAGGGTTATCCCGAAGTAGGCCTGTACTATGAAAAAGCCGCTTGGGAAGAGGCTGAGCATGCTGCAAAGTTTGCAGAGCTGCTCGGCGACGTGGTAAGCGATTCCACCAAGGAAAACCTCGAAAAGAGAGTTATGGCGGAGCACGGCGCTACTCAGGGCAAATTCGATCTTGCGAAGAAAGCAAAGCAGCTCAACCTTGACGCTATACATGACACCGTACATGAGATGGCAAAGGACGAGGCAAGACACGGCAAAGCGTTTGAAGGTCTTTTGAAGAGATATTTCAAGTAATAAAGAATTGAACATAAAAAGGATGACGCAGCGGCGTTGTCCTTTTTTTATGTGTTTGGGGGCGGAAACCTCGGTTGATGGAGCCCAAAAATAAAAATTAGCGGGGCTTGGGGCGGCAGCCCCAAAAAAGGGGGTGGGCATACTATCCGCTGGCACGGATAGTTGTTTTGATTTCTCCGAAATCAAAGGGCGAGAATCTGTGCGCGCAGCGCACAGCGGGGGATTGGGCCAGAGCCCCCAAAAGTGCCGCGCCCGCCGCCCGTCGCACCGTGCCGATAAAAGAACTTTATAATGCCTACGCCAAGCAGCCAAAGGATTCTGTACAGCCTGACCGACGTACTGTATTTCGGAGTTATCAAGCGCCCTTCATAGGAAGTGTAATTAAAGGGAAATTGCAGCTAGGACGTAAGCTGATAATATTTATCGGATAGGCACCGCCTACAAAGTGAATAAAGGGACGGATAGGGGTCGGGTGAGGAAGAAAAGTCCGAAAGGAAACCGAGGGTAGGGGAAAGGAACCGTAGGTCGCCTTTCCCCTACCCTGGGTGTCCTGTCGGAGAGGCCAGCGGAGGTGGATAAATTCGGATAAGGATTATCCCTTGTATTTCGTATGCAACGGTATATTGAAAAAGAAAAAGAGCAAATGACGGACTCGGTGTCCTGTCGGAGAAGCCAGCGGAGGTAAATAAATTCGGATAAGGATCATCCCTTGTATTTCGTATGCACCGGTATATCTGAAAAAAATAAAAAAAACAATTTGCTATATACGTACAGCTTATTTTTGAACAAACCCAATAAAATCCCAACCCCCTCCGTCAGCATAGATTTTCAAATTATTTGCCCTCTTAGCTTTATGAGCTATTGACAAAGATAAATATTAGTGATATACTAAAAACAGCTAAAACGTGGACTGGGGATATAGAACATATATGCCCGGCGGCAGAGGGGAATGCCGTAATACTATACGGGCCGCACGCCTGTTTATTCGGTATTGTGAGATTCTGTCAAATCAGTGACGGAGCATCTCAGCTGCATGTGCTGGTTGTATATCCGCAGCAGGGAAAGATTCAATACGTTTTGCAGCCTACACTATATTTCATTACGGGAGGGTAAGTAATGTTAAATTCAAAGGACGTAGGATGTGTGATCAGGCGTTTCAGAAAAGAAAAAGGACTGTCGCAGGAAGTTGTGGCTAATCTCGCCGATATCGGCAGAACTCATCTCAGCGCGATAGAGCGCGGAGAGCGCCGTCCGACGCTGGAAACCTTTTTCCGCCTTTCAGAGGCGCTCGGAGCTAGCCCGAGCGTTATCATTGCCGCTATAGAAGAAGAAAGAAAGAAAAGCCTTGAGCAGGAAGAAAATGACGCTTGACCTTCTTTCATTGAAAGCGACAAAAATACCTCTGTATCGTTCGATACAGAGGTATTTTTTGTGATCTTAAGCAAAGTACGAGGTAAATTCCTGGACCCAGTAATATTTATAATGATCTTTCGGTGAGCTTAAAAACGCGATAGCGCCGCTTGTGAATTTTTCTTTAAGAATGTTCTCTCTATGTCCCTCGGAATTTATCCACTGCTTGAACGTCTCTTCAACGGAGGGAAAACCCCCGGCGAGATTTTCTCCCATGGATTTCAGACCGTCCACCTTTAACTCGTCATATACGCTTTGGAATGCGGAGCCGTCCGGACGGACATGTCCGCCCCACTCGGGAACAAGCTCCAAAACGCGTATTTGTGCAGCGCGGTAGGCGTTATCGTCCCAGATCAATTCCGAACGCCCGTTTTTCACGCGGTATTCGTTTATCAGTCGGAACATTTCCTTTTCCTCGGCCTTGGCGGAATTATATGTGCTGCCGTTTTTGGAGGGAACGCTCGAATCGCTTGACGCCGGCGTGGTGGAAGGCTTTACGGTCTGCGGCTTTTTGGTGGTGGACGGCGCTTTGGTAGTGGAGGGCGCTTTGGTGGTGGAGGGCACTTTGGTGGTGGAGGGCACTTTTGTAGTGACCGGCTTGGCAGTTGCGGCGGGATCGGTTTTAGTAAGATAATCGGAATGGATAAACGATCCGTCCGACAGCTTGTAATATCCCGTATCGGTCTTTGCGGTGACCGTCAGCTTTTCTCCGAAGCGTATGGTGCGCACCGCCTTAGAGCCTATTACTGCCTGTTCACGCGCGCTGCATTCTTTTGCTGCGTAATATGTACCGCTCGCAGCGGATTCTTTCCACTGCGGTGCGGGAGCGTCAGTTTTCGGCTTTTCGGTTTTGATTGTCGTTGCAGGCTTTTCGGTCTGAACGGTAGTTGCGGGCTTTTCGGTCTGAACGGTAGTTGCAGGCTTTTCGGTCTGAACTGTCATTACAGGTTTTTCGGTTTCGGGAGTGCCTATTGTGCTTATATCGGACTCTTTGCTGTTTTCCGAAGAACTGCCCGAGTTGTCAGGATTGCCGTTTTGCGTATCGCCGGAATTTTGGGATACCGTATCGGAGGAAACGCCGGTGCTTTGAGCCTCGGAAGAATTTACCGACGCTAAGCTGTTTACGGTATTTCCGCCTGCCGCGCATGAGGTCAGCATAATGGCGGACAGTATCACCGCGATATATCCGTAACGTTTATTTGGTATAGCTTTTTTCAATATATCACCCCATTTGTATTTACAGCTTTATTATACAGTTTTGGGGGCAATTTGTCAATGCAAAAAAATTTCCGTTTTTTAATGAATATATTGAAAATTTTTTAATTTGCGATACCCTCTATATACGGCTGACAGCGAAATGTTATCTCTACCGGAGCTTGGCGAATGAGCTCGCTGATATTATCGCGATTTTCATACCAAAAATCGGGATAGCTGTGCAGCAGCAGCTTTTCAAAGCCGAACGCGTCGCAGCCGTATTGGGTCTTTATCTTTTCCAGCGCGTCGGTCATCGCCTTGACTACCGACTGTTCTACCTTTAGGGTAAGCTCGTTTTCGGCCTCATCGTCCCCGTCGGAGAGGAAAACGCGTTCTTCATATCTGCCGAAGCCGAAGCCGTCTATCTTAAATGACAGCTTTCCGTCAGATATTTTCGGGATAGTCTTTATATCCAGCTTGAACAATGTGACGGTAGCCGCCTTGCTGTCGTCGTCGGTGCGAACGCTGACGGACAGCTCCGGCGTATCTCCCGTGATAAGCTGTATCCCCGCAGAATCGCCGCGCGTACCTGTGCCGGTAAGTTTGCCTTGCGAGAAAGCCGCCCCGCCGCTTATCACGACGGTTTTTTCCTTTTGCTCTTCCTCGCCGCCTCCCGAGCCGCCGGAGCCGCCCTGTCCTCCCGAAGAGCCGCTTTCCTGCGGAACGGTGGCGTCGGTCTTTTCCTCCTGTACCTCGAGCATCGGAAGATATGCGCTGCGCGAAGAATAACTCAGCGAGATCATCGCGTCGTATATACGGCAGTCGGGGCTGGTACCGCGGCGGCTGGCGTTGGTTATCATATTTGTCAGCTTGTCGGTGGAAACGTTGCCCTCTTTGAATCTTATATCTATTATTTCCTCTGCCGTATTTTTTGCCGCGGCGACATACGCCCTCGGATGGGAATGGTAGTTAGACACGAAAAAGCTCAGCGTCCCCTCCAGGTCGTACTTTGCAAGCTCGCTGCCGATTATTATCAGACGGTTTTCGCTGAACAAAAGGTCCTTTCCCGTCTTGACCGAGGCGTCCTCCGCCGCGTCAAATACGCTGACGCCCTCGCCCACGGATTTTAATACGTTCGGCTGGGTCTTGTCTATCTGGTTTTGGCCGCCCTCTCCGCTTTGGAAAAAGTATTGCAGGCTCATACGGTATACCTTGCTGTCCGGAATATAATCCACTCCTACCGCCTGGACTATCCCGCGTTCGGACAGCTCTACATACTGTATACAGCCGGACAGGCACAGCGGAAGCAACAATGCCGATATCAGTGCGATAAGCCGTTTAAGTTTTGCTGCCGGAGCCATTTTTGCTGCCTCCTTTCGCTAAAGCCCGTTTTTTCCCCGCTATCAGTACCGTAAGAGGTATCAGTGTACCGGCAACGAGTATATGCAGCGAGGTATG
>CANQKE010000007.1 GCA_947624435.1 uncultured Ruminiclostridium sp.
TTCCTATCAGAAAAATTGCTTGATTTGAAAAATTTTACCCCTGATTTGTTGCAAATCAGGGGTTTTTCGACAAGCTGCCCGCCCCCGTAAAGGGAGCGGGATAATTTTGTATAAATATATAGGGATCTGAGAATAACATGCACTCGGCGGGAATTAAGGACATAGGTCAAAAGCGCGTATGACGGCAGTCCCCAATAGTGCCGCGACCGCTGCCCGTCGCAATATGCCAATAAAAGGACTTTATAATGCCTACGCCAAGCAGCCAAATGAGTCTGTACGACGCCGCGGACGTACTGTATTGCTAAGTTATCAAGTGCCCTTCATAGAAAGCGCACGCAGAGGGAGTTAGGGGGAGGTAGCCCTTAATCGAGGCTTGGACAGCTCCAGAGAAAAGCGGGGTTTGGGGCGATAGCCCCAAACAAAAAGGGGTGGGCATACTATCCGCTGGCGCGGATAGTTGTTTTGATTTCTCCGAAATCAAAGGGCGGGAAACTGTGCGCGCAGCGCACAGTGCTGAGTGCGGAGCGCTCAGCGATCGGGTTTGGGCGGAGCCCAAAATTGTAGGGGTCAAGGGGGAAACATTCCCCCTTGCGGGGGCTTGGGGGCAGAGCCCCCATAAATCGGGTCTGGGGCAGAGCCCCAAACCCCCTCCGCCAAATAGACACGATTTTAAGCATAATAGACAATTCTTATTGTTTTTTAAGATTTCAGCTGTTATAATGATAGTGCATAATAACGCCGTTTTATCACGGAAAAAGGGAGGTTTCAAGGTGGCTGAAAAGAAAAAAGCAGCGCAGGACAGCATAGAGCTGCGGCATAAAAAGGGCTTATGGCTGCGCTTTATAAAAACATTCTTCAAATGCCGCCTGCCTTTCGTCTGGCTTACGGCGCACGTTATATTGCAATTCGGATTTATCACGCTCGGCGTGGACGTGACCGACAAAACCGCCCAGCTTTTCGCGGGAGACGTCAGCGTTGAGCTTGTAAGCTCGCTTATATTCCTTATAATACTGAATATTCTGGCAAGCTCGCTCAGCTTATTTGTAAGCTCCGTTACCAGCGCAAGGATAAACCGCAACATGAGGCGCAGCGTGCTTAACAAGGTGCTTAATCTGCCGCTGGGATTTTTCAAGAATGAAAATCCTCGCGATACGATATACCGTATCGTAAATAACTCGGTGGTGGTGGATTCCACCATAATGCTGTTTATAATACCGCTTGTTTCGGCGGTATATCAGATGGTGCTGATATTCGGCAGGGTGTTCAAATACGACTGGCGGCTGTCGGTGATGATGATAATATTCGTACCGGCGCTGGCGTTTATCGCGTTTTTATTCGGCAGGATAAACTTCTCTATAAGCGACCGCGACGCGGGGATACACGCCTCCCTCACTCAGCGGCTGTCCGAGATGATGACAAATGTGCCTTTAGCAAAGGCATTTGCAAAGGAAAACTCGGAGGAGGAAAAGGGCAAGGAGCTTACCTCCCGCCTATACAGACTGAGCATAAAAAGCAGTTGGTTCGACCAACTGCAAAACCTGTCCGAAACGGTGGTAAATCTTTTACAGGCGGCGGCGATGACCGGTATAGGAATGATGCTGCTTAACGACGGCAGCATAAACACGCGCGGCTGGGTGGCGTTCTTCCTGTTCTCCGGCACGTTTATGAACGCGGTGACCGATCTTACCATAGTATGGGGAAATATAAAGATAATCCAGGGCGGCGCGGACGGTCTGGTAGAGATAATGAACGCAAAGGAAGAGCCTAAGACCGGCGAGCAGTGCGGAAAGCTCTCCGGCGGGCTAAAGCTGGAGGACGTACATTTCGGCTACAGCGAAGAAAAGACCGTACTGGACGGCGTAAGCTGCGAATTTCCCGAAAATACCGTGACTGCTTTGCTCGGTGCGAGCGGCTGCGGCAAGACCACCGTCGCAAATCTGCTGACAAGGCTGTATCAGCCGGTTTCCGGCAGGATAACCGCAGGCGGCGCGGACGTGTCCGAATTCTCTCTGGACAGCTACCGTAAAAATTTCACCGTGGTATCTCAAAACGCCATGCTGTTTTCCGGCACGATAAGGGAAAATCTGCTGTACGGCAATGAAAACGCGACCGAGCAGCAATTGTTCGACGCGGCAAAACGCTCCGGCGCAGCTGAATTTATCAGCCGGCTGCCTAACGGAATGGACACCGTCCTTGAGGAATACGGCAACAATCTTTCCGGCGGTCAAAAGCAAAAGCTGGCGCTGACAAGGGCGCTGCTGTCCGATACGCCGTATCTGATACTTGACGAGCCGGTAGCGTCAATGGACGCCGTCGCGGTAGAGGAAATGATGGAGATACTTCGCGCAGCCGCCGCTGACAGGTGCGTGATAATAATAGCTCACTCTCCCGCGGTGCTTAAGCTGGCTCAGCATGTTGTGGTACTGGAAAACGGCGGAGTGGAAGCCCAGGGCAGCGCCGACGAGGTAAAAAGCTCCAGCGGGTTCGTCCGCGACTTTCTCAGAGAGAAGGTGAGCGAATGAACGCTAAAGAAAAGACCCGCGGCATGTGGAAGCGCACCTTCAGCCTTTTCGGCAAGGTAAGGATACCGTGGCATTTGTATGTTTTGCAGGTGATAGGCGGTATAATCGTTACAAAGGTAGGCCTGCTGTACGTCCCCTACGAATCGGCGCTGAAAACCGGAAAAATGGATACCGGCGACCTGTGGGCGTATATGGGACTGCTGCTGCTTTCAACGGCGGTGGGGCTTATCGAATCGGTACCGGCGTTTTATGCCTCGGCGGAGGTAGGGCGGAACTTGCAAAACCGCATGATAAGCCGCTCTTTGAGAATGCCCATGCGCTCTTACGAAAAAAGCGCCTCCCGCGTGGTTTCCTGGATAACATTGGACGCGGGGTATCTTGACGGCTTTATAGGAACTTTGGTCGGCTTTATCACCGGAATAGCGGCTACCGTAATGAGCATAGGCGAAATGTCCTCGATAGATATGTCGCTGCTGTTTATCGTGCCTATCGTCTGCGTTTATGTCATAGCAAGCACCTGGATAGAGGGCAAGCTGATGTTCCTGCGTGAACGACGCGGCAGGCGCGCGATGTCCGAGATAACCGCTTATATGGCGGAGCATATCGGTTTTTACCGTCAGATAAAGCAGATGAACACCGGCAAGCAGGAGCTTATGCGCGGAAGAAAGGCGATAGACGGGTTATATCACGCCGATATATATCAGGCGACGATGACGTTTCTGGTTTCGCTGTTTTCCGGCTCGGTGACGCAGATAATTTCGATACTGGTATTCGTGTTCGGCTCGGTAAAGGTACGGGACGGCTCGATGGATATCTCCCAGCTTGCGGCGTTTGAATCATACATACTGATACTTTACCAGTCGTTCAGCAGCATACCCAGCCTTTACACCAGCATAATGTACTACAACGGCACGCTGTTCTATATAGGCGGACTGATGAGCGAGAAAGAAGAGGTCTGCCGCCGCGGCGAAAGCATGGACCGCGAGGACGAGGATATAATATTCGATAACGTAAGCTTCGGCTATAACGACGACGCTAAGGTGATAAAGAACGCAAGCTTTACCATACCAAAGGGCAAGGTCACTATGATAGCGGGGCCGAACGGTTCCGGCAAGACCACCCTGTTCAAGCTGATAGAGCGGTTCTACACCCCCGACGAGGGCGTGATACGGTTCGGCGGCAGCGACGCGGAAAATATCCACCTTGACGAATGGAGAAGGAGCTTCGGCTATGTTTTGCAGGAGCCGCAGCTGTTCGACGGCACGGTGAGAGATAATATAACCTACGGCATGGAAAGAGAAGTCACCGATGAGGAAGTGGAGAACGCCGCGCGTTTAGCAAGCGCCGACGAGTTTATAAAAGAGCTGCCGGGCGGATATGATTACGGTATAGGAGAAAACGGCGTGAATCTTTCCGCCGGACAAAAACAGCGGCTGGCGGTTGCGCGTGCGCTTATCACCGACCCGTCCTGTCTGCTGCTGGACGAATGTACCTGCAACATGGACGCAAGGACGGAACGCGCGGTGAACGAGAACCTTTTCCGCGTGATGAAAGGCCGCACGGTAGTTATGATCTGTCACGATATGCGTATGCTTAAAAACGCCGATAACGTGATAGTATTGCGCGACGGCGAGGTGGAGGCGTCCGGAGAGCGGGACAAGGTGCTGAAAAACAGCGCGACTTTACAAAAGTTAGTCGCCGCGAATGTATAGGCATGCGGGAGCCGAACCCAAGTCGGTTTTTACGGGCATATTTCCGCCAATACTGCGTCGACCTCGCTCGACATACGCGAGTATGCCTTCGTTCGGTCTCCTTGTCTTGACGAAAATCTGCTCCGTAAAAACTGCTTTGCACCTCACGGCGAAAGATTTTGGAGATAGTTTTGTTCCTTGCGACGCAGGCAGGCTGGCGCCTGTCAAGGAGCAAGGGGCAAAAATAGCCCAAAAGAATCGTCGTGAGGCGACTCGGGTTTGATTCCCGCATGCCTAATAAGGAGGAAATATGAGATCGTTTGTTAATAAGCTGGCGGATCACAGAGATTTTAAGTTTGAGCATGAGGTAAAGCTGTGCTGCCCGCCGGAGTATATCGATAAGCAGCTTAGGCATATTACCCGCGGCAGCAAAAAAAGCGAGGACGCAAAGGTCCTCCAAGCCGGCGACGTTGCGATGCTCAAGCTGGAAAGCGACATGAAAAAGTTCAACAGCCCCTGCGTTCCTATCACCGTAGACAGCGGACTGTTCGATGAGGAATTTGAGCAAAAGCTGATAGGAAGAAAGACCGGGGAGGAATTTACCGCTGAAGTAAACGGCAAAAAAGTAAAGGTCACGGTTATAAGCGCAAAGCGGTATATATATCCTCAGCCGGATGACGAGATGGTGAGAAAATACGTCGCCGATAAGGACGACATGAAAGACATCTCCACCGTACAGCAGTATATCGATCGGGTAAAAAGCGACTATATCAAGGAACAGAAAACCGACGCGATATTCGGACTGGTAAACGATCTTATTGAATATGTGCTGACACACAGCGACTGGGAATTTGACGACGAAGAGCTTGAAAAGGTCTATAACGATATGCTGGCCGATATGCACAGCTGGCTCAAAGAGGAAATGGGGCTGACCTTCGAGGAAATGTCCGATGATGAGATAATGGCGCAGACCGGAGCGGAAAATAAAGAACAGCTTTTAGAGATGATGCGCGCCGATTCGGAACAGGCCATAGCCTCCGCGATATTCGCGCATACCTGTACCGACGGGAAAAAGCCGGAGGAGATAGACATTAACGAGATATACGATATCGACTGGAAGTTTTTACAGGATTACGCGGAGGAAAATATAAAATTCATTGAGGAATAAAACAAGGAGGAAAATAAAATGATAACCTATGCGACCGATGAAAATTATAACGAGCTGACTGCCGAGGGCGTGGTGCTGGTGGACTTTTTCGGAGAGCACTGCGGCCCGTGCAAAATGCTTGCAAAATCGCTGGAGGAGCTGGACGACGAGTTCCCGTTCCTCAATATCGTTAAAGTAGACACCGACAAATGTCCCGAGCAGACGGGGAAATTTAAGATAAGCGGCATACCCGACCTGTATTTTTACAAGGACGGAAAGGTATTGTTCCATCAGCCGGGAATGGTGGACGCAGAGGAAATCCGCAGCAAATTAGCTGAGATTTTATATTAATTTTACGGAGGTAAAAACAATGAAAAAAGTAATAGCTGTTATCGCGTCGCTGGCAATGCTGCTCAGCGTCGCAGGCTGCTCAAACGGCGGCACATCTACCGCAAGCACCGCCGACAGTACCGCAAGTACCGCAGACAGCGCCGTTACCGAGGAAAGCACCGCGGACAGCGCGGCAAGCACCGCAGACAGCTCCGCAAGCACCGCTGACGAGGAAAGCACCGAAGCAAGCGCGGCGGACAGCGCGGCTAATGAGGAAAGCGCTGCCGGCGACAACGAGTTTTTATCATGGGACGAGCAGGACATGATAGACTACATGAAGGCTGAGGGCGTATTCACAAACGACGATCTTCTTTATGTACAAAAAGAGGGCGTTGAAGCGCCGGAGGGAATTACCGACCTTATCTCTTACATTGATGACAATGTGGGCATAGAGATAGATATATTCTATTTACAGCCCGACGCTCCCACCGCAAGGACCGAGGAGATATACAACGAGATAAAGACCACCAAGCAGTATATCATGACCGAGGCGGGCAACGTGCCGTTCCCGGTAAATCTGCTTATCGGAAGATTCGCCATCTTCTACAGCTACACCTTTGACGAGGAAACATACGAAAAGTGTGAAGCGGCGATAGAAAAGCTGATAGATCAGACGGGCGTTCAGCCGGATTTCTATGATAAAGAAATAGAGCTGCCGAGTGAAGAGGATTATCCTGCCGACGATATGGACGGAGAGATAATTGTGGAGGAATAAGCAATAATCATAACAAAAACAAGGAACAAGGCTCTCCCCTGTTCCTTGTTTTTTATTTAATTGTAACGGGGTTTCTCAGCACCGGCTGGAGCTGTTCACCGTTAAGGGCGTGGATAATGGTATCCTCGGTAAGCGAGAGGTCGGCGACGAGGGAGTTCGGCTTTTTCACGCAGTCGTCCTGAGTGAACGGCACGAAGTAATAATGCCGGTAATTCATCAGCATGGCTAAATTCTTGAACGCGCCGGAAAGGCCGTCGTTGGTAGCGCAGGCGATGACCACCGGCTTGCCGCCGCGCAGGTGGCTTTTCACCGCCATTATTACGGGGGTATCGGTTATGCTGTGCGCGAGCTTTGCCAAAGTATTTCCGGTACAGGGCGCTACCAGCATTATGTCGGTAAGATTTTTAGGACCGATAGGTTCCGCCTGCGGTATCGTGCGGATAATCTCCCTGCCGCAGATGTTTTCTATCCTTTCGATATGGGAACGCGCCGTGCCGAATCGGGTATCCGTTTCCGCCGCGTTATATGACATTATAGGTATTATCTCAAAGCCGCTGTTTTTCAGCCGCTCCATTGTATCTATGGCTTTTGCAAAGGTGCAGAACGACCCGGTCAGGCAAAAGCCGACTCTGACCGGACGATTTTCACCGTTCATATTATCTCCTTTTCCCCGGATATTCCGGCCATATTGCATACCTCTTCCGCGATTATCCTGCCCGCCGTCTGCGCCGCAGTTTTAGCGGGAAGTCCCTGCGCGTTTACCGTTGACATGCCGTAACGCTCCGCGGCGTTTACGTCTATTCCCGGCGACGAGGCAAGCTCGATATAGACCGCGCCCTTTTTCGCGCGGGATATCTCCTTTTCCCCGATAACAACGGCGGGCACGGTGTTATATATCAGCGAAAATTCGCCCATCTTCCCGGCAAGACAAGGAAAGTCTATCGCGCCCAGCCCGTTTATTTGGGCTTTAGTGCGCTGCTCGGCGTTTCGGCATACTATAGTTACCCTTGCGCAAAGCGCCAAAAGGTATTTTGAAAGCAGCATGGCTATCCGACCGTAGCCGGTCACTAAAACATTCGCGCCCATTATCTGCTCATCGGTGGAATTTATCCCCACCGCCAAAGCGCCCTCCGCGGAGGGTACGGCGTTTTTTAATATAAAGCTCTCCCGCTTGTAATAATCCCCGCAGCGTAACCCTGAGCTTTCGCATAAGGAATACAGCTTATCGGGTATCATGCCGCCCGCAAGCAGCCCGCCCTTACGGACAAAATCTATTGCCTGCTCAAAGGTCACGGGGCGGTCGTACATAGGTGCGGATACGGTCATTCCGTCGCGTGTGCAGGGCAAGCCCAACACCACGCAGTCGTATTTCTCCAAAGGCGGCGCGTTGTGTCCCGCTAATGCGAACATATCCGTCTGTGCCGTCTGCGCAAGCTCACCCGCCGCATATATACAGCGTTTGTCCCCGCCGAGTACAAGTATTTTCATAAATACACCCTCTTTATTACAGGATATATTTTATATTATGCGATGAGGGGGAAATTCGATAATAATTTAGGGGTGCTGCCCCTAAGACCTGATTTATGGGGGCTCCGCCCCCCAAAAAACCCCTTATGGGGGCTCTGCCCCAGACCCGTTTATGGGGGCTCTGCCCCCAAACCCCTGCCAGAGGGCAGGTTGCCCTCTGGACTCCCCGATTTTGGGTATTATCTATGCGTATATAGTACACGGGATTGTCCTTATCCCGTTGCTTAACCTCCGCTGATTTCTCCGACAGGACACCGCGTTCGTCACTTGCTCTTTTTCTTTTTCAATATACCGTTGCATGCGAAATACAAGGGATAATCCTTATCCGAATTTATTCACCTCCGCTGGCCTCTCCGACAGGACACCCAGGATAGGGGAAAGGCGACCTACGGTTCCTTTCCCCTACCCTCGGTTTCCTTTCGGACTTTTCTTCCTCACCCGACCCCTATCCGTCCCTTTATTCACGTTGTAGGCGGTGCCTACCCGCCGCGTATTATCAGCTTCCGTCCTAGCCACGATTTCCCTTTAATTACGCTTCCTATGGAGGGCACTTGATAACTCCGAAATACAGTACGTCCGCGGCGTTGCTGCTTGGCATTTGGCTGCTTGGCGTAAGCATTATAAAGTCCTTTTATTATCATATTGTTCTTTTAACCATGCGTTTTTGCCCACCCACCCGCCCTTTTTCTTGGGGCTCCGCCCCAAACCCCGATTTTTAATTTTTGGGCTACCGGTATATTCATGTTTGCGGACAGCTTATAAACCCGTGCTTGTTTGGGGCAGAGCAAAGCCCTTATTAATTGAGCGCTGCCCCGCACCCCTTTTGAGTTGTGTCCTTAATTCCCACCGAGTGCATGTTATTCTCAGATTCTTATATATTTATACAAAATTATCCCGCTCCCTTTATGGGGGCGGGATAATTTTATGATCACATAAGGGGTCTGGGGAGCAATCTGCTCCCCAGCGGGGGCTTGGGGGCAGAGCCCCCATAAACGGGGTTTGGGGGCAGAGCCCCATAATCACGGAGTAACTCCGGTTCCGAAACAGTACGAGCAATCGCCGGTTCCCCCGCAGCCGGAGCAAATTACCGCGTAATCGTCCAGCGTAGGATCGCCCCACCACGGCATGCCTGTCTTGGTAGCGCCGGCGCCCTGGCATATATGACATTTTCCGGTACCGCTGCAATATATGCAGGCGCTTCCGGCAGTCCCGGCATTGCCGCCGGTGTTATCGGTATTGCCGGTATTGCCCTCAAGCTGGCTTCTTTCTATAAACGCCGATTCTCCCGCCATTTCGATAGTCCAGTTACCGCCGCTCATCGGTATCTCGGTCTTGATATAGAACGTAGCTATCTGCGAGGCGGTGTATCTGTAAAGTCCGATATGCGTTTCACTGTTTTGGAGCGAGGAGTTATTGTCCGTTCCGACATATTCTCCGGTGAGATTGTTGGCAAACTCTATTATGCAGCCTTTGTCAAATGCGTCCTTGTTGTTGAACGCCGCGCCCTCTACCGCCGCCGTGCTCGGTATCACCAAACCAAAAGTGTAGGTCCCGCCGTCGTAATTGAAAATCGTCATCAGCAAAGGATTGCCGGTCTCGTCGGTGGTGTAGTAGAACATACCCTCGGTAACATCGGTACCGTTTACCTTAAGATATGAATTTGTAGGCATATCCGGTATCGCCGACCAGTCATATCCCGTTGGCTCGCTTGTAACAGGAGTCTCCGATTGCTGAGCTTGCTCGTTGTTCTGCTGTTGAGATTGCTCGGTGTTCTGCTGCTGAGATTGCTCGGTGTTCTGCTGCTGAGATTGCTCGGCGTTCTGCTGCTGGGATTGCTGAGCCTGCTGCGAATTTGCAGCCTGCGAGGTATCCCCTCCGGTGTTGATGTTGACGGTGCAGGCGCTGCTGAGCATTACGCATATGGACAGCATTGCCGCTAAAATTTTCTTTTTCATACTTTTCCCCTTTCGATGGAAACGGAATTCGGGTGCTATTTTACAGAATTATATCATATCCGTAACGATTTGTCAATCGGAAAGGAGCCTGCTTTTATGCTTTTGCGGCGGTATCTTCTTGACATTATTTGCCGTATATGTTAAAATAAAATACAAAGTCAGGAGAGAGGAAGAAATGACACTTATACAAAGACTGAAAGAGCCGAAAGAGGGCTCTTTCGCCGAGGTTTTCAAATATAAAGACCTTTTGGTGCAGCTGGTCACAAGGGATATAAAGCTGAAATACCGCAGGAGCTTTCTGGGGTATGTTTGGAGCATACTCAATCCCCTGCTGATAATGATAATCATGGCGGCGGTGTTCTCGTTTTTGTTCCGCAGGGAGATAGTGTACTTCCCTATCTACCTTTTGGCGGGACGTTCGATGTTTGAGTTTGTAAACACCGCGGTAAGCAAATCGTTAAATGCGATAACCGACAATACCTCGCTGCTGAAAAAGACCTACGTGTCTAAATTCATGTTCCCGCTTGCGAAGATAACCGCAGCGATGGTGGACTTTGTGTTCAGTCTGGGCGCTTTGATACTGGTAATGCTGTTCTATTCGATAAAGGACGGCGTGATGTTATTTTCCCCGTGGAATTTGGGGATAGTGACGGTAATTTTGCAGGGCTACATTTTCGCTATGGGGCTGGGCTTTCTGCTGGCGCAGCTGCATGTATTTTTCCGCGATATAAAGTATATATATAACGCGGTGTCGATAATGTGGATGTACTGCTCCGCTATCTTTTACGACGTAGGCATGCTGTATGAAAAGGCGCAGGAGCAGATAGCCCAGGGCGCGGTGCCGTTCGCTCAGTATCTGGCGTGGATAATAGAGCGGCTTAATCCTATGTACATTTATATAAAAGAGTTCCGCTTTTTTATCTGGGCGCCTACCGCGGGAGATCTGCCGACATGGGCGGTGCCGGACGGCTGGGATATCCTGCTTGGGATAGTATACGCGCTTGCGATGTTCGTGATAGGCTCGTTTTTCTTTAAGCGCAATCAGGACAAGTTCATTTTGTATGTTTAGGAGGCAAGTATGGAAGATAAAAATACCGCTCCCGAATATATAATAGAGCTTAACGACGTGACCGTCCGCTATAACAAGGCAAGCGAGAAGATAGACAATCTCAAGGAATATTTCGTAAAGCTTATCCGGCATGAGCTTATGTACCAGGAATTTCTGGCGCTGAAAAATATCGACCTTAAAATAAAGCGCGGCGAGGCGTGGGCGATAATCGGCACTAACGGAAGCGGAAAATCCACGCTGCTCAAAGTGATAAGCCGTATATTAAAGCCGTATAAGGGCACTCTTACGGTAAACGGCTCGATAGCCTCGCTTATAGAGCTCGGCGCGGGGATAGACCAGCGGCTCACCGCAAGGGAGAATATCTATATGAACGGCTGCCTGCTCGGCTACACGAAGAAATTTATAGCGGAGCGGTTCGACGAGATAGTGGAGTTTGCGGAGCTGGAGGATTTTTTAGATACTCCGGTAAAGAATTTTTCGTCGGGCATGAAGTCAAGGCTGGGCTTTTCGGTGGCGACGATGGTAAAGCCGGATATACTGATAGTGGACGAGGTATTATCGGTCGGGGACGTATTGTTTCGCAAAAAGTGCGAAAACAAAATGTCCGAAATGCTGAACGAGGGCACGACGCTGCTGTTCGTTTCTCACAATATGGAAACGGTCAGGAAGATGTGCAATAAAGCTATCTGGCTGAATAACGGCGTGTCGGTGATGCAGGGCGACGCGGATAAGATCTGCACCGAGTACACCAATACCGTCGGCGAGAAAAAAGCCAAAGAGAAAGCCGAGCGTGCTAAAAAAGAGGCGGCGCTAAAAAAACAGGCGGAGGAGCTTGCCGCTAAAAGAAAAAATAAAAGCTGAAAATAAAGGGGCTGCCGTCCCTTATTAAGGAGGAAACAAATGGCAAAGTATGATTATCTTATCGTGGGCGCGGGACTGTACGGAGCGGTCTTTGCTTACGAGGCGATGAAAAGAGGAAAGAGCTGTCTTGTTATAGACAAGCGCAGTCATATCGCGGGGAACATTTACACCGAGAACCGCAGCGATATAAACGTGCATGTATACGGCGCGCATATCTTCCATACCAGCGATAAGCAGGTATGGGATTATATCCAGCAGTTCGCCGAGTTCAACCGCTATACCAATTCCCCGGTGGCAAGGTATAAGGACGAGCTGTACAATATGCCGTTCAATATGAATACCTTTTCAAAGATGTGGAACATAGTTACTCCCGACGAGGCTATGGCTATCATCGACAAGCAAAAGGCGGAGATAACCGGAGAGCCGAAAAACCTTGAGGAACAGGCTATCTCGTTAGTCGGAAGAGATATTTATGAAAAGTTAGTAAAGGGCTACACCGAAAAGCAATGGGGCCGCGACTGCAAGGAGCTGCCGGCGTTTATCATAAAGCGGCTGCCGGTGCGGTTCACCTATGACAATAACTATTTCAACGACAAATATCAGGGCATACCGATAGGCGGCTACACCGCGATAATCGAAAAGATGCTAAAAGGCGCGGATATAAAACTTGACACCGATTACTTTGCAAATAAGGAAGAGCTTGACGGTCTTGCAGACAGGATAGTATACACCGGTCCGGTAGACGCGTACTTTGATTTTTGCTACGGCAATCTCGAATACCGCAGCGTGAGATTTGAGACCGAGGAGCTTAACACCCCCAATTTCCAGGGCAACGCGGTGGTAAATTACACCGACCGTGAAACTCCTTTCACCCGTATCATTGAGCATAAGTTCTTTGAGTTCGGCACTCAGCCTACCACGATAATCTCCCGTGAATATTCCGCGGAGTGGAAGCCCGGCGACGAGCCTTATTATCCCGTCAACGACGAGAAGAACGGCGCGCTTTATCAGAAGTATAAAGAGCTTGCCGACAAAGAGAGCAAGGTAATCTTCGGCGGCAGACTCGGCGAGTATAAATATTATGATATGGATAAGGTCATAATAGCCGCGCTTGAAACGGTGAAGAAAGAGTTTTGCTGAAAGTAAAATAATATTTTTTACGGATATGCTTTCGTTAATTTTTGGTTCTGACGCCCGGCGGCAAGCCTTATTATCCGTAAACGGCAAGAAAAACAGCGCGTTTGAACCGGTGAAAAAAGAGTTTTGCTGAAACCGAACCGTCACACGACGATTCTTTTGGGCTATTTTTGCCCCTTGTTCCTTGACAGGCGCAAGCCTGCCTGCGTCGCAAGGAACAAAACTATCTCCAAAATCTCTCGCCGCGTGACTTTTTACGAGACAGATTTTTGTCAAGACGAGGAGACCTCACTCAACATACTTGCGTATGTTGAGTGAGGACGACGAAGTATTGGCGGAAATATGTCCGTAAAAATCTATTGTGGATATAATAAAAAACAGGAACCGGATCGTTAAAGGTTCGGTTCCTGTTATATATTCGTATATTCATCCTCGTTGGGAATTTTCGATTATCTCGAAATACTCATCGAGCTTTTTTCTTGCCTCGTCCTCGGTAAGACCGTAATCCGCCATGACAAGGTGCAGTACCGTTTCTATAGAGCAATCCTGAGAAAATTTTTCATGTATAAGGTCTAATGCGTCCATATTCTCCTCCCGTTTACAGGTTGGCTTCTCCCTCGCTGTTATCTATCTTTTTAAGACCCGCGACCATCAGCGTTATCAGCAGGCAGATAACGCACAGCGTCAGGGTGACTATCACGCTTAAAACTATGCTGGTCATGTCGACGTCTTCGGGCTTGCTTCCTATAGTGAAATAAAGGGAATAGGGGTTATATTTATTGATACGAAAGCCGTTTAATATGCTGTTTACAAGCTCGCTGCCGAGGTAAACTATAATAACGCTTATACCGGGCTTTCCGGTGCAGATACCCACCATGAAGTAAAGACACATCAAAAACAGCCCGTATGCCGCCGCGCAAACGCCGTTGAACAGCATATCGTTTATCGTTACCGCTCCCTCGCCGAACAGCAGGTTGGAAACTCCGCCCGCGACAAATACTCCGCCGAACATAACGATAACGGTCATTAAAGGATATACCGCGAATTTCGGCAGAACGTAACCCGCCGCGGTAAGACCGGAGCAGTTGGGTATTATTACCGAGCGTTTTTTCTGCTCGCCGCCCGCCGTTGCCATAAGCACCAACATCATTACCAGCAGGCCTATCCCGACCAGCGCGCTTACTCCGGTGAGAAAACCGACATATCCCATATCGGCGCCGTATATCGTAGTGAGGGTATCGCCGAGTCCCGCCGATACCGCGGCGTCTCCGGTAAGCTCGGACATCTGCCCCATCATGTCGTCCATATATTCCACCATTTTATAAAGTGCGGGGTAAGATATAGTCAGTCCCAGTACCAATATCAATATTCCCCACAGGCGAAAACCGCGGGTGAAAAGCATTAATTCCTTTTTTATACCGGCTTTTAACATGTTGTCCCCTCCTTATCCTATCGTTTCCATATAAATATCTTCCAGCGACTTGGTCTCTATCTCAAATTTTGAGACCGTCACCGAGTTTTCGGCAAGCGCTTTCATATATTTTGCCGCCGTCATGCTGCCGTCCGTGTCCTCCGGCGGTACTGATACTTCAAAGAAGTTTTTCTTGCTCTGGAACAGGAATTTTCCGCCGGAAATGCCGTTCACTATCGGCATAGCCGCCTGCGGTTCTCCAAACACCGAGAAGATGAGCTTGCGCCCATGCGCAGAGAAGCTCTCCTTTATATCGTTTATATTGCCCTCTACCGCAAGCCTGCCGTTTTTCATTATCCCTATGCGGTTCGCCACACGCTCAACATCGCTTAAGATATGGGTGCATAATATAATAGTCGCTCCGGTCGCGGAAAGCCGGGAGATGGTATTCATCACCTCTGCTCTTCCCTGCGGGTCTAGCGCGGAGGTAGGTTCGTCCAATATCAAAAGATCTGGATCATTAAAGATAGCGGCGGCAATGCCTACACGCTGGTTCATTCCGCGGGAATAGCCTTTTATCCTGCGGTGTCCCTCCGCCGCCATGCCGGTAAGCTCTAAGACCTCGGCGGTGCGCTGCTTGATATCGCCTTTATATTTACAGCAAGCGCCTATATACTCAAGATATTCATAGGCGTTCATATAACCGAACAGCATGGGGGTTTCCGGCAGATAGCCTATCACCGGAGCCTCCTTGTCAAATTCCACCCTGCCCTTGTCCTTTTGGATAATGTTGGATACGATATTCATGGTAGTGGTCTTGCCGCAGCCGTTTTTCCCCAAAAAACCGTAAACGTCGCCGGTGTTTACCGTCATATTAAGCCCGTCCAGCACCATATGCGCTCCGTAGCTTTTATACAGATCGGTCAATCTCAGCATGATATACCTCCCGCTATTTAGGTAAATTTTATTTACTCTTTTATTAGAATATATTGTAGCACGAATTGTACTAAATGTCAATAGGAGCCGGAGCAATTGTTACAAATATACCGAGCTGATTTTGTGCAGCTTTTTATTAATAATTTGTTGACAAATCGGAAATTATAGTATATACTATGTATACACAGAAATTTTCAGGAGGTAAATTATGATGACAACATCCATTCAAAAATGGGGGAACAGTCAGGGTATACGCATACCGAAGCACCTGCTTGACAGTCTGAAATGGGATACCGACGAAAAAATCACCATAAAAGCGCAGGACAACCGCATTGTGATAGAGCAGGCAGAGCCGAAAAAGCATAAAACGTTAAGCGAGCTATTTGACGGATATAACGGCGATTACGAACCGGAGGAATTTGACTGGGGCGAGCCTGTCGGGAGAGAGATATGGTAAAGCAGGGAGATATTATCAAGGTGAATTTCGATCCCCGATCCGGGCATGAGCAAGCGGGTTACCGTCCGGCTTTGGTAGTAAGCGCGGATATTTTCAATACAAAGACCAAGCTGGCTATCGTTTGTCCGATAACCAATACCGATAATCATTTTCCTTTGCATGTTCCGCTTGACGAGCGCACCTCAACGACCGGAGTCGTTTTGTGCGAGCATGTAAGAACGCTTGACATTACGGCAAGGGGATACCGCTTTATAGAATCGGTACCTAAGGATATTCTTGAAAAAGTTATCGACGTATTAAAAGCTGAAATAGAGATATAAAAAACCGAGGAGCTTTTCGCTTTAGCTCCTCGGTTTTAGTTTATCCTATTTTGGATTTTCCTCCCATATAGGGGCGAAGCACTTCGGGGATATTTACGGTGCCGTCGGCGTTGAGGTTATTTTCAAGAAAAGCTATCAGCATTCTCGGCGGAGCGACGACGGTGTTATTCAAGGTATGGGCGTAATAATTGCCTTTTTCCTTGCTCTTTATGCGTATCTTAAGTCTGCGAGCCTGAGCGTCGCCGAGGTTGGAGCAGCTGCCCACCTCGAAGTATTTTTTCTGGCGGGGCGACCATGCTTCAACATCGTAGGATTTTACTTTAAGATCGGCGAGGTCTCCGGAGCAGCATTCTATCGTTCTCACCGGGATATCCATCGAGCGGAACAGATCGACGGTATTCTGCCACAGGCGGTCGAACCACATCGGGCTGTCCTCCGGCTTGCAGACGACTATCATCTCCTGTTTTTCAAACTGATGGATACGGTACACGCCGCGTTCTTCTATGCCGTGTGCGCCTTTTTCCTTACGGAAGCAGGGGGAATAGCTGGTAAGGGTATACGGCAGAGTTTCCTCATTATTGATAGTATCTATAAATTTACCTATCATGGAATGTTCGCTGGTGCCTATCAGGTATAGATCCTCGCCCTCTATTTTATACATCATGGCGTCCATTTCGGCAAAGGACATAACGCCGGTGACCACGCCGCCTCTTATCATAAAGGGCGGCACGCAGTAGGTAAAGCCGCGGTCTATCATGAAATCGCGCGCGTAAGAGATAACGGCGGAATGAAGTCTTGCGATATCGCCCATCAGGTAATAGAAACCGTTGCCGGCGACTTTTCTTGCGCTGTCGAGGTCAAGGCCGTTCAAACGCTCCATTATTTCGGAGTGGTAGGGTATCTCGAAATCCGGCACTACGGGTTCGCCATATCGGGTTATCTCTACGTTTTCGGAATCGTCCTTGCCTATAGGCACATCGTCGGCGATGATATTGGGAATGACCATCATTATCTTCTTTACCTGTTCGCCGAGCTCGGTCTCCTGTGTTTCAAGCGCGGCGAGCTCATCGGAAAACTCCTTTACCTGAGCTTTGACCTTTTCCGCCTCGTCCTTTTGACCTTTAGCCATCAGGCCGCCTATTTCCTTAGACAAGCGGTTACGGTCGCCGCGCAGGGTATCGGCTTTAAGCTGAGCGGCGCGCAGCTGTTTATCCAGTTCGATGACTTCGTCCACCAGCGGAAGCTTTTCATCCTGGAATTTCTTTTTGATATTTTCCTTTACCTTATCGGGGTTTTCTCTTAAAAATTTTATATCTATCATTTTTCTGACCATGCTTGCAAAGCAAGCATCTCTCCTTTCAAGTTTTGTACGGTTTTGCGAAGCAAAATTGCTGACCGTACTCAGCAAAGTGCAAAACGCAAAATCTGGAAAATTTATTTTTCAGATTTTACTCTCCTATATACACATGTTCCACATGGAACATTTATTTCGCCAGCTTGTTTACTATGTCGGTAAGATCTTCCTTGCTGTAAAATTCGATCTCGATAGTGCCTTTCTTTCGTCCCGGAATTACCCTGACCTGCGTTTCCAAAGCCTTTGCAAGCGCTATCTCCGCCTCGACGTAAAACGTTTCCCGCGGTTTATCCTCCTGCGGCGGCTTGTCCGCGTTTCTTACCATGCGCTCCATTTCGCGGACGGAAACCTCCTTAGTGGACGCCTGACATGCAAGATCGACCATGTGCTTTTTGTCCTTAAGCCCCATAAGCACTTTACAGTGACCTACCGACAACTGGTCTTTCTCTACAAGCTCCTTTACCGCGGGCGGAAGTGAGAGCAGCCGCAGAGAGTTTGCTATCGAGGAACGCGCCTTGCCTACCGCCTTTGCTACCTCGTCCTGCGTCATGCCGTATTTGTCCATCAGCTCCTTGTAGCCGTTGGCCTCCTCTATCGGATTGAGGTTCTCGCGCTGGAGGTTCTCTATCAGCATTATCTGATGAGCCTGCTTGTCTGAAAGCTCCCTGACAAATACCGGAACTTCGGTAACTCCCGCCATCTTGCAGGCACGCCAGCGCCGCTCTCCCGCGACTATCTGGTAGCGGCCGTCCGGTATCGCGCGCACCAGCAGCGGCTGGATAAGTCCGTTGTTCTTGATGGAATCCGCCAGCGATTGCAATGCTTCCCTGTCGAAATTCTTCCTCGGCTGAGACCTGTCCGGCTCAATGTCCGATATCCTCAACGTGGTGACGCTTTCTTCCTCGTCAAAGCTGTTATCGTCAAACAAGCTGCTGAAGCCCTGTTTTAACACTTTTTTCGCCATTTATTTACCTCCGTTCGTGTCCGCTGCGTCCAGCTTTTTAATTATCTCCTTTGCAAGGCGGGTGTATGCCTCCGCGCCTTTAGAGCTTTTATCGTAATATATTATCGGCATACCGTGGCTGGGCGCCTCGGATATGCGGACGTTCCTGGGTATGACCGTGTCGAATATCGACGAGGGAGGGAAATTCTCCTTGATGTCCTTCATTATCTCGTTGGATTGCAACAGCCGCTTGTCCAGCATAGTGAACACGATCCCCATAAGCATGAGGTTTTTGTTGGCGGTCTTTTTGACCTTTTTAACGGTAGCTAACAGCTGCGCTAATCCCTCTAAGCTGTAATGCTCGCACTGCATGGGGACTATTATTTTATCGCAGGCAACGAGCGCGTTTATCGCCAGCACACCGAGCGACGGCAGGCAGTCTATAATGATTATATCGTACTCGTCCTTTATCTGCAAAACGGCTTTTTTAAGCTGATGATTGCGCTGTTCCAATTGCAGCAGATGTATCTCAGCTTCCGCCAGCGCGGATGATGAAGGGATAATGCTGACGTTTTTGAACTGCGTTTTTATAACGGCGTCCTGCGGGCGTATTTCGGACATTACCACGTCATAGCTGGTATATTGCAGCGTTTTTTTTGGTATTCCGTACCCGGAGGTAGAGTTCCCCTGCGGGTCAAGATCTATAAGCAGGACTTTTTTGCCCCTTGCGCCGAGCGCGGCGCTGATATTTACCGCGGTGGTGGTTTTACCCACGCCGCCTTTTTGATTTACGACTGAGATTACTGTTCCCATATTCCCTCCGATAAACATACTAATGATATTATAACTCTTATTGTTTGCTGTGTCAAGCTCGGAAAGAAAAGAAAACAGAAAAAACCGCACGTTCAGCGCGTGCGGCAGAATGTTCCACGTGGAACATCACTTGGCGGGTGTGTCCTGCGGTATCCTTATCACATATTCAATGTATCCGTTCTCTATCCGACGGGTAGAGTCGAACTCCACCCCCGACTTCCTCATCGTTTCAATAGTGCGGTTGATGTTGTTGATGTACAGCAGCTTTTCCTTGAACAGCCAGCAGCGCCGCTGCTTCGCCGGAGGCTTAGGGTGCAGCAAATGCTCAATATATACGTCGGTCTGAGCCGCGTTGAGCCCCAGCTTGCTTATCTTTTCCGCAGCAGCCATGCGCTCCCCGTCCGGCAGCTTTAATAGCGCCCTCGCCTGCCGCTCCTTAAAGCCGTACTCGGTTATCGCTTTCTTGACCTCCGTCGGCAATTTTAACAATCTCAGCTTGTTAGCAACGGTGCTTTGCGCCTTTCCGAGCTTCCTCGCGACCTCCTCCTGCGTCAGTCCGTAATATTCTATAAGCCTGCTGATAGCCTCCGCCTCTTCAAAATAATTAAGATCGCTGCGCTGAATATTTTCAAGTATGCTGAGTATCGCGGATTCCTCGGAGGTGCGCTCGGCTATTATGACCGGCACCGATGAAAGCCCCGCGAGCTTCGCCGCCCTAAGCCTGCGCTCCCCCGCGATCAATTCATACCTGCCGTCCTCTGTCTTTCTGACAGTCAAAGGCTGCAAAATGCCGTTTTCCTTTATGCTCTGCGCTAATCCCGCAAGCTCCTGCGGGTCAAAATCCTTTCGCGGCTGGTTAGGATTCGGAAAAATTATCCCCGGCTGCAATTCCGTCACGCTGCCGTGAAACCTGTCCTTTGCCTTAAAGATCATTCCCATGTTGACCGTCCTTTCGCTTAACGTCCCGGCGGATTGTCCGCCATGTCTTTATCATAACAGACTTTTCCCGATATTTCCATACAAAAATTCCCGCGTTTTTCTGCCTAAAACGCGGGGTATCAACATTTTATGAGATTTTACAGCGGTTTTTTCTTTATCATCGCGGGATTTCTCGGGTATTTTGGCGAAGTATGAGAGATTTTTTCTATAATAAAAAGTCGCCGGCTGTCGCCGTTTGTAATATTATAGTCCTTTATCTCCGCTAATTTCCCGCCGAGCAATCGAATAGCCTCTTTCGCCGGAGCTATATCCTCGTTGACGGATTTCAGCGCGAAAAATTTTCCGCCCGGCTTGACATAAGGCAGGCAATATTCGCTGAGTACCGGCAAGGCCGCTACCGCCCTAGCCGTGGCAAAATCATACGTTTCCCGCGCGGTCTTAGCAAAATCCTCCGCCCTGCCGTGAACTATCTCGGCGTCTATTTCCAGCAATATGCATGCCTTGCGCAAAAACACACAGCGCTTTTCCAACGCCTCTAACAGCGTTGCTTTAAGATCAGGACGGTATATCAGTAACGGCAGCGCCGGAAAACCCGCCCCCGTGCCTATGTCTATGAACCGCTCGCCGGTACTTATATCCAGATTAGCAAAAGGTATTATGCTGTCCGCAAAATGCTTCGCCGCCGCCTCTTCAAACTCGGTCACGGCGGTAAGATTGACGTTTTTATTATACTCTACCAAAAAATCGTAAAACCTCGTCAGCTTTTCGGCTTGAGTTGGGGATAAGCTCACCCCGCCTTTTTCAAGCTCGGCACGGATATATTCAGCCTTGTCCATGTCTGCCTCCCTCCAGCCAGATAAGCAAAACCGATATATCCGCCGGATTCACGCCGGAGATACGCGCGGCCTGCCCGATACTCAGCGGCTTATGCAGATTAAGCTTTTCCCTTGCCTCCAGCCTCAGCCCCGATATTTCGGAATAATCGGTATCCGGCGGCAGCAGCTTTTCTTCAAGCTTTTGCATACGCTGTATCTTCTCGGTCTGGGTCTTTATATAACCCTCGTATTTTACCTCTATTTCCAACTTTTCTATAAGCTCCGGCGCAAGCTGAGGACGTCCTTTATCAAACCGTGCGATATCATTATAGGAAAGCTGCGGTCTTTTCAGCAGCTCTATAAATTTAACGCTCTGCGTTATCGCGGAAGTGCCCTTTTTTGTCAGCAGCTCGTTAAGCTCCTCGCTCGGAGGAATGGAGGCGCTGCATATCCTGTCCTTTTCCGCGTCTATTTTTGCGCGGCGGTCAAGATAAAGCTGATATCTCTGCTCGCTTACCAGACCCAATTCCCTGCCGGTCTTTATAAGTCTTTCCTCCGCGTTATCGTGCCTTAAAACCAACCGATATTCGCTGCGGCCGGTCATCATGCGATACGGCTCGGTGCAGCCTTTAGTAACAAGATCGTCTATCAGCGTGCCTATATAAGAGCTGCGCCGGTCGGGGATATACATTTCCTCACCCCGTATGCTCCTTGCGGCGTTTATTCCCGCAACAAGACCCTGCACCGCCGCCTCTTCATATCCGCTGGTGCAGTTGAACTGTCCTGCGCCGAACAGTCCTTTTATCTTCTTAAACTCCAGCGTAGCGTACAATTCCAGCGGGTCGCAGCAATCATATTCGATAGCGTAAGCGGGGCGCATTATCTCGACATGCTCCAGCCCCTTTATCGTCCGTAAAAACTGTATCTGCACATCCTCCGGCAGCGAGCTTGACATACCCTGCAAATAGCACTCGTCGGTATCCAGCCCCATCGGCTCGACAAAAAGCTGATGTCTCGGCTTATCGGAAAATCTCACTATCTTATCCTCGATACTCGGACAATAGCGAGGGCCTACGCCTTTGATCCTACCGGCATAAAGCGGCGAGCGATGCAGGTTATCCAGAATTATCTTATGTGTATTCTCATTGGTATAAGTAACGAAACAGGTGGACTTATTTTCGAGCGTAAAGGTATTATCAAAGCAAAACGGCGTGATATACTCATCGCCTTTCTGCTCCTCCATCACCGAAAAATCCACCGAGCGGCGGTGTACTCTTGCGGGCGTGCCGGTCTTGAATCTGCGCAGCTTAAGTCCAAGCTTAGCAAGGCTGTCGGTAAGTCCTATAGCTGCATTTACGTTATCCGGACCGCTGGTATAATTGCACTCTCCTATATGTATTTTCCCTCCGAGGTAGGTGCCGGTGGTAACGATAACGCACTTCGCTTTATAAAACGCGCCGAGCTTGGTAATAACTCCGGTGACTCTGCCGTTTTCGGCGGTTATCTCGGTGACCTCCGACTGTTTTATATCAAGGCCGGGGGTATGTTCAAGCGCGCTTTTCATATAAGTATGGTACTTCACGCGATCGCTCTGCACTCTTAGGCTGTGGACCGCCGGGCCTTTTCCGCGGTTAAGCATACGGGACTGAATAAACGTCGCGTCGGCGGCCTTACCCATTTCTCCGCCGAGGCAGGACAATTCTCTCACCAGCTGCCCTTTAGCGGAGCCGCCTATACAAGGGTTGCAGGGCATATTCGCTATTGCGTCCAAGCTTAGCGTGAACACGGCGGTGCTGCACCCCAGCCTTGCCGCGGCCAAAGCCGCTTCGCAGCCGGCGTGTCCTGCGCCTATAACTATCACATCGTAACTATCAAGCTCATACATATAAACATCGTCCTTTGTTCCACGTGGAACAATCTGAAATTCCTCAAAATTTTATCCGCCCCAAAGGACGGATAAAACAGCTTACAAAATTATTCTTCTTCATCCTCCGGCTGAACGTCCGCTTCGACGACCTCGTTTAGCTCCTCTAACTCCGCAGCGCGTACCGCCTCCTCGCTCGCCTGCTCGACTTCCTCAATGTCCGCCGTTTCGTCGTGCTCGGTCCTGGTAAAGGTAACTACCCTGTCGTCGCCGGAAAGCCTCATAACCCTGACGCCGCTCGCATAACGTCCCATGACCCTCAGATCGTTAGCGCGTATGCGTATTATTACGCCGTCGGTGCTTATCAGAATAACGTCGTCGTCCGTCTGGATAGAACGTATCCCGCAGACGTACCCCTTTTCCTCGCCGGTCTTGTAGTTCTTAAGCCCGTTTCCGCCGCGGTTTTGTAAACGGTAGCTGTCCAAAGACGTCCGCCGCCCCATTCCCTTGTCGGTAACGGTGAGTATCGTCATGTTGTCGCCGTAGACCTTAGCCGCGCCTACTATATAGTCTCCCTCGTGCAGCTTTATAGCGCGCACGCCCATCGCGATACGCCCCATGCTGCGTATTTTATCCTCGGTGAAATGTATAGCCATGCCGTCATGCGTAGCTATGATTATCGAGCTGTCACCCTCGGTAAGATGCGCCGCCGCTATCTCGTCGCCCTCCGCTAAAGATACCGCACGCAGTCCGTGCTTTCTGATGTTCTTGTAGTCGCTCAGCGGCGTCCTCTTTATCTTGCCCTGCTTGGTAACGCATATAAAGTATTTGTTCTCGGCAAAATCGGAGGTCTTCATCATCGCGGCGATACGCTCTCCCTCGCTGAGCTGTAAAAGATTTACTATGTTCGTTCCCCTGCTCTGCTTGGAGCCCTCTGGTATTTCAAAGCATTTCAGCTTGTACATGTTGCCGAGATTGGTGATAAACAAAATATTGTCGTGGGTGGAGCTGATAAACATATCCTCCACGAAATCCTCCTCGCGCTGCTTCATGCCGGATACGCCCTTGCCGCCGCGCTTTTGGATATTGTATACCTCCATCGCCTGACGCTTGATATACCCGATGTTGGTATAGGTGAGCACGCATTCCTCCTCCGGGATAAGATCCTCGATATCCACCTCGCCGCTCACCGGCTCAATGGAAGTCCTACGCTCGTCGCCGTATTTCTTCTGTATCGCGGTTATCTCCTCGTTGATTATGCTGCGTACCTTTTCATCGCTGGAAAGAATTTCCATGTAAGAATGTATCTTGTCCATTATATCCGCCAGGTCGGAAATTACCTTGTCGCGCTCCATTCCGGTCAATGCACCGAGCCTCATCTGTACGATAGCCTCCGCCTGCTCCTCGGACAGACCTATCTCATGCTCAAAGCTCACCTCGCGGTAATCATCGCCCATAGCGCGCTTTAACAGTACCGAAAGGTCGTCCTCCTTGAACCGCTCCATCAGCCTTTCCTTGCCCTCCGGTATCGTCTTGCTGGCGCGAAGTATCGAGATCACCTCGTCTATATTGTCTATCGCAAGCAAAAAGCCCTGCAAAATATGTGCGCGGTCTTTAGCCTTGCCGAGGTCGAATTTTGTGCGCCTTACTATTATCTCTTTCTGGAAATCTATGTAGTTGTCCAGTATCTCCGTTAAGGTGAGTATCTTCGGCTCTCCGTTCACTAAAGCCAGCATGATAACGCCCACCGTATCCTGAAGCTGAGTAAAGCTGTACAGCTTATTCAGCACCACCTGAGCGTTAGCGTCCCGCTTAAGCTCTACAACTATGCGCATGCCGTCCTTGTCGCTCTCGTCGCGCAGATGATTTATACCCTCTATGCGCTTATCCTTTATCAGCATGCCCATGCTTTCAAGCAGTCGGGATTTGTTCACCATATACGGTATCTCGGTGATGATTATCTTGGTCTGGTTGCCGTCCTCGACTATCTCGGCGCGGCCTCTTAGCGTTATCTTTCCGCGTCCGGTATAATATGCCGAGCGTATGCCGCTGTACCCCATGATAACGCCGCCGGTCGGGAAGTCCGGCCCTTTTATATGCTCGAGCAGCTCATCTAAGCCGCAGTCGGGGTTTTGTAGTCTTACCTTTATCGCGTCGCATACCTCGTTGAGATTGTGCGGCGGGATATTCGTAGCCATACCTACCGCGATACCGGTAGAGCCGTTCACCAGCATATTCGGGAATTTGACCGGCAGCACCGTCGGTTCTTTCAGCTTGTCGTCGTAGTTCGTGCCCCAGTCTATGGTATCCTTGTTTATGTCCTGCAAAAGCTCCGAGGCTATCTTCGCCATTCTCGCCTCGGTATAACGGTAAGCGGCAGGCGGATCGCCGTCTACCGAACCGAAGTTTCCGTGTCCGTCTATCAGCGGGTATCTAAGCGAAAAGTCCTGCGCCAATCTCACCAGAGCGTCATACACCGACGCGTCGCCGTGCGGATGATATTTACCCAAAACCTCTCCGACCGTGTACGCGCATTTGCGGTAAGGGTTGGAATAGGTGTTGTTGGATTCATTCATGGTGTAGATTATACGGCGGTGCACCGGCTTAAGACCGTCCCTTACGTCCGGCAATGCACGGGAAACTATTACCGCCATGGAATACTGGAGAAAGCTCTCCTTCATTTCCCTTTCTATATCTACCTGTATCAGCTTTTCGTTCGTCGTGCTGAAATCTCTGTTGCTCGTATCTGTTCCGCTCATAGCTTTCCTTTCCTCTTTTTTCATCAGAGTATGGCTTTATCTTTCAGTATCTCCCGCAGCTTTGTCTGCTCATCGTCGGATAAACACCGCTTGGGATATATGTATATAAGTCGCTTATTTACATAGACCAAAAACATCTCTTCGGTTTCCTGAGCGTCTATTAGGTCGGTGCCGAACCGATAAACGCTTACCTCCTGACGCTCTTCCCCATTGCTTACGACAATATCCGTATTTTCTTCGACGTTATCCGATTTTTCAATATTATCCGTATTTTCGACATTCTCCGCGTTTTCTTCGACGTTTTCCGAAACCGGCTCGTCCTCGATAATGCAGGTGGTAACTCTAAGCTCCGACGGATATATCTCGGTTATATAGGTCTCCTCCGCCAGCGCGCTTATCGACTCTAACATCTTGCGCCGTATCTGAAACGGCTTATACCAGCTGTAAAATATCATACCCGCCGCAAGTCCCGCGATAACGTAACCGTAAAAATTCGAGGAATTTCGTATCATTATATCCACGCCTAACACTAACGCCACCGCGTACACTATCGTGAAGATGACCGTCCGTTTAAGCTGGTACTTTTTCCAAAACAGCATGAACCCCTGTGATATTTCGTCCAGCGTCATACTGTATTTTATCTCTAAGAGTTTTTCTTCCATCTGAATCTTTCCTTATCCAAGCACAAATATTACCACTCCGGTGACAGCGCAGACTATCGCCGCAATGCAGGATATCACCGCGTCACGGTATTTTTTCTTCTTAAAGAAGATAGGAACGTTTATCCCCGCGGTAGCGCACAGTACCAAAAGGCAGAGCGGTAAAAACAGCCTCATCTCCAGCGAGCCGGTCAGCAGGCAGAACACCGCGAAAAGCCACATGAACCCGCACGCCCAGATACAAAACTTCCTCACCGACACGAACGGCGCGAGCTGCTTTTCAAGTTCCTGCTCCTCCGCCATTCTTACCAGCGCCTCTTCCTTTTCCTCGGCGTCGGTCATATATTGCTTTTTCTGGCGCTCTATCTGTAATTCCTTGCGCTGCCTTAATAACTCTTTCTGGTCGGTCTGCTGTTCGTTCTCCGCATTTTCGACCGTTTTCTTTTCAGTATCCATATAAGCTCCCTTGAAGATCAGATATCAAGATCCTTAACATATTTTGCGTTAGTTTCTATAAACTCGCGTCTGGGTTCTACCTTATCCCCCATAAGTATCGAGAATATCTCGTCCGCACGTGCGGCGTCCTCCATAGTGACCTTTATCATCGTCCTTACTTCGGGGTCCATAGTGGTCTCCCACAGCTGCTCCGGGTCCATCTCACCAAGACCTTTATACCGCTGAACGTCCACCTTTGCGCCGCTCTCGCCGGACAGCTCGGTTATAAACATATCCCGTTCCTCATCGCTGAACGCGTATTTCACCTTTTTGCCCCTCGATACCTTAAACAGCGGCGGCTGTGCCAGATACACATGCCCCTGCTCGATAAGCGGCCGCATGAATCTGAAGAAGAACGTCAGCAGCAGCGTCCGTATATGAGAACCGTCCACATCGGCGTCCGCCATTATAACGACTCTGCCGTAACGCAGCTTGGTAATATCGAAATCCTCGCCTACGCCGGTACCTAAAGCCTTTACCACCGGCGAAAGCTTATCGTTATTATAGACCTTATCCACTCTCGCCTTTTCAACGTTCAGCATTTTGCCCCAAAGCGGCAGTATAGCCTGGAAACGGCGGTCGCGTCCCTGTTTTGCCGAGCCGCCCGCAGAATCTCCCTCGACAATATACACCTCGGTTTTTTCCGGGTCGGTATCGGAGCAATCCGCCAGCTTGCCCGGCAGGCCGATACCGTCCGTCACGGATTTTCTCTTAGCCTCCATCGCCTTTTTAGCCGCGTCGCGAGCCGCCTGCGCATTTATCGCTTTCTGCGCTATTATAGCGATGGTGTCCGGGTGCTCTTCAAAATAATATGTCAGCTTTTCGGTAGCTATTTTATAAACCACCGGACCTACCTCGGGATTGCCCAGCTTGCCTTTGGTCTGACCCTCAAACTCACACTCCGGCAGCTTTACCGAGATAACGGCGTTTATAGCCTCTCTTATAGCCTCGCCGCTCAGCGGAACGAATTCTTTCGCCTCGTCGGCTTTCTTCTTGGATTTTTTATTTACCTGCGCCTGCTGTTCTTTATAAGTCTTAACGCAGTCGTTTATTACCTTAGTAAGCGCTTTCTTAAAGGATACCTCATGAGTACCGCCGTCAACGGTATGGATATTGTTAGCAAACGACCTGAAAGTCTCGCTGTTAAAGTCGGTATTATACTGAAAAGCTATCTCCACCGAAATATCGTCCAGCAGCCCCTCGATATAAACTACGTCCGGGTGCAGAGCCTCCGCGCCGCGCTTTTTTTGCAGCCATTCGACATAGCTTATTATACCGCCCTCGTACATCATTTCCTTGTACTTTATATCGTCGTCGCGGCGGGTATCCGAAAGCGTTATTTTAAGCCCCGCGTTCAAAAACGCCTGCTCGCGAAGTCTTTCCAGCAAGGTATCATAATTAAATTCCACCGTATGGAAAATGGTCTTATCCGGCTTGAACCGCACCTGCGTGCCGGTCTTATCGGTCGTTCCTATTACTTTCATCAGCTCATCGTAATGGCCGCCGTTAGTGAATTTCTGGTAATGTACTTCCTTGCCGTCGTAAACGGTAAGCTCCAGCCATTCGGACAGCGCGTTTACCACCGACGCGCCCACGCCGTGCAGACCGCCGGACACCTTATATCCGCCGCCGCCGAATTTTCCGCCCGCGTGAAGAATAGTATACACAACGGTAGCCGCGGATATACCCTCCTGTTTTTGTATGCCGGTAGGGATACCGCGTCCGTTATCGGTAACTTCTATCACGTTATCGGGAAGTATCTTAACGTCTATCTGAGTACAGTACCCCGCCAGCGCCTCGTCTATCGCGTTATCCACTATCTCGTATACCAAGTGGTGAAGACCGCTCTCGCCGGTAGAACCGATATACATACCCGGACGCTTGCGCACCGGCTCAAGCCCCTCCAGTATCTCTATATCGCTCGCGTCGTATTCTTTCTCAACGCGGGTATTGTTTTCTATATCTTTTATCTCGCCCTCTATCAGAATTTCTTCTTCATCGACCTGCTCGATGATCTCTTCGTTTTCCGCCATCTAAAAAGCTCTCCTTTCACTTTCAAACCTGTTTTCCTAGGCATGCGGGAATCGAACTCGAGCCGCCTCACGACGATGCCTTTGGGCGCTTTTCGTCCCTTTCGGCTTGACAGGCGCCAGCCTGCCTGCGCCTCAAGAAACAAAAATCACCTCAAATTCATTCGCCGTGAGGTGCACAGCAGTTTTTACGGAGCAGATTTTCGTCAAGACAAGGAAACCGAACGAAGGCATACTCGCGTATGTCGAGCGAGGTTGACACAGTATTGGCGGAAATATGCCCGTAAAAACCGACTTGGGTTCGGTTCCCGCATGCCTAGGCCTTTTTTATCTTCATCGCATACTATATTAATTATACCTCAAATAACCCAAAAAGTCAACCCTGAAAAGGGAGCAAAAGCTCCCTTATGGGGGCTTTCGCCCATGGGGGTTCCACCCCCAAACCCCTTTATGGGGGCTCTGCCCCCAAGCCCCCGCAAGGGAGCATATTGCTCCCTTGACCCTGACAGTTCTTGTTGTACCACATCTTAACAGCTGCGAAAAATAAACCTGACGATTCTGTATAAACGTCTTTTACAAAAGCAAACTCGAACAAGGGACAAAAACAGCCCAAAAGAATCGGCGTGAATGATCTGAACTAACAATTTTCATGTTATAAATAAAACATGAACAAACTACATCCTTTTCTTTATCGTCATCACCGAAACATTAGTAACGTAAACCAGCTTTTTACACACCACAAAGCTCTTCGGCATCTCATAAGAAACGTAATATATCCTGCCCTGCTTTTGCAGCCTGGAAAGATATTCGTTCACGTCCTTATTCACCGAAGTTTTTTCTATATCGAAAACCCCTATAATATCCTTTTCGTCAACGCTGACGTTACCGCCGATATGAATATACATAAACACCTCAAAGCTCTTTGAAAGTCCCTTTTTCCACGTTCCATACTTTACCGTTTGTCAATTTTTTAAGCTCATCTATATTACAGCAAGTAATAAACACCTGAGAATTTACAATATTGTTAAGAATAAAATTCCTGCGCAGACCGTCCAGCTCGCTCAAAACGTCGTCAAGTATCATTATCGGAGTTTCGCTGCGCTCCCGTATCATTTCCGCCTCCGCAAGTTTAAGTACCAAAGCGGTGCTGCGTTTTTGCCCCTGACTGCCGTAGGTTTTAACGTTCCTATCGTTCAGAGTAAATATCATATCGTCCCTATGAACGCCGAGCAATGTATATTTATGGATAAGCTCCTTTTCAAAGCTGTCGGAAAGCTTATTATAATACTCGTTATATAAGCCATTTATCTCCTCCGCTTTAAGGTCGTATCTGTCGAAAATGCTTGAATAATATTTCATACCCAGCTTTTCCCTTTCGGAAGAAAGCTCGTCATACAATTTTGCCGCGATGACCTCAAGCTTGGAGAAATATTTTAATCTGCCGTAGGTAACGTTCAAGCCCTCGCCGGATAAAATTTCGTTCCAGCTGTCTATCTGCGGTCTTATCAAAGAAATATCGCTGTTTTGATTTATTCCGAACAGTATATTATTCTTATTTTTTAACGCTTTGTTATATCTCGACAATTTTTTCAGATGTACCGGCGTCTGCATCATAGCCACGCTGTCAAGATAATCCCGCCGCATATCGGGATTGCCTTTTATAAGTTCTAAATGATCCGGAACAAACACGACATATTTCAACACGCCGTATAATTCCATCGCGCTTTTGAGCGGAAAACCGTTATATAAAAGCTCACGTTTATTATTACTAAAAGTATATTCTATCAAATTTTCACTCTCTGTATTATAATTTGTAGTGAAATACATCTTGATATTTATATCCGGTTTTTCCGAATCAAAAGGAATAAACGCGCTCGGGCGGCTCCCTCTGAAAGAAGGACCCATGCAAAGACTTATAGCCTCGCATAGGTTGGTCTTGCCCTGCGCGTTTTCACCGCAGAATATGTTCATATTTTTATCAAATATGAACTCATGCTCTTTTATATTACGAAAATTTTTAACGTAGAACCTTGTAATAGTCATAACTTATTCCGAAACGCAGCGGTATTCCCTGCCGTCAAGCGAAACTATATCCCCGTTGTACAGCTTTTTGCCGCGCATTGTACATACTTCTTTATTAACGTGAACATTACCCTGCTGTATCAATAGCTTAGCTTCCCCGCCGGTATCACATTCCCCGCAGAATTTTATAAACTGCTCCAGCTTTATAAACGGAGTATGTATTTTAACTTCTGTCATATTCTATTATTTTCTCCTTTTGAGTACCGAAAGCATAAAATCAACGTCTTAAAAATTTATTCCGAAATTATTCTTTTCTCATATATTCCAACGTCACCGTTTCATTATCGTACGGTATCATGATGAACAGGAAAGGCTCGTCGATGACGTACACCGCCCTTAATTTTTCGCCGTTTATCGTCATTTCGATGACTTCGTCCGGTTTTAGAACATATTCGACGCTTTCGCCGTTTATCGTCAGCCTGCCGTCGCCGGTTATATTCATTACATCTCCGTCCTCGCGCTGCCAGCTGCCGATTATTCTCGGATCGTCTACAACTTCCTCCGTATTGGAAAATATAACCGCCAATACTACCATTGTTATTATACAGATAGTAATTATAATTATCATTATAACAAGCGGTAATTTGCTTTTCTTCAAGCTCGTATTTTTTTTACTGTGCTTTTCGACATATTCAAAAATATCAAAATCTTCGTCGAATTTCCTCGGCAAATTCGATATCGTTCTCTTCTCCGAGTTTATAATTCCCTCCGCCTGCTTATCAGAATTGTCGGAAATAATCGCAGAAGTATTTTTGTTGTCGGAATTATCGGATTTATTTGCAGAAGTGTCTTTGTTATCTAAACTATCTGAAGTAGTCACAGAGATATCTTCATTATCTGAACTATCCAAAGTAGTCACAGAAATATCTTTATTATCTGAACTATCGAATTTATTTACAGAAGTATCCGGAATATCTGAACTATCCAAAGTAGTCACAGAGATATCTTCATTATTTGAACTATCGGATTTATTTACGGAAGTATCTGAATTGTCAGAACTATCGGAGATGGTCACAAAAGAATCAGAATTATTAACGCGATCATTATTGTTTACACTTTCCGAAGTTTTTATTGCGTCTTTATTCTCGTTCATATCAGCGTCTTCTTATCGGACTTACTATAAAGGTGAAGCTGTCGCCCTCCAGCGGGGTGATCTTCAGCGCCTGAACGCCGGAGGAGATAACGTAAAATTTCACCTTATCGCAGCCGGTATTTTTCAAAGCGTCCAGTAAATATTTTGCATTAAAAGAAATTTCCAGCTTTTCGTCGTCATATTCTACCGGCATTTGCTGATCTATCTTACCTATCGGGCTTTCGCAATTTATTTTAAGCATATTATTTTCAAAGGTAAGATTTACCGACGCATGGAAACGCTCGGTTATCAGCGTCAAGGTCCTTTCAACACATTCGATAAGCTCGCGCACTCCTACCGTGGCTTCTTTTTTTGCCTCATAGCCGAGTATCTTGGTATAATCGAAAAATTCTCCCTCTAAAAGTCTTGAAAAGATGGTATATTTATCTATGCTGAAAATGCACTGATTTCTGTCCACCGAAATGGTAGCGACCTTGTCCTCGTCGTCGCTGAGTAACCGCAGTATCTCGCTTAAGGTCTTGCCCGGTACTACAAAGTCAAAATCCTCATGCAGCAAAGCTTCCTTTCTTAAAGCTATCCTTATACCGTCCACCGAAACGACGTTCAGATTATTATCTCTTATATCAAAGTATGAGCCCATCAGCACCGGCTTGGTGTCGATCGTGGCTATCGCGTGCAAGGTCTGGCTTATCATGCTTTTGAGCAGCGGTTCGGATATCTCGAAGCTTTCCCCTCTGGTAAGCTCGGGTATCAGCGGATAATCCTCGCTGCTTATCCCCATTACCGAATAAACGACGCTGCCGCCGCTGATATTGACTTTAAGCCCGTCGGTCTGTTCAAAGGTTATATCTCCGTTAGGCATTCTTCTTATCATATCGCAGATAAGCCGGCTGTTCATCACCAGCTCGCCGTCCTCTATGCCGTTTACCTGAATATCGGTCTTTATCCCTATTTCAAGGTCATAGCCGGTAACGGTGAGGATAGAGCCTTTAAGGGTGAGCAAAATTCCCTCCAGCGCGTTTATGACTGACTTTGTGGACGCGGCTTTTGCCGTGGTGGCAAGCGCGTCTATTATATCCGATTTCATAACGGAGAATTTCAGCATTTTATTTTTTCCTTTCATATCAGAATTTTTATGTTAGTTTTTTTTCAACTGCCGATCTTATTTGAAAAATTTTCGCGGCAGCGAAATTAAATAATATAATATTATATTTTTTTGGGGGCGGCGGTGGAGCCGGTCAGTTTTGTGGAAAAGTCAGGATATCCGCCGGACAAGCCGAAAAAAGGGAGATGGTAAAGGTTGAAAACCGGACGGGCTTTAGTTAAAAAATGTCGAAAATGTTTCAACACATTTAACATTCAACAGTTTAATACTTTTTTCGCAGTTGAAACTTAACAACTTGTTGAAAATATGCCGTCCTTTTATTCCTCAAAATGTACTCAGCGGTTATTAAGACTTATGCTTTTTACAAGATCCTCTACCATGCTCTTGAATGAGGGGTCTTTTTCAAGGATAGTTTTTACCTTTGTGATAGCGTAAACTATCGTCGAATGGTCGCGGTGTCCGAATTCCTCACCTATAAGGGAATAGGAAAGTCCGGTCACGCGGGAAACGACAAATATCGCCACCTGCCGCGCTATGGATATCTGAGCCGAGCGCTTGGGCGAACGTATATCGTCCGCGCTGACGTTGTACGCCTTTGCGACCTCGTTTATTATCTTCTCCACCGTTACCGGAATAGGCTCGTGATTTGAAAGTATATCCCTTACCACCGACTGCGCCATATTCAGCGTCGGGGTGACGCCGGTCACCACCATAAGGGCGTTTATTTTAGTGATAGCGCCCTCTAACTGACGGATATTCGTCTTTAATTTGTCGGCGAGGTATTCCGTCACGTTATCCGGCAGGTCTATCTTAAAAAGCTCTGCCTTGCGCTTTATTATAGCGATGCGGGTCTCATACTCCGGCGGGGTGATGTCGGCTAAAAGTCCCCATTCAAAGCGGCTTATAAGCCTGTCCTCTACCCCGTTTATCTCCTTTGGAGGACGGTCGGAGGTGAAAATTATCTGCTTATTTTGATTGTAAAGATAATTAAAGGTGTGGAACATTTCCTGCTGAGTTTCCACCTTATTTGAGATAAACTGTATATCGTCTACAAGCAGCATATCGCAGCTGTGGTATTTTGCCTTAAATTCCTCGGTGCGGTTAGAGCGTATAGAGGAAACGAAATCGTCGGTAAAGGTATCGGCGGTTGTGTAGATTATGTGCATCTCGGGGTGCAGCTTTTCCATCTCGGTCTTTACCGCGGATAAAAGGTGCGTTTTGCCGAGTCCCGGCTGACTGTAGATAAACAGCGGATTATATTTCGTGTTGGATTCCTGCACTACCGCTTTGCAGGCGGCGTACGCGAGCTTATTGTTATCCCCTACTATAAAGGTGTCGAAGGTGTGCTTGTAATTGCTTTCCTGTTCGCTCTTGTCAAGCTTGGTTTTTACGGCTAAGTCGTCCTCTAACTCCTTTGCAAGACCCTCTTCGGTCTCCTCCTCTATACCGTAATGCAGCTTTTGCTCCGGCGTAAGGTCCTTATCGCAAAGTATTTTAAGCTCGACCTCAAAGCCCAGCAGGTTTGAAAACTCGTCCCTCATCACGTTGCTGAAATTATTATCCGCCATATCGCGGACGAATTGACTGTTGACGTATAAAAGTACCTGATTGTTGTTGAGCTTGAGCGGTCTTATCGGGTCTATCCATAATCTCATTGCGGTAGGAGAAAGCGTAAGCCGCTTTTTCACCTCTTCAAATATATCCGCAAAGGAGTTATATGTGCACATTTTTTTCACCTCTGTATCTGAAAAATTTCGCTTAAATTTCGTTTGTTTTTTCAAAAGATTAATCAATACAATAATACCATAAAAGGGCGGGATTGTCAAGAGAAAAGCGCCGCGGCGGCGTAAAATATCGCATGAATAAAATCAGGAAAAAAGCAAATAATTTTATCAACAAATTTTTGAAAGGAAAATTTACAATGAAAAAGATAAATTCATTTTATAAGATAATGCTGTGCGCGGCGCTTATATTTACGGCGCTGGCGGCGGGGGTGAATCTCACCGCCGAAAAGACGGTGACGGTATACTCGCAAAAGGGCTCCGAGGGCGCCGAGGTGGAGGCGGTGCAGCGCGTGTTATCCGAGCGCGGCTTATTCACCGGAGAGATAACCGGATATTTCGGCGACAAGACCGAGCAGGCGATATTAAAATTCCAGCAGCAGCAGGGACTCGAGCAGACCGGAGCGGCGGACGAAGCTACGCTTAAACGACTGGGTATAACCATCGGGCAGCGGCCAGACGCGACTTCGTCTAATATAAGACTGCTTGCGAGGATAATTTCCGCCGAGGGCAGAGGTGAGCCTTACGTCGGGCAGGTGGCAATAGGCGCGGTCATTATGAACCGTATCGAGCACCCGTCGTTTCCGGATACCTTAGCGGGGATAATTTACGAGAACGGCGCGTTTTCCGCCTTGTCAGACGGCCAGTTTGACCAACCGGTCGCCGAATCGGCATACGCCGCCGCGCGCGACGCATTAAACGGCTGGGATCCCACCGGCGGCTGCATATATTATTACAATCCCAGCAAAACGAACAACAGCTTTATGAAGTCAAGACAGGTACAGAAGATAATAGGCGAGCATTATTTTTGCGTTTAAGTCTTTTTGGGGCTCTGCCCAAAGCCCCGCTGGGGAGCGGGTCGCTCCCCAGACCCCTACATGTTTCCAGATATACCGTTGCGTATGAAATACAAGGGATAATCCTTATCCGAATTTATTCACCTCCGCTGGCCTCTCCGACAGGACACCGCGTCCGTCATTTGCTCTTTTTTCTTTTTAATATACCGTTGCGTACGAAATACAAGGGATAATCCTTATCCGAATTTATTCACCTCCGCTGGTCTCTCCGACAGGACACCGCGTCGTCACAAACTCCGCTCCACTCCATTCGACCGTAAAGGTCGAATATCCGTTCCTCTCCGTTGCTCCTCCTTTTCCCAAAAAGTCAAAGACTTTTTGGGAACCCTTATAAATAGGGAAAGGCGACCTACGGTTCCTTTCCCCTACCCTCGGTTTCCTTTCGGACTTTTCTTCCTCACCCGACCCCTATCCGTCCCTTTATTCACGTCGCAGGTTTTACCTATCCGCCGCGTTTTATCGGTTTCTGTTACGGCTGCTATTCTTCTTTTATGCTTTCTATGAAGGGCACTTGATAACTTTGCAATACAGTACGTCGGTTAAGTTGTACAGACTCATTTGGCTGCTTGGCGTAAGCATTATAAAGTTCTTTTATCGGCACGGTGCGACGGGCGGCGGTCGCGGCACTATTGGGGGCTCTGCCCCCAATACCCCCGCTGTGCGCTGCGCGCACAGTATCCCACCCACCCTCCCCCTTTTTTTGGGGCTGTCGCCCCAAACCCCGCTCATTTTTTGTTTTAGGTTGCTAATCTATTTATGTTGGCGGACAATTTACAAACTCGTGCTTTTTTGAGGCGTAGCAAAGACCTAATTAATTGAGCGCTACTCTCACTCCACTTTTGAGTTATGTCCTTAATCTCCACCGAGTGCGTGTTATTCTCAGAATCCTATATATTTATACAAAATTATCCCGCTCCCTTTACGGGGGCGGGATAATTTTATGATCACATAAGGGGCCTGGGGAGCAATCTGCTCCCCAGCGGGGGTTTGGGGGCAGAGCCCCCATAAATCGGGGTCTGGGGGGGCAGCGTCCCGATCTATCACCGGCAGAGTTTATGATAACTCTTCTTCCCTTTTTTAATAACCGCATATTCACCTATTTCTATCATGAAATTTTCGTCGGTTATCTTTTCGCCGTTGACCGAAACGCCGCCGCCGCTTATGTTGGTGCGCGCGTCACGTTTGGAGGGGCAAAGCCCGGTAAGTACCAGCGCGTCTAACAGGCTTATTTTGCCGTCGGTGAGCTGCTCCTCGGTGAGGGTGGTGGTAGGCATATTCTCGCTAACTCCGCCGGAAATAAACAGCTTTTTGGCGGCGTCGAGGGCTTTTTGCGCCTCCTGCTCGCCGTGTACCAGCTTGGTAAGCTCGAACGCGAGTATCTCCTTCGCCTGATTGAGCTGCGCGCCCTCCCAGCTTTCCATCTGCTCTATCTCTTCAATAGGCAGGAAGGTAAGCATTTTAAGGCACTTGATAACGTCCGCGTCAGCGACGTTTCTCCAATACTGAAAGAACTCGAACGGCGAGGTCTTTTCGGCGTCCAGCCATACCGCGCCCTTTTCGGTCTTGCCCATCTTCTTGCCCTCGGAGTTGAGCAGCAGCGTTACCGTCATGGCGTAAGCGTCCTTGCCCAGCTTTCTTCTAATAAGCTCGGTGCCGCCGAGCATATTGCTCCACTGGTCGTCCCCGCCGAACTGCATATTGCAGCCGTACTTTTGGTATAACATATAAAAATCGTAGCTTTGCATTATCATGTAGTTAAATTCCAGGAAAGTAAGCCCGCGCTCCATACGCTGCTTGTAGCATTCCGCCGCTAACATCCTGTTTACGCTGAAATGCGGTCCGATGTCCCTTAGCAATTCAACATAGTTGAGCCCTAACAGCCAGTCGGCGTTATTCACCATAAGCGCCTTTCCCTCGGAAAAGTCGATAAACCGGCTCATCTGCTTTTTGAAGCAGGCGATATTATGGTCGATGTCCTCTTTAGTCAGCATTTTGCGCATGTCGGTCTTGCCGGACGGATCGCCTATCATGCCGGTGCCGCCGCCGAGCAATGCTATCGGTTTATTCCCCGCCATCTGTAATCTCTTCATAAGACAAAGCGCCATGAAATGTCCCACATGCAGACTGTCCGCCGTCGGGTCAAAGCCGATATAAAATACCGCCCTGCCGTTATCCACCAGCTCGCGTATCTCGTCCTCATCGGTCACCTGCGCGATAAGTCCTCTTCTTTTAAGCTCGTCATAAATTTTCATCTTAATTACCATGCTTGCAAAGCAAGCATCTCTCCTTTCAAGTTTTGTGCGTTTTTGCGAAGCAAAATTGTCGACCGTATTCGGCAAAGCTCAAAACGCAAAGTCTTAAAAATTTATTTTTAAGACTTTATTATCCTTTCTTATATATCTTACAGCGCGTCCGCTATCCCCAAAATAAGCTGCTCGGTCTTTTCCCAGCCGAGGCAGGGGTCGGTTATAGATTTGCCGTATACCGTGCCGTCAACGCCCTGGTTTCCGTCCTCGATATAGCTTTCTATCATAAGACCCTTTACCATTCGGCAGATATCGCTGCTGTGCCGGCGGGCATGCAGCACCTCTTTGGTTATCCTTATCTGCTCTAAATATTTCTTGCCGGAGTTGGAATGGTTTGCGTCCACTATCACCGCCGGATTTTTAAGCCCCTTTTCGCAGTAAAGCTCGTAAAGCAGGCTGAGATCCTCATAATGGTAATTCGGCAGCGTCTGGTCGTGTTTATTCACCGCCCCGCGCAAAATAGCGTGAGCTAACGGGTTGCCGGAGGTGGTCACTTCCCAGCCTCTATAAATAAAGGTATGCGCCGACTGTGCGGCTTTGATGGAATTGAGCATGACCGAAAGCGTGCCGGAGGTCGGATTTTTCATACCGACCGGAATGTCCAGTCCGCTTGCGGTGAGCCGGTGCTGCTGATCCTCCACCGAGCGCGCGCCTACCGCGACATAGCCCAGCAGGTCGGACAGATAGCGGTCGTTTTCGGGATAAAGCATTTCGTCCGCGCAGGTGAATCCGGTCTGTATCACCGCGTCTAAATGCAGCTTTCTGACCTCAATAAGCCCCTCCAGCATATCCTCGCCGCGCTTGGGGTCGGGCTGGTGTATCATGCCCTTGTACCCCTCTCCGGTAGTGCGGGGCTTGTTGGTGTAAATTCGCGGGATTATCAGCAGCTTATCCTTGACGCGGTCGTTAAGCTTTGCCAGCCTGCCTATATAATCCAGCACCGGCTCGGGCTTATCCGCGGAGCAAGGTCCTATTATAAGTATGAACCGGTCGGACTTTCCGGTGAATACATCCGCTATTTCCTTATCGCGCTGCCGCTTTATCTCTTTTACCTTTTCGCTTGGCGGGAATTGCTTTTTTATCTCCTCCGGCACCGGCAGCTTTCTTATAAAATTCATCGCCATGATATTACCTCTTTATAAATATAAAAACCCTCCCGTGCAAAAGCACAAGAGGGCGAATTATCGCTGTACCACCTCAGTTTATCGGCAAAGCCGACCTTAACAGCCTTAACGCGGCGAACGGGGGCGGTTTATATTCGCTCCGGCTCCGGGGTGTAACTTCGTTCCGCATTCTTACCGCCTCGCACCGTCCGGCGGCTCTCTGAAAAGCTTATGCGGCCTATCTGCCCTTTCCCAGCCTTTAGTCTGTTTTTGAAGTATACCATACTTTATAATTTTTGTCAAGTGTTTTGTGTTTGGATACGAGGATCGACGATCCTTTTGAACTTGCCAGCAGGCATGCGGGAGCCGAGCCCGAGCCGCCTCACGACGATTCTTTTGGGCTATTTTTATGCTCACTTGACAGGCGCCAGCCTGCCTGCGTCGCAAGGAACAAAACTATCTCCAAAATCTCTCGCCGTGAGGTGCATAGCAGTTTTTACGGAGCAGATTTTTGTCAAGACAAGGAAACCGAACGAAGGCATACTCGCGTATGTCGAGCGAGGTTGACGCAGTATTGGCGGAAATATGCCCGTAAAAACCGACTTGGGTTCGACTCCCGCATGCCTATATCTGAATTTTTTACCGTCCGGCAACTGAAAACGATACCACGGTGAATTTTTACCATGTTCCGGAAAACCGTGTAAAAATGCGGGTTTATCAACATTTTCAACGGAGTTTTCCACCGTCTGAACCCGCATTGTACCGTTTTTCGGTGGAAAATCCAAAGTTTTCAACACTTTCAACAGAAAACCTGTTGAAAACAGGTGAAAAATTTCAATTATACGTTGTGTAAATTTAAGAAGTATACTTTTTGCATATTTTTCGGGTTCGACAATATTCTTCATTTATAAAAATTTGCAAGAAGTTTCCAATTAAGTTTATTTACTTAAATTGACCAGGCGATTTTTCAACCTGTTGGCAGAAAAATGCAGCTTGCGGTATAATCGCAGTTTTTAACATTTTCAACCGAGTTTTCCACCGTTTTAGTGATACAGATGTAGTAATCGGTGGAAAAACGTTAAAGTTTTCAACTTAATTTATGAAAAGTTTTAGAATAAAAGTATAATACAGAGGGTAAAAGGGTGGGTGGGGTGCTGCCCCCAGACTCCCTTTTGGGGCGCCGCCCCAAACCCCCGCTGTGCGCTGCGCGCACAGTATCCCACCCTTTGATTTCGGAGAAATCAAAACAACTATCCGCGCCAGCGGATAGTATGCCCGCCCCTTTTTGTGTGGGGCTTCGCCCTCGAGAGCGAAGCTCTCGACGACTATCCGCGCCAGCGGATAGTTTACAAGCTCCCGATTTTAATTTTTGGCTTGCTGATATATTCATGTTTGCGGATAGTTTACAAACTTGTGCTTTTTTTGAGGCGGAGCCAAAAGCCCAATTATAGGGCTCCGCTAAGCCTCGATTAAGGGCTGCCTCCCCTAGAGCTCCTGCGTGAGCTTCCTATGAAGGGCGCTTGATAACTTAGCAATACAGTACGTCGGTCAGACTGTACAGACTCATTTGGCTGCTTGGCGGACGGAAAATTTGAAAAATTACCGAATAAATTTCTAAAAATTAACCGAATTAGATTGTATAATTTGACCGAATGTGGTATACTATACTTGTAAGTTCAAAATCGGAGGTGTTATTTTTGAAAAAGACAGCCGATAAATCAAGGTATAAACCTCGTGTAATAGATGCGGCGGTCGAGAAATACTTGTCAACATTCGGCGCGGTTTGCATTGAGGGACCTAAATGGTGCGGAAAGACGTGGACTTCATCGTTTCACAGCAACAGCGAATTTCTGATAGGCGACCCGGCTAATAACTTTCAAAACCGTGCGCTTGCCGAAATGTCGCCCGCGCTGATTTTAGACGGTGAAACTCCGCGTTTGCTTGACGAATGGCAGGAAGTTCCGACCGTTTGGGACGCCGTGCGTTATACAGTCGACCAAAGAGCGGACAAAGGTCAGTTTATCCTGACAGGCTCTTCCACACCGAAAAGAAAAGGCGTTCTCCACAGCGGTGCGGGACGTATCGGAAAGCTTCGTATGCGGACAATGTCGCTTTATGAGTCCGGAGAGTCGAGCGGCGCGGTATCGCTTGAGACTTTGTGCAATGGAGAGCTTAACGCTGCTATGACGGGTGAAGTAGACCTGCGCGATCTTGCATATTACACGGTGCGCGGAGGATTTCCGGGAAATCTGAATGTTGCGCCGGAAAACGCATTTCTATTGCCGCAGTCGTATCTTGACGCCATTCTTGACGACGATTCTCAGCGCATCGATAATAAAAAATATGATACAGCAAAAATGCGCCTGCTGATGCGTTCGCTTGCACGAAACGAAAGTACAATGGCAACAAAAGCTAAGCTGCTAAGCGACATAAAAGAAAATGACGATGAAGTTATTGACGCCGATACTATAACAACGTATCTTGATGTTTTTGACCGTCTGTTTCTTCTCGACAATCAGCCGCCGTTTTCTACAAATATACGTTCATCGGTGCGTGTAAAGCAGGCTGAAAAGCGGCATTTCTGCGATCCGTCGCTTGCCTGTGCATTGTTAAAGGCAACGCCCGAAAAACTTATCGGCGATCTGAAAACATTCGGTTTTTTGTTTGAGGCATTAGCAGAACGCGATTTGAAGATATACGCCGAGTCATTCGGAGCTAACCTTTACCACTATCGCGATTACAACAACAAAGAAGCTGATGCAGTCATTGAACTTCCAAACGGAAATTGGTGCGCGTTTGAAATAAAACTCGGCGCAAATCAAATCGATAAAGCCGCCGAGTCCCTTACAGCACTCAGAGATGACATTCTGAAAAACGACGGCATCGCACCGTCAGTTCTGTGCGTCATTTGCGGAATGTCAAACGCTGCATATAAACGCCCCGACGGAGTGTTTGTTGTGCCGATAACGGCGCTGAAAAACTGATGAAAATATTTATATTTTACGGAGATTTTAATGTCATGTCCTTAAACATTTTAGCCCAATTTTTATATTTTGCTATATATCTTAGATTGGATGGATAATTTAATAATACGAGAAGAGGGCGTCACCGATTTGGCAGCGCCTTCCTTTGTTATATAAGTAAAATGTCATTTGAAAAATCCCAGATCAACTTTATCCGGCAATCCGACAATTGAAGCTCTGTCCAAAAAACAATTAAACCTTTCGCAAGATGTTTCGGGCAATAAAGTACAATCATGACAAGCGGCATAATTGAGATTTTTGTATCCTTGCTTCGTTGATGATATACATAACGGATCGCCGCTGCACCAGCTTGCGCGTTCAAGCATGCTGTCCATTATTTCTTCAAATAAGCGTGTATTATCAGCCACGCCGGCAAGGCCGCCCAGGCTGCTGTCGCTGTCGGACGATGACACATAAATAAGTACCCCGCACATTTTTACTTCATTATTTTCTTCGCTTATCTCGCTATATATCTTTTCTCTGATAGAAGCTGCACTGTAACCGCAGACATTGGAGATTTCGCGAATGAAAAGATGTGCAAAGGTATGCAGCATAACATAGGTCTCGGAAAATGTATCTAAAATAAATTTACTGTCTTCCATGGCTTTCTTCATTCTTTTATATCGTAAAGAATTGGCTTGTCTCCATCGAGCCACCCTGTTTTTATTAAATTTAATGAAGATGCCTTCGCCTGTCAGTTCAACTGCCGGAAGCCACGGTTTAGGATATTGAGAAACAGCAACACTATTTGCTTCATTGTGATTTATTCTTGTAAATCCGGTAAAAGCTTGGGTGACGGTGAGTCTGTCAACCACTACAAGCCGGTCAAAATAAGGTTGATATTTTTCCGGTATCGGCGACGAATAAGACGAGAAATTATCTTCTTTTTCGTTTTCATCTTTTGACAGAATCGAATATTCATCTTCATAAACAGATAATTCCGAACGCTTTTGCTTAGATTCCGCTGACATTTTTACAACATTCAACGAACGCATGATCTCATCATCGGTAATGTTTTTATCTCGAAGACCTTGTCTTATCACATGTAAGATTTTATTATTATCGATCTCTTTTAATAAATTATAATTTTTTTGAATGTAGTTCACAGCTTTTTTGCTCCAAGGCGGAATAAGCAGAGCGGTTTTTGTTATCGGAAAATATACACCCGATGCGGAACGCAGCCTCGTGTGCATTTTTTCGTGGCATCCATACTGAGCTTTTGCATAAGGGTCTTTGAAATGCGGGTGCTTACAAGTGCATTGAAGCTCTGAGAGGGCGTTTTCCGAAAAGGCCTGTACCATACTTCTTGTTGCTTTACATTCTGTACATTCAAGCCTTAAGCTATCTATATCTGTTCTGTTATAGATGTTGACCATTTTAATTCTCGGAGATTTAACTCCGGACGGACACGGTTTTCCATTATGAACCCACCAGTCGTAAGGAAAATCATCCATGTGTCCTTTGGCACATATTACAATAAATCGGGAAGCATTCAGATTATTTTTGCATTTAGGGCACTTGTGACGGTCTTTTATATTTAATTCTCTAAAATCATAAATGTTACCGCATCTGGAACAGTGTAGCTTTTCCGGAAAAACATATGAAGCTATATTTTTCCCTTTAGAAAAGCTGTTTGTGCTTTGGGTAGTTCTCGGCATCAAAAAATATTCAGCTTGTGTTATTTCAGAAAGATTTTCGTTGAATATCTTTCTATTTTCCACCTCATCCGCATCATTCGGATTGAAATCCCAATCATCTGTAGAAGCAATTACTACAGTGTCATCCTTAAAGTCAACAATTGAACCAACTCCGAAGGTCGTTATAATTTGAGTTTTTCGTATGTTTCCAACTGTGATTTTTTCGTTTGAGAACTTGGAAATACTGCCGTCCTCTTTATCTCTCTTACGGAACATCGGCTTTGGCATTACATCGCCTCCTATCTTTTTACAAAATAAACGTTTGCGGCCGGTTCAACGTTTCTAACCGAATTCAGTATGGTCGGAATATCGGAGACGTTTTGATTGTCTGCGCTGCGGAAAAGAGCAACATCCTCGTTGTGATAATCCGAAAATACCAATTTATTAGGTAGATTTTCGGCAAGCTCCTCCCAACATTTCAAATAATAATCCAGCCATTCCTCTGCATATTCGGTGATACGCGGTTCGATCTCATTAATGCGTTTTAATATGTTCTGTTTAATAAGCTCAATATCTTTATCGTTTTTTATAAATTTACAAGCATTAGCATTAGGATTATACCTTGGTATGGTATGTCTGATAATAGCCATCATGGCACAGTGCAGAGCCTTCTCTATAGCACGTGGAGAATAAGATGTAACACTTGTAGCTTCAACATATTTATAAAATGTGCTGTGATAATAAATAAATTGTTCATAGTAAGATTTGTCTCGGGATCTCATACCGTTGTAGAGCGATATAACAAGTCCGGGGTTGGTTCTTCCTACACGGCTTGTAGCTTGTATATACTCGGAATTGGATCTGGGCTGTCCATAAACGCACATGACGCCAAGCCTATCTATATCTATACCTACCGACAGCATATTCGAAGCCATAATGTAATCAAAGCAGTCATAGTCGGTGTATTTATTGGCAAGTCTTTCGAGTACATCCTTGATCTCTTTTGCCGAATTACGGCTTGTAAGTTCGTCGTTTTTGAAATACGACGGTATGTCGGCATTATCACAGTCAATTTTCATATTGACGCTTTCAGCTTCTTTTTTGAATTTATAAGCCGCAAGATACTTTATTTCTGCTGAAATACGGTCTGATACGATTATTGAATTAGAGCCGAGTTCTTTGAGGGTGTTAAAATAGCCCACATAAGTATAAAACTGATCAACAACATCAGCAGGTTTGCCCTGCAGCCTGTACAGATGCTTCATAAAAGTAAGCAAAGCAAAGATTTTAATAAGCATCTCGGATGTTCCGAAACCTATAGAACAAATACCGAGATATGTTCTTGCAGGGCGTTTCGTTTCATCTGCTTCTATTGCAAAAAACGAATCTGTATGTAATAATCCGTTAGGAGGAAATTGTATCATATTTCTGTTATAAAGGATTTTGATTTGATTATCTGCATTTTTAACTGTCGCCGTAGATGCGATAATTTTAGGCGCTTTGCCGTAGTGCTTACATATATCTTCCATTGCCATCTCATATATTCCGGTAATTGAACCAAGAGGCCCGGAAATAAGATGAAGCTCATCTTGTATAATGAGATCAGGCGGTTTACAGCCGTTCGCGCCGAGCAAATTACCCGCCTGTTCCTCCCAGGTTATTCTTGCGAATTTGTCTACCGTACTTAAAACGAAAGTAGGTGCAACACGATAAATATCATCGTCCACGACATAGATCGGTAAATGTCTGTGAAATTCACAGCTTGGGTTATTACAGCAGGATATATTTAATCCTCCGTTTATTATGTTATAACCTCCCGCTCCGATCTCTGCACCGCACCAAGGACATTTAGTGATTTGCATAGGGTTTGCTTCATATATTTTTGCCGTTGAATCTTCCCGGATCTTTTTCAGCGTTTCTAAAGCGTCTTCTATATGGTTTGGCGTCATTCCGGAGCCTATCCACAGCCCTATGGAGATCTCATCGCCCGGTATATTATACTTTTTTCTCATATATTCACACGCACAAATGAGAGCCGTTGCTCTTTCAAATTGCTGGAGCGTAAGAAGGCGAAGAGTATATTTCATAATAATGGTTACGCCGTTTATATTATCGTTATCTTCACTAAGTCTTCTAAAAAATATAGAAAACGCCGAAAGACCGAGATAGGCTTCTGTTTTACCACCACCGGTCGGAAACCATAACAGGTCAACGTCTTTACGAAACTTTGAATTTTTATCGACAATATCCGGTATTATTTGCAGGATATATGCCATCTGGAACGGATACCAGCTTACGGTATCGGGCAAGCAATGTTTTGTCTTTACACGCTGCATAAGCATAGCTTCATTCATATAAACGAACGCTTTCCAAGCCGTATCATCGCTCCTGAGAGTATTTACTCCTGTGTGAAGCCGTAAAATGCAGCGTTCGATGTTATTGAATGTATCTGAAGCTGTATCGGGATATTTTGCCGCTAATTCAACATTGTTTTTTAACTTGGCATACCATTCCCGATATTGCATTATGAAGGAATCAAGCTGATGACAAGCCGTGCTTCTGTCCGCATTATTCCAATAATTCATGTAAAGATATTCCGAATCATCAAATATACCCGGCATCATCTGCGGCATTCTGTATTGCGGCACAAACTCGCTTTTTACTTCTGTTACGATTCCTTGATCTTCAACGCAAACAGACGAACAGCCGTGACCGTATGAGTAATTATTTACGTTATCGTAGAGCATATCATTCTTTTTTTCTTCAAATGATCTATGCGTATTTCTTTTGTAAACAGGAAAAAAGCCGCTATTGCTCTTAATTGACAGCACACATTGAAACAATGCGCCGGTATTGCTTTCCAAAAATTCATTTTCCGCCTTGTGTTTGTTAAGAACGGAAACGGTTACAAGCTCACTATTATCATCGTTGATTTTTCTGACATGAAGATATAAATTAATGTCATCGCTCTCCTTATTACAAATGGTCATGCTGCACACCTCAGCCGGAACAACAACGTCAACATGAACATTTCTAGCTTCTCTTGAATAATAATGTCGTTTTACTTCCTTAGCATTATCTGTTATGATCTTATCCGAATGATGATAGACTGCATAATTAAAATCAATACTTAATTTGTCATTGGGAAAAGCTGAAAAGGAGAGTCCCATGGACGAGGGCTTATAAATGCTAATGTTTTGCGGCTCATCTTTATCTTCCGATTCGTCTTCAAACATTTCATCCATAGAGTTATTTATACCAAACGACTCGGAGCCTTTGACTTTTGGCTGTGCCCAAAGGATACCAAGCGAATAACGGCTTAAAGGTTCTTCCATTTCCAGCACTTCTTTGTTTTCGACCGGACCAATAAAATCCGTTCTTAAATGTGCTGCAATATCATCTATTGCGTTATAAAATTCTGAATAATTCGACATATCATCACTTCTTTTCAAATACAAGTTTTGCTAACCCTGTTATCTGTATGCCGAAGCATATACGGGACTTTTGATATTCTATCGGAACGCTTTCATTAAATTTTTTGAGTATCTCTGTGGTTATTTTGCTGACATAAAGATTTTCTAAGCTGCTCGGAAGATTATATTTGTAATCCGTTGAACTTACTCCTTGCTCAAGATCTTTTTTCATTTTATCGGAAAGAAGACCAATTAAGCGACCTTTATGGTATATTTCATATGATTCTGTGACAGACGAATGCTTTGCACAAAGTTTGTCGTATACTTTAACATTATGAAGGATATATTCCTGTTGATCAAGTACAGATTCAAAGCTCCCCGAAACAAAAGAAGTGTTATCGATATCTCCGGTCAAGCCCACACTTATACTTTTACAGTATCGATTGTGAGTTTTATACAGATTATGCAACCCGGTTTCAATTACTCGACCCGAAATTATACGTTTGAAATACTTTGATCTTTTCTTCATCACAACAAACAGCCTTTTAGGACGAGTAAGAGCTACATATCGTATTCTCGCTTCTTCTGCACTGTCTTTAGAGAGTTCGGCATTCGGTTCAACAAGAATCACCTTGTCGAATTCGCTTCCTTTTGCTTTATGTATGGTGGAAACCGTCAGCGTTGGCATTTTATCGTAAAATTCACCCGGTATATTGTTGGCGATCGCAAGAGCTGAGATCAGTTTTGTGATATTTATCGACGATTTGTCCTGTGAATCGGTCAATTTGCAGAGTAATTCCCAAAGTAAGTCGGGATTCGCGTCACAATCGCATCTGAATCTGAATCTCTCTGTAAAATCTTCTCGGTTAATAGTTTCTCGGCAATAATCCCAAAACACATCAGCTATCCATCTGGGAAGAGAAGAATCGTTATTTACACCTCTATTTAAGAAATGGATAATTCCTTTTTCGCACAGTAATTCGCTTATGTATTCCGCTTCGCCGTTATTACGGCATAAAATAGCTGTGGATACGGCATGAGTATCCGGAAGGATTTCTATATATTTTTCAATTCTTGTCTTACATAGATATTTAGACATTATTTTATTGGCGTATTTATTTTGTTCTATACAGCTTTCGTTAAGCAGCACCTTGCGCATTTGTTCGGATTCTTCTGCCAAATCGGACGCTTGTCTTTTGTTTACAATTATTTCGTATTTTTGTATATCATCGGGAAATTGTTTTTCGATGCGCTCATAGAATTTTACGGAGTCTAAAGTCGCGTCGTTGTCTGCTTCATAATCGTAGATAGATTGGCAGCGATCTCCGGCGAGCAAATATCCGCATTTTAATCCGCTCAGTATTTTAAGGACCATCTCCGCACGCTCGTTAACAAGGTCTTGGATCTCATCAACTATAAAATAGCTGATATCTTCAAAATCCTCCGGAGATATATATTTATTGAACAGTTTAATGCGATCGTTATAATCGCAATGATCAAAATTTTCGGCAACAACGCCCTGCTCTTTCATAGCTATAAGGAAAAATGTTGCATATGAGTCAAAAGTCAAAACGCATATATTTTTAGCAGACGGCTTAATGGCTCCCTCAACAACAGCCTGATCAATTTTATTTTCAATTACCTTTTTAGCGGAACGGGTATAGCACAGGACATAAATTTGCTCAGCGGGGCAAAGATCGTTTGCAAGAATATATATCAAACGCTGAATAATAGTATACGTCTTTCCTGTTCCCGGACCGGAATTTAATATAATATGGGAATTCAGCGGCGCTGAAATAATACGGTCGGGAACGGTTATCTCGACGTATTGTTTGTTTATTTCCTGTATTTCTTCAGCTGACTGTTCTGTAGATGCAGAATATTCTTTGGGGGCTTCTTCTATTATCTGAATGTTTTTATCCCTTTCAAATACCACAGCATCATCTTGTATGACAACACCAAGCTCTTTCAAAAACTCTTTTAAGCTGTTTTTTTCTGAATTATTATTTTCGATCGAGGGCTTGCGAGGTATATTTTGCGGAGAACAGCCGTTATATCCCGGACAAGCTGTATATTCACATCTGTTTTCCCAACAAAGCTTGCCGTTTGTCATTACCGGACCAAAAGACTTTTCTCCGTTTTTAGCATACGAGCAGGTTTGACTTTCTGACAAAATTTGATTTTGAATTTCTGTCAGACGTATCGACCTTAATCCGGTATAATGATTTTTTATATAGCGAAGTCGTCTGGCTCCGGTTATTTTCTCCAAATATTCCCGGTCTTTTCTGATATCGGGATCGTTCCTTATATAAATATTTGAAGTAATATTGATATTAGAATCAGCCATTATCATCAGTCCTCAAGGTCTTTTAAGTCGTAATAAAATTTTATTTTATTGATTTCACAATGCTCTTGATAGTCGTTTCCCATATTTTCGTTTTTTATGGTGACTTTAGCTATTTGATCTTTGTCAAGCGTTATTGATAAATCAAATTTTTCATCTATATATCCTTTAGCATTGACAGATACCGTCGCATAGCGGTTTCCGGCAGAATCGGTAAAAATAAAATGGGCATCTTGAGAGTCGGTGGTTAAAGAGAATGAAATAGGTTTACTGGTGTCACCGACTTTGTTTTTACCTTTCTTAAGAACGGGATATTTTTCACCGTCGCTCAAAAGAATGCAAAGATCATCTCCGAGCCTGAAATCACAATCTATCGCGGATGTTATTGCGGCTCCTTTAGCAACCATCCATTGATATCTGTTGTTTTCGTCGTCAAAGATTATTTTCTCTTCGCCGAACAGAGAAAGGATTACGTTGGCAAACGGTCTTAATCCGCTTGAACCACCTGCAAGGATCACAGCGTCAATATTTTCCGGACCTACATTTGCTTTTTTCATTATCTCCAAAATAGCATTAATCACATTTTTGTTAATAAGCGGAGTGATTATATCCGAAAAAGTATCATAATCAATATCAACGGATTTGGAGCCTTCTCCCAATATCATGGTATAATCATCATCTTTTGAGAATTCGATCTTCATACGTTCTACTTCATTCATGAGCTTATCTTTTTTTCTTGATTCAAGATCTTCAAATGAAATATCCGGATAGGCTTTTGGCATTATTCTTAATGCAAGCTCTTTATCTATATCATCACCGCCGAATTTGATGCCATAAACGGCCTCTTCAAACACTTGATTATACTTAAGATTAAGAATGCTTAAATCAAGCGTACCTCCGCCAAAATCCACGACCATTACTTTGGAAAGCGCTTTTATATCCTTTATTTTTGATATGTACGCCGAAGAAGACTCGCTTATAAACCCTTTAACACTGAGCTCGATCGATTCGGCAGCTTCCAATAGCTCTGTTCTTGCTTTTGACGAAAAATCAACAGGGATAGAAAAAACAGCCTCCTTAAAGTCAGGTCTTATATTTTTGACAGTATCTTTAACATATTTCAAAAAAAGAGCCGCAAGCATTTTTCCTGTATATCTAAAGCCGTTTACAACAATTTCCTCATCGGTTCCGAGCAACGATTTGAAAGAAGTGACGATCTTATAATTATCGGCATACTCGTTAATTTTTTCTTTTACTTCTCGACCGTATTTGAGATCGCTTTTATCTGTTTTTGATATCGCTATACACGAACTAAACGGCATAATATCTTTGCCGTCAGTACCAAAGCGTGATTCTATCACCCCTCTGCCTTTTTCGTACTTATATAAATAAACAGAAGTGTTCGTTGTGCCGAAGTCTATACCGTAATATGTGCCGTCCTTCATTAGTTATTCCCCTTAAAATCTATTCCGTTTCTTTCAAATGAACGGAAAATCTTTTTAATAATTGCCTGCAATGACTTATAATTATCTTCGCTGACGTCGGAATCTTCGTATTCAATCCAGTCTTCATATAAGAAAATTGCTGCCTTTTGCAGACTTGAACGTATCCTTTCCGCTTCAAGAGATGACTCGCGGCTGTTGATCGAATATGCGTCGGTCAGCTTTTTGTCCAGTTCGGCGTTTTGGTTTTCAAGTATGTTGATTTGTTCTTTGAGCTTTTCGTTTTCTGTATTGGCTGTTATCAAAGAATTGCTGACATTCTGAAGCTTTGAATGCTGTTCGGATAAATCTCGCTCCAAATCTTTAACTCTTTCCTTTAAGGATACATTCTCAGCTCCTATTTCGTGACACTTGTTGATTTCTTTTTGAACAGCTTCAAATGTTTTTTCAATAGGAGCAATGATATTTGTAAAAGCTGCGATAATGTCATGCTTATCTTTTGCCATATCTCTTTTCAAACTGCAATACAGCTCTTTGGAAAAGGTCTCGTTATCAAAGACGGGAGCCGCAGAAATATTTTTCTCCGAGGCTTCGGCGGCTTTGTTTATAGAAACCTCTTTATCTTCTGTAATAGCCTGAGCTTTAATTGATTTGTCTTTTTTTATCGGCGTTTTCTTGTCCTCGTGAGTCGTTTGGATCGAACTTTCTTTCACAAAACCGTATTTCTTTCCCCATTCAATTATCAACGATTCATATTCCGTTTTTGTCATATCGGGAAAAACGGCATTTGCAGCTCTCCATATATCCGACAAGGAAGTTTTCTTTATACCGGCATAATCAAGCATAAAGATCTGACCTTTCGTATTGTTGATAAGGGTATGGAATTTATTCTTGCTTTTTTCTGATTTTAAGGCAAATTCGGCAATAAAAACAACAAGCTGAGGCAACCGGGTCAATTCCGACGCCTTTTCATTACAGTTTTTAATAATAGATGTAATGGTAAAAACAAACTTTTGAACATAATATTGCGCTTTGTTTGTGTTTTTGTCGATTTGCAAAAACTCTTTTATTATTTCATCAAGTAAATCTATAGAGACGTTTTTGTCTTTAGTGATTTTATCAAAATAGACATTTGTTACATCTGCCGAAAATCTTGAAAGCTGAAACGCTACCTCGGAGAAAGCCGCCGGTTTGCTAAAAGTCAGCTCAAATAAAAGCTTTGCAGCTTCTTTGGTTTTCTCGCCGCTTAGCTGTGATTTGTTTTGTTTATATTCTTTATAAAGCTCGTCCAGTTTTTCTTTTATCTCTGTTAATGTATCCATAAAACTCTCCTTATTGATTAATAATTGTTATCATATTGTCATCTAACTGACAGTATTTTTTTATTTCCGTCGTTAAAGCCTGCAAATCGAAGAATGTATTGATGGTTATAAGCTGTAAGCCGTTAGACAATCTTTTATATCCGTCAATATATGACACATTGCGGTAAAAAGCATTATTTCCGCGAAGCTGTATCTTCTGTTCTGTAATGCGCGCCATTTCGAAAGGTTTGCAATTGATTGAAAATTCACAAATTTTGCTTAAGGCGTCTGAACAATCATATGCTATAACTGTTTTACCGCCAAGGCGAAGAACAACATTTCCTGTATCTGCACTTGACGGCGGTACATCCATCGTTTTTTCAATTACAACCTCAGGTTCAATTGTCGGCAAACGGTTATCAAAAACAGTTTGTTCTTGCGGTGTTCCATCAGGCTTTTTATCTCGAATAAGGGAATAATATCCTTCTTCGACTTCTTGAAGTTCTGAGCATTTGGACATTACCGCTTGGATATATTCTTCTGAAACTTCAGTTATGCCTTTATAAGACAGCAAAGACTTTATATCATATACGCCGAATCCGTCTTCATATTGCAAATGATCACTGTTTTCTTTGATGACTTCTATAATTGTCTTTGCCGAAACCTGAGTATTTAGTGCAGTAGACTGCTCGTGATCATCATCCGTTAAAACCGTCTGATCATCTTGTTCCTGAGCGATGTATTTAATTATCAGATCTTCATTTCTAATAGAGCAAAGCTCCATTAAGCGTTTAATGCGTTTAATTATATCAACGGCGGATAAATTACCTTCCGCAAAAAAGTCGGTAGACACTCTAACAGCGTTGCAAAGCTTATAAAAATTGACATTATCTGCAAAGTCTATTCGACCTCCGAACAGCGATTTGCCGTTCAAGCCTTTTAATATTTCGACATAGTTATTATTGTTATAAAGAGACATAAGAAATTTGGTGTATAATTCGCGCCAGCTTGTTACTGAATTTTCGACTCCGTTTATCCGAAAACAATAAGGCTTGCAATATGTACAGTCATGGGGATGATTAAAATCTACGGTTTTAATAATATATGATCCTGTTTCATTTGGCCGTCGGTAATTTTTCTTTGCTGATAAACCGTTAAGTTCTTCAATATATATATTTGCAAATTCAGCAAACTTTTTTAACGGCGCACGAAAAGCGTTGTTGTCAATATATTCATCTCTTTGAACGATCGCTTCTATTATCGTTTTGGCTTTTTCGACAGAAGCGGCTCCGAGGATATTTTCTTTGACCTTGAAAATATTTTGATATAGTCTTTCAACGCTATGAATACTTGATATATACTGATTTGCTGTCGTATTTGAAATATTGCTAACGTCTACAAGCCAATCAAAAAATGCTTTTTCTGTCAAGCGTCCGTTTTCAGATGAGGTCTGTTCACTTTTAGACTCCGGTGTTGGTTCGGATTCGGTTGTGGATCCCAAATTCGATAAGGTAGCAGCCGGAGCAACAGAAATATTTTTATAGTTTTTTGCTGAGTCAAGAAGTGAATCTAAAAGATTGTTGTATGACCGAAATTTTTTCCTTCTCTCGCGAGTTTCATTCTGTACTTCATAGTATTTGATATCATCATCAATATCAAACGATTCGTTATATTCTTTTTGGATTTTTCTAAGTGTAATATCGACTTCGGATCTCAAATTGTCGAGATATTTAGTCAACTCATCTATATCGCCGGTCAGATGAGTGTATTTTTCAGAAGTTTGTTCCATTCCATGGCTTTTAATTATGTCAATGCAGTGCGAATGCAGTTTCTGGATCAAACGAGCTTTGTTCAATACGGATAACAATTCATCGATATTGACGGTTTCGGAATAAATATATTTAAGATATTCTTTTCTTTCTTGAGTATAGCCGTTAACAATTTCTTGAACAAATTCAAGAACATTCTTCTCTATTCTTTCCTCAACATAATCATCCGAATCTGAAATGATTTTTACAACAAGCACAGGCTTTTCAAGATCATACTCTGCTTTAATGACCTCAACCGTGAAGCTGTATTTTCTGCTGTCTATTGCAGGCGCATATAAAAAAGCCTGATCTTTTGGCAAAAGGCCAAGCTCTTTACCATCTTCGGTAAGAACGACAACAGCGTTAGGGTCAAGAATATTATTACTTTGGTGTTGGAGCGTCAAATTTTGATGATAAATCAGATTTTTGTGGTTTTCAGCACGGTTTTCATATTGTGTTCCGACTATCTCTATGATAGCCTCTCTTTGTATTTCTATATTATTACTCATTTTATCGAACCTTTCGGAGCAACTATTATCAGAGCAACATTCTATTATAAATATTATATCACAATTTCGATAAAATAGCAACAGTTTCGACAAGTCTGACGGCGGTTATATTCCCAAATTTTCCGGTTATACTAATAACCTATCTGTCGGTTTAAGTAAGGAGGCAGTTTATGCAGACAAAGGCGGCGATGTCGCTGCTCGCAAAGCAGCAAAGACGGCAAAGGCGCGTGATAAGCTCATATATTAAAACGCATTTTCCCGAAAGCTCGGCGGCGGCGGAGCTAAGGCTGCGGGAGCTTTTGCCGGACAATAAATTCCTTAACGTATTATGCGAAAATACCTCGGACGGATTGCTTCCGGTGATGTATAACGTTCTTTGCGGCTGCCGCGACAGCGAAGAGATGGAGCAAAAGCTGCGCGCCGCGATAAGAACGGAGGATATAGGCTACGCCGACGCGGAATTTATCCCGCAGCTCATCGCCGCAGGGAGAATGTGCAAATTATACGGCTATGCGCATAGGTTAGAGGATAGGGAGTTTCAAAGCGAGCTTAACGCCTTCATCTATCCGGTGAGAGTGGACGGGGAACGCATGGTGTCGGTCTGCTCAAAACTGCACGAGCAGCTTATTTGCAGCAGGGGCTATTTGGCCGCCGATAACCGCACCCGCCGGGATATGCGGATAAAGCTCGCGATGGTGTCCAATGCCGCTAATATCGACGGGATAAGACTTGCTATGAGCTATCTTACCGGAGAGGAAAAAGGCGAGCCTATCGGCAGGCTTATCGAGGAGGATTTTCTGCGGGTATTCCCCACTCCCTCCGCCGGAAAATATTTCGGCTGGACGGCGGCGTCGGCGATGATCCTCACCGCAGCGTCGGCTATTATATTCGGCAGCTTTGCCGCGCTGCTTTTGCTGCTGCCGTATTATACGCTTTGCAAAAATCTTATCGACAGGGCGCTTGCAAGATCGGCGCGGCTGCGCAGCTTTCCTCCGGCAAAAAATGACAACGCCGGGCATATACCCGACGAGGCGAAAACTCTCTGCGTTATCGCTACCTTGCTCACCGAAAAAAAGGACGTTTCAGCGGCGCTGGAAAAAGCGCGGCAGTTCCTTAACAAAAACCGCACCGAAAATTTACAGGTCTGCCTGCTGTGCGATCTGCCCCAAAGTAAGACCAAAACCGCGCCGGGCGACGAAGAAATGCTCTCGGCGCTTAAAAAATACGCAAAAGCTCCGGAGAAAAATATCAGCTTCGCGTTAAGAGAGCGCAGCTACAGCAAGACAATGCGCTGTTATATGGGCTATGAACGCAAACGCGGCGCATTATCGCAGCTTGCAGATACGCTTATCGGCGGACAGAGAGCGTTTATATTTTACGGAGAAGAGCCTATCCGCCCGAAATATCTGCTGGCGCTGGATTACGACACCTCGGTCCCTATAGACGGGGCGGCGGCGCTGGTGGGATACGCCTGCGCCGAGCAGAACCGTCCGGTGGTGGAGGACGGCAGGGTGGTAAAAGGCTACGGCGTGATAGCGCCCGGCTCGGTGCCTATGCTTTCGTCCTGCGTAAAGACCGGATTTTCCGCCATCTTCGGCGGGTACGGCGGAAACGGCTTTGCCCAGTACGGGATAAACGGCGATTTTTACGCGCGAGTATTTAACGAGGGGATATTCTGCGGCAAGGGACTTATAGACCTGGACGCCTATTATCAGTGCTGTCGGGATCTGCCGGAAAACCGCATACTTTCCCATGATATACTGGAGGGCGGTCTGCTGCGCACCGCGGCTGTGCCGGAGGAATTTACCGAGAGCTTTCCCGCTGATACGGCGGGGTATTATAAACGCTTATCCCGCTGGCAGCGCGGCGATATCCAGAATATACCGTTTATATTTTCTGATTCAAAGCTGTCCGCGCTGGACCGCTGTAAGCTGATAGATAATGTTATAAGGGAGATAACTCCGATATTCACGTTACTTTGCTTTTTCAGCTTTTCGCCGTGGGTAGCCGTTATCTCGGCGATAACCGCGATAGCGCCGTTTTTCCCGATAATAACCCGCGATAACGGCGGGCGGTTTTTAAGCGGGGTGGTAGGCGGCAGAGAGCGGCTTATCTATAGGCTGCTGTGCGAGCTTATCTTAATACCGAAAAGCGGCTTATCCTCGCTCGGGGCGCTGCTTTTGAGCTTATGGCGCATGCTGACAAGACGGAACATGCTGTGCTGGACCACCGCGTTCGAGGTGTCGAAAAATGCCACAGGAGCGCTTAAAACCGCGAAAACATTGGCATTATCCACACTTATATCCCTGCCGCTCAGCTTATTTTCTCCGGTGAGCTTTGGCGCGGCGGCATTGTTTTTATCCCAGATACCGGTATTTATCGCGCTGGATTCTCCCCGCCGCACCGTAAGCTTATCGTTAAAGCCGGAGCAGAAAAAAGCGCTTACCGAGCTTATGAAGGACGAGCTTGGCTTTTATCTTACCTATGCGAATAAGGAGAATAATTTTTTACCGCCGGACAACGTACAAACTGAGCCGGTGATGACTGTCGCATATCGAACTTCTCCGACAAATATCGGCATGTATATGTTGTCTATGCTTTGCGCCGAAAAAGCGGGGCTGATAGGCAGGAGGGAATTTATAAACCGCACAGCCTCCGCTTTATCCACTGTCGAGGTACTTCGCAAATACCGCGGCAATCTTTATAACTGGTACGACACCCGCACGTTAGAGCCGCTGAGCGGCTTTGTTTCCTCGGTGGACAGCGGGAACTTCGTCTGCTGCCTCACCGCGTTAAAGCAGGGGGTAAAGGACTATGACAAAGCGCTGTACGACCGCATAAAAGCTGTCTGCGACGCGGTGAGGATAGACGCGTTTTACAGACCCGACACCCGTTTACTTGCGATAGGGATAGACGCCGATACCGAAAAGCTCACCGACAGCAGCTATGATCTGCTGATGAGCGAGGCGAGGATGACCGGCTATTACGGAGTGGCTAAAGGGCAATTGCCGATAGCGCACCGACACGCGCTGTCCGCGGTAAAGGGGCGCAGCTCGGTATATCGCGGCAGTCTTTCTTGGTCGGGCACCTGCTTTGAATATTTCATGCCGCAGCTTTTGCTCCCCGCGCCGAGGGGCGGACTTATCTACGAAAATCTAAGATACGCTTTGCACTGTCAGAAAAAGGCGGCGCATAAGGGCTTGTTCGGTATCAGCGAAAGCGGGTTTTACGCGTTTGATCGAGAGCTTAATTATCAGTACCGCGCATTCGGGGTGAGGGACGCGTCGTTAAGGCCGGACTTTTATTTCGAGCCGGTATATTCGCCGTATTCGGCGTTTTTAATGCTGCCGTATGATTTTTACGGCTGCTTTAACCTGCTGGTGAAATTCCGCGATATGGGCTGCCGCAGCGCGGATATGGGCTATTACGAGGCTATAGACTTTTCGCCGGAGCGCACCGACGGAGGCAGGACGGTAAAAAGCTTTATGGCGCACCATAAGGGCATGAGCATAATAGCCTGCGCTAACGTGCTGCTGGGCGATATCGCGGTAAAATTATTCATGAGCGACGAGGATATGAAAAGAGGAGAAGAGATGAACGAGGAAAGAATAACCGGCGGCAATATGCTGTATAAAAACCGCCGCCCTGCTTTGCGGCCGGAGGAAAAGACGGTTAGGCAGGATAATTCCGGCTGCGGCTGCGGCTTTCTTACTAACGGCGGTATGACGGTGGCGGAGTTTTCCAAAATTCAGGCGGGCGAGGGCGCGCTGCAAAAAAGTATATGGCTCGGCCGCTCGCTTTTTTATCCGGCGGTGTACGGTCAGTATGACAGGAAAGAACCTAAGCGCTCCTTTATGGTAAGGATCACCGAGGACGATAATATATACGACCTGCGCGGCGGGGATTTTTCCCTTAACAACGGGTATAAAAACGAGCAAAACGGGCTTATCATGACCGAAAATATCACTTTGGACAAAAACCGCCCCTGCGAACATCATGCGTTTTATGTTGAAAACCATACTCCGCACGAGCGAAAATTGTCGCTTAATATCTACCTGCGCCCCGCGCTCGGTTACGACAGGGCGGTGACTATGCACCCGGCGTTTTCGGATATGTTCATCGACTGCAAGTATAACGAAGAGAAGAATATTATCACCGTTACCCGCCGCATGAGGGATTCCGGCGAAAAAATATCCATGGCGATAGCGTTCGACAGTGAGCTGTACTGCTGCTTTGACCGCGAAAAGGCGGATATAAATAAGCCGCTGTTTGGCAATATCTTAAGCTTTGTCCCCGCGCCCTGCGTATATGTCAGTCTGCCGTTTACCCTTAAAAAGAACGTAGGCAGGGAAATCTCCATGTATATCTGCTGCGCAAATGATCCCGATGACGCCGCTATTCTCGCCGGATCGGTGCGCGGTGAGGGTATGCAGGAGCTTACCATGCCGGCATATTCTCCGCTGTCGCGAATGATAGCGTTTTCCGTTCTCCCTTATTTAGTATACGGCGGCAGCAATATCACGCCGGACAAAAAGCCGTCCGGGACGTTTTCCGAATTGTGGCGGTACGGGATAGACACCTCCCGACCGGCGGTATGCTTTACCTGTAAGCTGGACAACGACAGTCTTTACGCGGTGTTAAAAGCGGCAAGACGGCTGATAAGCGCGGGATTTGATTTTACCCCGATAATTATCTGCGAGGCGCATTTCGACAGGATAAAAACGGCGGTAGAGCGCTCTTTCAGCTTTGATAAACGAACGGTGGTGATAAACGGTGAGGAGTTTCGCGATAACGATCTTGCGCTGTTGAAATATTACTGCTGTTATTTCGCCCCGGCAGAGCGGCCGACCGATAACCGTCCGGCAAAGCTGCCCGACAGACCGGAAATAAAGACCTCCGACCGCGCGGATATGGAGGAGGGTTTCATCTCCGGCGGGTATGTGATAAATCATACCCCGTCCGTACCGTGGAGCAAGCCGCTTGCTAATATGACGTTCGGCGCGCTGCTGCACAGTAATTCTCTCGGCTTTTGCTGGGCGAAGAACAGCGCGCTGAATACCCTCTCCCCGTGGGATAACGAGCTTACCGGCAGGGCGAAAGGTATGCGGCTTTATATCCTGCGCGGCGGAGAATATATAGATATTGTAAAGAACAGCACCTGCATTTTCGGCAAAAGCACCGCGCGGTATCTTTCCCGCAAGGACGGGATAGTGTATGAGGTCACCGCGGCAGTCCCGAAAAAGGGAATGGCGGAGATAATACGGGTAAAGCTGGACAACTGCTCCGAGCGGGATATTTCACTTTCGGCGCTGCTTATCACAAGGCTGTCCGGCAAGGCGGTGACCGAGATAAACGACGGCTGCGTCACCGCGAGAATGTTATCGCCGGAGGGCTTTCACGGCCGCTTTGCGTTATACTCAAAAGGCGCGGTATACGGCACCGACCTTTCTGGCGCGCTGAGCGAGGATTTTAAGATAACACCGAACGGAGACTGCCTCGCCGCCTCTACAGGTATAAATATTCCCGCCGGACAAAGCCGCAGCGCGGTGTTTATAATTTCCTATGCTTCTCTTCATTGTCCCGCGGGAAAGACCGCCGGGGTCATGACAAAGCTTATAAAAGAAGAACAGCTTAAGACCGAGGACGTAAGCGGGATAAAATACGCGACCGGCAGCCGCTCGCTCGACGCGCTGATGAATCTCTGGCTGCCGGATCAGATAATAAAGGGCAGGATATACGCCCGCACCGGCTTTTACCAAAACGGAGGGGCGTTCGGCTTTCGCGACCAGTTGCAGGACGGCATGGCGGCGGCGTATATAGAGCCTAAGCTGCTTAAATATCTTATACTGAAAAGCTGCCGCGCCCAGTTTGAACAGGGGGACGTTATGCACTGGTACCACGTCAGCGAGGAGGGGATAAACGGCGTGCGCACGACCTGCAGCGACGATATGTTATGGCTGCCGCTGGCGTTATGCCATTATATCTCACTTACAAACGACTGCGGCATAGCGACTTTACCGGTGCAGTACAGCACTGCGCCTATTCTTACCGGAAAAGAGCTTTACACCCGCGTCGGCACGGGTAAAGCGGATATAGTGATAAATCACTGTCTTAACGCGGCGGAATACGGCTACCGCACCGGAAAGCACGGGCTGCTGCTGTTCGGCGGCGGCGACTGGAACGACAGCTTTGACAAGGTAGGCGCAAAGGGTCAGGGGGAAAGCGTCTGGCTTTCGATGTTTTACTGTATCGTCTGCGATAAGCTGTGCGAGCTGCCCGACGGCATAATTTCCGACGGGGCAAAGGAGAAATACCATGCCCGCGCCGCTGAGCTCAGAGAACGGATAAATTCCTGCGCTTACGAAAACGGCTGCTATCTGCGCGGCTTTTACGACGACGGCGAAAAGCTGGGCGCGGCGGGCAACAAATTTTGCGAGATAGATATACTGACGCAGGCGTTTTCGGTGCTTGCAAAAATAAACGACAACGACCATATCGACCGCAGCCGCTCGGCGGTGAATATCGCGCTGGGGCGTTTGGTAGATAACGACATCGGGCTTATAAAATTGTTTTCCCCGCCTTTTTGTGAGGAGGAAAACAACCGCACCGGCTACGTCGCGGCTTATCCCAAAGGGGTACGGGAAAACGGCGGGCAGTACACTCACGCCGCGGTATGGCTTTGCATGGCGGTAAACCGGCTGGGCTATCCCGACGAGGCCAAACGGCTGCTTAAGCTTATCGATCCCGCGCTTAAGGACGAGGACGTCTACAAAAACGAGCCTTATTATCTCTCGGCGGACGTGTACGCGCACCCGGACTGCTACGGCCGCGCCGGCTGGAGCTTATACACCGGAGCCGCCGGGTGGTTTTACCGCGCGGTAAGGGAAATTTACGGGGAAAATTAACTATACTAACAAAAATTTCCGTCGCAATAAACAAAATTTTCGTTAAAGGGTTGATTTCTTTATAAAAATATGATATATTTAATTGTACAAAAAACCATGTCCCAAGGGGCATATTAAGGAGAGCATCATGGAAAACCGTACACAGGAGATCACCCACAGCAAAAACAGCCGTATCAAGATAGGCATTATACCGGGACACTTCGCCACCAACCATTCCCACGTCAACTATTATGTCGATCTTAACAAGCTCAGACGCAGATTCAAGGACGCAAAGGCGGCGGCGGACGAGCTGGAGAGGATATATATTTCTACCCCGATAGACACTATAGTATGCCTTGAGGGCACGCAGATGATAGGCGCGCTGCTCGCGGAGAACCTTTGCAGCGGTCATTCCCATTCGATAAACAACAACAGCGACATAAACGTCGTCACACCGGAGCTTGACAGCAACAATCAGATGATATTCCGCGACGATACCCAGCCTATGATCTGGGGCAAGCGGATACTTCTGCTGATATCCAGCGCCTCTACCGGCTGGACGATAAGCCGCTGCATGGACTGCCTGAGATACTACAACGGCCAGCTTGTCAGCGTAGCCGCACTGTTCAGCGCGATAAAAGAGGTCGCCGGCATTGAGGTGCATTCGATATTCAGCTTAGAGGATTTCCCCGGCTACGAAAGCCACACCCCCGCCGAATGCCCGATGTGCAAAGCTAAACAAAAGGTGGACGCGTTGATAAACGCGCATGGGTATTCTAAAATTTGAGGGCTCTGCCCGTACCCTTTTTATGGGGGCTCTGCCCCCAAACCCCCGCTGGGGAGCAGATTGCTCCCCAGACCCCTTATGTGATTTTTATTTTAGATAATACTACTATTAAAACAAATTGCCGTTCCGAAAGAAGCGGCGATTTTTTCTTTTTCAATATACCGTTGCATACGAAATACAAGGGATAATCCTTATCCGAATTTATCAACCTCCGCTGGTCTCTCCGACAGGACACCGTGTCGTCACAAACTCCGCTCCACTCCATTCGACCGTAAAGGTCGAATATCCGTTCCTCTCCGTTGCTCCTCCTTTTCCCAAAAAGTCAAAGACTTTTTGGGAACCCTTATAAATGGAAAGGCGACCTACGGTTCCTTTCCCCTACCCTCGGTTTCCTTTCGGACTTTTCTTCCTCACCCGACCCCTATCCGTCCCTTTATTCACGTTGCAGGCTCTGCCTACCCGCCGCGTATTATCAAATTCTGTTCTAGCTGCAATTTCCCTTTAATCACGCTTTCTATGGAGGGCACTTGATAACTCCAAAATACAGTACGTCCGCGGCGTTGCTGCTTGGCATTTGGCTGCTTGGCGTAGGCATTATAAAGTTCTTTTATTATCTTGCTGCCCTTTCAGCCCTCGCGGCTCTATTGGGGGCGCTGCCCCCAAACCCCCGCTGTGCGCTGCGCGCACAGTATCCCGCCCACCCGCCCTTTTTCTTGGGGCTGCCGCCCTCGAGAGCGAAGCTCTCGACGACTATTCGCGCCAGCGAATAGTTTACAAACCCCCGATTTTAATTTTGGCTGCTGATATATTCGTGTTGGCGGACAGTTTATAAACTCGTGCTTTTTTTGTGGCGGAGCAAAGCCCTAATTAATTGAGCGATGATCTCACTCCACTTTTGATCTATGTCCTTAATTCCCACTGAGTGCATGTTATTCTCAGAATCTTATATATTTATACAAAATTATCCCGCTCCCTTTACGGGGGCGGGATAATTTTATAGTCATGTCAGGGGTCTGGGGAGCGACCCGCTCCCCAGCGGGGGTTTGGGGGCAGAGCCCCCATAAACGTGGCTTGGGGCAGAGCCCCAAAATCTCAATTATTCCTCAGCATATCCCTATAATCCCAAATATACTTAACTCCGGAGATCACCGTTAAGATCACCGATATATAGATAAGCACGTCGCTGATAAGCTGGACGGGGAACGCCGCCGCGTCTATCACCGAGAGGTTTACAAGTATATGCAGTATAAGTATTATAGATACCGTCGCCATGGTAGAGGCGGTTTTAAGCTTGCCCCAGATATTCGCGGCGATGACCGTCTTATTTTCGCTGCCGGCGGCTATCAGTCTTACACCGGATACGGCGAACTCCCGCGCGGTTATCAATGCCGCGGCCCAGGCGGAACACCAGCCCAGCTGCACAAAGCAGATAAGCGCGCTTATCACCAGTATTTTGTCCGCCAGCGGGTCTAAAAACTTGCCGAAATCCGTCACCATGTTGTTCTTTCTCGCAATTTTGCCGTCGAACAGGTCGGTTATGCTCGCCGCGGCAAATAACAGCGCCGCCCACAAGAAATTCAGGGGTATCCATGCTTCCGTCAGCATGAACAGCACGAAAAACGGCACCAGTATCACTCTCAGCAATGTCAGCTTGTTAGCAAGATTCATAATTCCTCCGTTGTCAGATACGCTCTCCCAGCAGATTGTAGTCCATTATATCGGTTATCTTCACCTGTACGAAATCCCCCACGCGCGCACGCATGCCCTTGCCGCAGGTGAAATATATCATTCCGTCTATCTCCGGCGCGAAGTGCATAGACCGCCCGAAATACATGCCGGACAGCCGGTCGTACCCCTCGCATACCGTTTCAACGCTCTTTCCGATAAAGCCCGCGTGATATTCGCTAAGCCGTATCTCCTGCTCTTTGGTGATGATATCGGCGCGGCGCTGCTTTTCCTTGTCGTTTATCTGATTCGGCATCTCGGCCGCGGGGGTATCCTCCTCCGCGGAGTAGGCAAAGCACCCCATTCTCTCAAAGCTCATATCGTTGGCAAATTCCGCAAGAGCGGAAAACTGCTCCTCCGTTTCACCGGGGAACCCCACCAAAAGCGTGGTGCGCAGCACTATCCCCGGTATCTCCCGCCGCAGCTTGGCGAATAACTCCCTCAGCGACTGCTCGTCGCCTTTGCGGTTCATCGCCTTTAGTATGTCGGCGTCGCAGTGCTGTATCGGGATATCGAGGTAATTCAGCACCTTTTCTTCGCTTTTTATCGTTTCGATAAGCTCGTCGGTTATCCTGTCGGGATAACAGTATAACAGCCGTATCCACTTTATATTTTCTATTTTGCAAAGCTTATGCAAAAGCTCCGACAATGCGTACTTCCCGTACAAGTCCATTCCGTAAGCGGTGACGTCCTGCGCAACTACTACCAGCTCTCTAACGCCGTTTTCGGCAAGCCGCTTTGCTTCTTCTATGATGTTTTCCATCGGGCGGGAACGCATGTTGCCCCTGATAAGCGGTATCGCACAGTAAGAGCAGCGGTTAGAGCAGCCGTCCGCTATCCTTAAATAAGCGTAGTGCGGCAGGGTGCTCAGCATTCGCTCACCCTCCATGTTGTGCTTGTCCTTGTCGCCGAATATTATCACCCGCTTGTCCAGTAGAACTGAGTTTATAACTTCAACTATGTCGTCGTTTTTCGCTATGCCTAACACCGCGTCTATTTCGGGAAATTCCTCGTCCATCTGCTTTTGATAACGCTCGGCAAGGCAGCCGGTGACTATTATCTTTTTATTTATGCCGTCGTTTTTGCGGTCGATAGCCTCCATTATCTCCTCAAGCGCCTCTTCCTTTGCGCTTTGGATAAAACCGCAGGTGTTTATTACCACCACGTCGGCAAGCCCCGGCTCGCTGACCAGCTTATAACCCGCGTCCCGTATTTTAGCCATCATAAGCTCCGCGTCGCACTGGTTTTTCGGACAGCCCAGCGACACCACGCCGACCTTAACAACGTTCTCCATTCTTCTGTGTTTCCTTTCTATTCAGTTAGTTTAACTTAAAACCCTTGCAGCTTTCGTCGACAATAACGACGATTTCCGCGTTTTTGTGATTCCTTTCATTTTGCTTTTTTATATTAAAATCCTTGCAGCTTTCGCCGACAATAACGACGATTTCCGCGTTTTCGTATGTCCTTTCAATCTCTGTTTGCTTAAATTAAAGCTCCTGCTCCTCTTTCACCTTTCTAAGCGCGGATTTGATATCTTCATAATCATACCCTCTTCGCGCCAAAGCGGCGGTGACGCGCTGAATGCTCTGACGGTCGGAGAAGTCCAGCTTTGAAAGATACTTCTTTTCGATAAGCTCCACCAGCTTGTCGAAAAAATCCTCACTGTCGTACTCCTGTTCGTTTTCCCGAATACAGCTGTCGGGCAAGCCCCGCCGCTTCAGCTCGAAACGGATCTTCGACTTGCCCCAGCCCTTATTCATGTATTGTCTGTACAGCTTATCTGCGTACTTTTCCTCATCGATATAGCCGTACTCCGCCATAAGCTCGGTCACTTCCTCACAAAGCTCGGCGGGATAGTTTTTTATCAGCTTGTCGTACAGCTCTTTTTTGGAATGGTCGCGCGCGGCGAGAATGTACATCGCTCTTCTCTTAGCGCGGATACGCAGCCCGTCGTCGCTCATTACCCGTCAAGCTCCTCCGGCGCAAACTCCTCAAAATCGCTGTCCGCGTCTACTACAACGTCCTTTTTGCCGCCTTTCTTTTTCTTAGCGGGAGGCTCTGCGGGCTCTGCGTTTCCGGTATGCTCGGCGATCTCAACACTGTCCGAATTATCGGATATAATATCGGGTTCGATTATATCGTCGTCCTCCGACGCGGTAAGGTCTAATTTCTCCATATTCTCGGCTATCTTCTGTTCCAGCTCGGCGCGCAAAGATTCGTTATCACGGATATATTTCTTTGCGTTTTCTCTGCCCTGACCCAAACGCTCGCCGTTATAGCTGAACCATGCGCCGCTCTTTTTGACAAAGCCGAGCTCTTCGCCCATGGTGAGTATCTCGCCGAGCCGTGAGATACCCTCGCCGAATATCATATCGAATTCCGTTTCCTTGAACGGCGGCGCTACCTTGTTTTTTACCACCTTGCATTTGGTGACGTAGCCTATGATCTCCCCGTCGTCTAATATCTTATCGCCCTTGCGCACCTCTATGCGGACGCTGGCATAAAATTTCAGCGCGCGTCCGCCGGGAGTGGTCTCCGGATTGCCGTACATCATGCCTATCTTTTCACGCACCTGATTTATGAATATCGCGACGGTGTTGGATTTTGAGATAACGCTGGTAAGCTTTCTCAAAGCGGCGGACATCAGTCTTGCCTGCACGCCGACAAAGGAATCGCCTATCTCGCCGTCTATCTCCGCCCTTGTCACCATAGCGGCGACCGAGTCTAAAACGATGATATCCACCGCGCCGGAACGCGCTAACGTCTCCATTATCTCCAGTGCCTGCTCTCCGGTGTCCGGCTGGGAAACTATCAGGTTATCGATATCCACGCCGAGCTTTTTAGCGTAGATGGGGTCCAGCGCATGCTCAACGTCTATGAACGCCGCCTGTCCGCCCAGCTTTTGCGTTTCGGCTATCGCATGGAGCGTGACGGTGGTCTTACCGCCGGATTCCGGTCCGTATATCTCGGTTATCCTGCCCTTGGGAAGACCGCCGATACCCAGCGCGAGGTCAAGCCCTATCGAACCGGTGGGCACGGATTCGATATTTATCTTCTCGTTGTTCTGCTTGCCCAAAAACATTACCGAGCCCTGCCCGTACTGCTTGGTTATCTGCGCCATAGCGGTATCCAGCGCCTTTTTCTTTTCCTCCGGAGTCGCCGGGTGGTTGACGGTCGGAACGACCGGTTTTTTAGCTTTTGCCATATCTCAAAAGTCCTTTCTGTTTTCTTTTACAGATTTATTTTATCATAAACATTGTACAATAAAAATCACAGAGTTCTAAATTCTCCGCAGACGGCGCGCGGCAAGCCCGCAAGGTCGTTATACACTGTGGGAGAAAGCCCCGCGTTTTGCATAAGCATACATACCGCCTCCGATTCTCCGTCGCCGCATTCCACCGCGAACAGCCCGTCCGGCGTCAGCTTAGCTTTCCACTCGGTAAAGAGCCTGCGGTAGAAGTCCAGCCCGTCTTTTCCGCCGTACAAAGCTAATTCCGGCTCGAACCTTACCTCGCGCTGTAACTGCCGCATGTCCGTTTCGCTGATGTAAGGCGGGTTGCAGACTATCACCGACAGACTGCCGTCCGGTATCTTATCCCTCACCGTATTATCAAAAATATCGCCTTTTATAAGCGTCAGCTTATCGGCAAGATCATGCGCCGCGATATTATCCGCGCAGTATTTTGCCGCGTCTGTTGATATTTCTATCTCGACGCCCTTGCAGCCGGTATATTTTGCCGCCGCTATCCCGATACAGCCGGTACCGGCGCACAGGTCGGCAAAACAGCCGCCGGACGTTTTCAAGCGGTCTATCACCCGCTCCGCGACTGTTTCGGTGTCCTGCCGCGGGATAAGCACGCCGCTGCCAACTTTGAAGTCCAGCCCGTAAAATTCCCAATGCCCGAAAATATATTGCAGCGGCTCGCCGTTTTTCCGACGGTCAACCGCGTCAAGGCATTTGCGCCATTCCTCGCTGTCTTCTTTTAGGGAACAGCCGCCGCAGTATTCCTTTATTATCTGCCGCGCCTCAAAGCCCGCGTCCTCACCGGATACGCCCGACAGCAAAGCGGATAATCTGCGCTGAGCGTCTATCACCATTTCGCCTCTTCCGGATCATCCGGCAGTACCGGCAGCATGGAGGCTATAGCGACCTCTATCATCTCATCGTCCGGCTCTTTAGTGGTGAGCCTTTGTACCGCAAGTCCCGGAGCGGATATTATTCGGGTGAACAGGTTGCCGTAGTTTCCCGCAAGGCGGATAAGCTCATAGGATATACCCACCACCACAGGCAAAAACAGCAGCTTGAAGAATATCCTCAGCAGGTCGCCGACAAATTTTGACACTCCCCACGCCGATACGAATAATTCGCTGTTTATCGGCAAAATGGTATACACAAGTATGCTTATAGCGAGGGTAAGGAAGATAAAGCTGGTGCCGCAGCGCGGGTGAAAGCGCTTGTACTTGCGCACATTCTCTACCGTCAATTCCTCGCGGTTCTCGTAACAGAAAATGGTCTTATGCTCTGCCCCGTGATACATATACAATCTTTTCATGGTCTTCATCTTAGAGGTGAGCCACATATAAAACAGGAATATCCCGATTTTGAGGATACCCTCTATAAGCGAGCGAAACGGCGATATATCAATGTCCCCGAAAAGGTACTGTATTCCGGTAAAGATAAAGGTCGGTAGCATTACAAACAGCCCTACCGCCAGCGCTATACCTAATACCGTCGATATCACCATTATCACGGTATCTTCCTTGGAGGTCTTTTCTTTCTCGTCAGGATTTGTCGCAGCCGAATTATCGTTATCTGTCGAATTATCATTATCTGTCGAAACCGAAGTATCGCTATCTGCCGCAGCGTCGGAATTTGTCACCGCCGAATTACCGGAATTTGTCGAAGCGTCGGAAGATTTTTTAGGTTCATCTTCGTCATCGTCGAACATGCCGCTTATCTCTCCGGACTTATTTATATATTTGTAGCCGTCCTTGAGCTGTCCCACGAAATTAAAGCAGCCGCGGATAAACGGGGCTTTATTATACCATTTTCTTTCCTTTAAGTCCCACGTTTCGGTGTATATCGAGCGGTCGGGCTTTCTTACCGCCATGCAGCCCTTTTTCGGGCCTAACATCATAACGCCCTCTATAAGCGCCTGTCCGCCGACCTTTGTCTTGAATGCCGGACAGGTCTTGTTGTCAGTCTTGCTCATCTTGCTCCTTTTCTGCTTGCTCCGGCTGGACTATCTTTTTAATAAGCGGCAAAGTTATCTCCACGCGGGTGTATTTGCCCTCCTCGCTGGTAACGTTAAGCGTTCCCATATGGGCGGTAACTATCTCGTCCGCGACCGCCAGCCCTATACCCGAGCCGCGGACGGTGTTGTTTGCCTTATAGAATTTTGATTTTATTTTGGGAAGATCGGCGGGCGATATGCCGCAGCCGTCGTCCTGCACCGACACCGTGACGGTATCGGTATTTATCTCAGTATCTATGTCGATATGCCCGCCCTCACGGGAATATTTCACCGCGTTGTCTATGATATTTATAAACACCTGCCGCATGCGGCTTCTATCGCCGTAGATCATCGCTATTTGCTGCGGGTCGTCGTAGCTTATGGTCTTATGCTCCTTGCGTGCCCGCTCGGAATAGATTATCACCGCGTCGGTAAGCTCCGCGAACAGGTCGGTATTTTCTTTGTTCAGCTTGAAATGACCGCTTTGTATCTTGGAAAAGTCTAACAGCTCCTCCACCATGTCGGACAGCCTGCCGGTCTCCTCCGAGATTATCTCCATGCCCTTTGCGGCGGTCTCGCGGTCGTCAAGGCTCTGCGCCACCGTTTCGCTCCAGCCTTTTATAGCGGTGAGCGGCGTTCTTAATTCATGAGATACCGAGGAGATAAAGTCATTTTTGATACTCTCGGAGTTTTGCAATTCGCCCGCCATGTAATTGAACACATCGCAAAGCTCGCCGAGCTCGTCGTCGGTCTTAGGCTCTATCCTTACCGAAAAATCCCCCCGCGCTATCTGCTGAGCGTTCGCGCTTATCTGGCGCAGCGGCTTTACTATCGAGCGGATAAAATACAGCCCCAGCATAAGCATTAGCAGCAGTACCGCGCAGCTCACCGAGATTATGAACACCATAGTAACGCCGAGCTGCATGTCCACCTTTGAAAGTGAAGTCACCACGCGGATAGCGCTGTAATTGTCGTCGGGGATATCTATCAGCGTAGTAGCCGCCATAACCTTTTCCCCGTTTTCCTGGTAGCCGGTGAAAACTCCGCTGCCGGTGCTGTCCTGACGCGCCGCCTCAAGGTCCGGCATGGCGTAATCCTTTGACGGAGCGAAGCCGCTGGAGGTTATTATCACCTCGTCGTCGGAGTTTATCATCATCAGCTCCATGCGGTCCTTGCGCTCAAAGCTCTCCACCGCGCGACGTATCTCGGTATTGCCGTTTGCCGCGGCGGAGCTGTAATAACGCGTTAGCACCGATGAGATAACGTTAAGCTCGCCTTTGAGCGACTGTTCCACCGAGGAATAAAAGTAGGTGCGCAGCAAGGCGTATAACACACCGTCCAGCAGTACCAATACGATTATGACCGCGCTGAAGCTCTTTAAGAACCAGCGGTTGGCAATGGTGTTATGTGCCGCCATGCGGTGCGTCCTCCTTTAATATTCAGGTGTTTTTCTCCAGCGATTTGGTAAGCTCTCCGTTAGCGGCAAGCTCGTCCACGCACCATTTATAGCCGAATCCCCAGATAGTGGAGATATACTTCGGGTTGGAGGGATCCTCCTCTATCTTCATGCGGAGCCTGCGGATATTCACGTCCACTATTTTATCATCGCCGTAATAAGCGTCGCCCCAGATACGGGTGAGTATGCTCTTGCGGTCGAGCGCGGAGCCGGAGTTCTCCATAAAATACTCCAGCAGCTGATACTCCACCTGCGTTATCTCTATGTTTACGCCGTTTTTGGTAAACAGGCGGCTTTTGGTATTTATCGAAAAAGGTCCGGAGATAAGCGTTCTGCCCTTGTCCTCGGTCTTTGAGCCTGTCACCGCCACCCGACGGTATACCGCGTCAACGCGTGCTACAAGCTCGGTCGGGGAAAACGGCTTAGTGACGTAATCGTCCGCCCCTTGGGTAAGGCTGCGTATCTTGTCTACCTCCTGGCTCTTTGCGGAAAGCATGATTATCCCCATAGTGTCGCTTTTCTGCCTTAACCAGCGGCAAAGCTCGGTGCCGTCCATTCCCGGCATCATAATGTCCAGCAGCGCGATATCTATCATGCCGCCGTAGTGTATGTATGCGTCCATAGCCTGAGAGGCGTTGGTAACGTCTATCACGTCATAGCCGGAGCGCTTTAGGTTTATCACCACAAAATCGCGTATCGCGTCCTCGTCCTCACAGACAAGTATCCTTTTCATATCCGTTCCCCCTTTGACGGTATTACGGTAAGCGCTGACGCTATCTCGTCCTGAGTAAGCGACAGCCCCTGATATTCAATGTTCTTTATATATACCTGCGTCGTATCGTTCGACCCCGCGAGCGTAAAGCCGTCCTTTTCTATCTGCGACTGACCGTAAGTGTCGGAGCTGTCGACGGTTTTTACGGTAAACACCGCTTCCCGCTCTTTTTCGTCCGTAGTCCAGAATACCGTTGTGCGGCTGTCCGCGTTGTATTCGGCGGTCACTACACCCTCCCACCGGTTGGGAAGCGCAAACTGATAGCTCCCTGCCGGATCGACGTACATATTCACCACGCGGTTTATTTCTCCCGAAATTTGAGAGAACCACCAGATAGTATTCATCTGTTCGGGATAGGTAAGACTTTCATAGCCCGGCAGTACTGAAGTCATAGGCACGTCGAGAATGCCGTCGCCGTTTATATCGCGGGTGTTCTGCTTTGGAGTAAGTATGTTCGTCCTGCGGTTGTAGGAGGTCGGACTGCCGTTGAATAAAAAGCTGTCCGCCGTCACAAAGCCGTTGCCGTTGAAATAAAGCAGCTCGGTGGAATACTGATTTTCCGCTATAAGATAATCCACCGCCGCACAGAACATCCTGCGGCCGTTGGGATTTTTATAATATCCGGTAGTTATAAGGTCGTATTCCGCTATATTCCGGTTAAGCGTCACCGGAGCGTAGGGCTGATATATGCCGCCCTCTTCATTGCAGCCGTAGACCGAAAAGACTGCGGGCATGGTCTGAGTAGGACGGGTAAAGGTCAGCAGCAGCTGGCTTGAATCTCCGGTGACGTCGGCTATTTTGTACTGCGATACCGTAAGCTGAGAAAGCTCATACGGCGTATTATCGGCATAGCCCACCACCGACAGCAGCTTTTCCTGGCTGTTCAGCGCCGAGTAGGTGATTATCGCTTTCGGGCTTTCACTTCCGAGCGGGGAGAATTCCACGCTTTCCACCTGCACGCCCGCCGCCGCCATTTCATATACGCTGTGCCACGCGCCGTCCGAAGAATGGTCAAGAAAGCCGATACGCAGCCCCGCCTCTCTTTGATTGGCGGCGTCTATATCGGAGCTTTTCCGCTCAAAAAATACCATCGCCTCGTTAGAGCCGTCCGCGTCAAAATCGTTCACCACGAAAGCGCCGAGGTGCTCTCCCATTCTCGGGTACCTCAGCTCGACGTTTCCCGCCGCCTCGGTAAGGGCGGTGTATATCTCGGTCTGCTCGTCCGACAGCTTTGGCGGAGAAAGCAGCGTGTCCACCGACAGATTGAGCGAACAGCCGGACAATGTAAGCGCTATCGCGGCGGCCGCCGTCAGCTTTTTTGCTATGCTCATTTTTTTGAATACTCGTCTAATATCGCGTCTATATCGTATTTGTCAAACTCCTTATGTTCGGGAGCTTTAACTTCTTCCTTTTTGGGGATATCCGTCGTATTGGGAATATCCGCCGTGTTTTGAGCGGGGATATCTACCGTGCTTTGAGCGGGGATATCTACCGTGCTTTGAGCGGGGATATCCGCCTTGCTTTCAGCGGGAAAATCCGCCGTGTCGGGAATATCCGAGGTGTTCGGAAAAGCCGCCATGCCCTCTTTGGGAACGGCTGTAGTATTTTCCGGCGCGGTGATCTTTTCGGGAAGATCCGGCGCGGCTTTCTTAACAGGCTTTAAGGGCTTTGCCTCGTCGCTTTGTACAGCCGTCCGAGGCTTTACAAACAGCATTATTCCGGCGAGCAATGCGGGTATCAGGCTGATAGCTATAAGCTCTATATCGGGGGTATTGTCAAGCAATAGCCACTTTTCCCCGTCTAAAGCCATTACCAAAAACGAGCTGCCGATATAAGCCGTTCCGACGCAGCCTAGGGCAAACCCGGAGGCTATCGACGCGGCGCGGGTCAGCTTTTTTTCCCCGCCGGAGAACATTCTTCCGATATTTATCCAGAACAGCAGCGACAACACGTATATCGTCATCACCATAAGCTTTTGCGGTATTCCGGTTATTATCGGGTTCGACACATAGAACACGATATTTTTGACGATAAAGCTTACTATCAGGATTATCACCGGAACGCAGGTAGAGGGTCTTACCTCCCCGTTTACTATCGTCATCATTCCGGCAGCTATCGCCGATATAGTACCTATAAGGCATATCCCGCCGAACAGGTACGAGCCGTTCGACAGCTGGGACAGCGCCGTAGCCGCCGTAGCCGCGCCGTATACTATCAGCGCTCCGCCGTAGACCGCGGACGCCTTGCTTGGTATTATAGTTTCCCCGCGCAGCGGCTTACAGTCAAGGAAAGCGGTAAACGCCAGCGCTATGCCTGTTATTACCAGCAGGATATTAAAGATATTGTTTATAAGCTGTCCTTCGGGCAGGCAGAAGCCGGAGGGATATTCCACCCCGGTAAGAAGCTGAACGGTGCGCAGAATAAGCAGTATTATTGCCGCGCATACGGCGGTCAGCAGCGAAAGTTTATGTTTTTTAAGAATCATTGCAGCCTTTCTTTCCAAATAAAATCATCTCTGACTGAGAGGGATATATTCTTTGTTCTTAGCCAGCGTCTTATACGCGGGGCGCATGATACGCTTGCCGTTTTGCAGCTCTTCCATTCTATGCGCGCACCAGCCCGGCATTCTCGCACAGGCGAACATGGCGGTGTACATGTCTTTCGGTATGCCCAGCATTTTATATACAAGTCCGGAATACATATCGACGTTTGCGCACATGGTCTTTATATCTCCGCGCTTTTTCGCAAACAATTCCGGAGTGAGCCGCTCTATCTTGTCCAGCAGCTTGAATTCCGCCTCGGTCTCGCTGCCTTTTGCAAGCTCCATCGCCGCCTTTTTAAGGATAAGCGCGCGCGGGTCGGATAACGTGTATACCGCGTGACCCATGCCGTAGATAAGACCGCTGCCGTCGTTTTCTTTCTTTTCGAGGATACGGTTCAGAAAATCCGCGACCTCGCCGTCGTCCTCCCAGTTCTTGACGTTTCTTTCTATGCAGTCCAGCATCTCCATAGTCTTTATGTTAGCGCCGCCGTGTCGCGGACCTTTAAGCGAGGAGATAGCCGCCGCATAAGCGGAATACGCGTCGGTGCCGGAGGAGGTGACGCTGCGGCAGGTGAAGGTGGAGTTGTTTCCGCCGCCGTGCTCCGCATGGAGCATTAAGCAAAGGTCTAAAAGTCTTGCCTCGTCCTTGGTGTATTCCCTGTTGTCGCGCATGGTGGAAAGTATGCTCTCCGCTAAGCTTTCGTCCTTGTTTATCGGGTGCATTACCATGCTTTCGTTATGTACATATCTGCGCATAGCCTGATATGCCGTTACCATGATAGCGGGCAGGCGGGAGATCACCGATACCGCCCTTATCATTTCGCTTTCGGTGGATTTGTTTTCCGGGTCTTTATCATAAGAATACAAAGCCAGTACCGACTGCGCCATCTTGTTCATTATATTCGGGGAGGGGGTGCGTAATATCACATCCTCCTCAAAATACTGCGGCAGCTCTCTGAAATGGGTGACTAATTTCTTAAAGCCCTCCAGATGAGATTTGTCCGGCAGATGTCCCAGCAGCAGCAGATACGCCGTTTCCTCAAAGCCGTAGCGGCCGTCCTTTGCGGTACCCTCCACCAGATCGTTTATGTCATAGCCCCGATAGATGAGCTGACCGGGTATAGGGTGCTTTTCGCCCTCGTTCATTAAGTATCCGTGTACGTTGCAAATGTTTGTGAGCCCTACCACAACGCCGCTGCCGTCCGCGTTGCGCAGTCCCCTTTTCACCGCGTATTTTTCATACAAATGCGGGTCTATCGCCGTTTGCGCTGCGTAATCATCGCATAGCTGCTTTAATTCTTCTTCTCTTTCCGACAATTTATTGCAGCTCCTTTCTTATGTTCTTTTGTTCAGCACACTTTTCCGGTCTATTTCCAAAAGGAAATGAATAGTTATACAGTAGTAATTATATCATAAACAAGCCGGATTGTCAACTTTAGGAACTTGTAATAAAAAGGAGCGTTTATGAAACTTAAAAATATCCTGCTTGCGGTATTGGCGCTGCTGCCTATAGTAACGGCGGGGGTAATGCTTATTATAGGGAACATGGATCAAAAAAAGCCTTTACCGGAGGGGAAATTCACATTAAGCGGCAAGGAATACGGCACGGAGGAATACCTTACCGGCTGCATATACGCAATGCTTAAAAATTACCGCTCGGCCAAGGATATAGACCCCGCCGGACTTAACGCGGCAGCGGCGGCGGAAATGTCCTCGCTGCGGTATCTTATCGGCGTCGGCAAGCTTGACAGCGGGGTGTTCCCGAAGCTCGAATATATGAGCGAAGAAGAAGCGCGGGAGTATTACGGCGGCGGGTATTCCTCTATTGAAAAGGCGGTAGAGGACGCGGTAAGCTACGCTTTAGCTACGCGGCTTACCTACGAGGGCAAGGACGTGTTTTTACCGGTCTGCCGCATATCCTCCGGCGCGCTTATCGACCCTGCGGACTGCGGGCTGGAAATGCCGTGGCTTAAAAAGCTGTACTGCCTTTCCGACAGTAAAGAGCCGAGATATTCCGGCGCGTGCCAGATCACCGCGGACGGCTTTTCGTCGGTATTGCTCGGCAGGTATCCGACCTTAGTCTTGCCGCCGGACGCCGAAAGCTGGATAACCGATATAGTCACCGACGAGGATAAAAACGTGCTCAGCGTCAGGGCGGGCGGTATCGATATGAGCGGGTGGGAATTTTGCTCGATATTCGGTATCAGGAGCGTATGCTTTGAGCTCAGCTACAGTCAGGGATTGTTCTCGTTTAACTCCAAAGGCGACGGCGGCAGTATAGGCATGAGCGCAGCCGCCGCGATGAAGTTAGGAGAAACCGGAAAAACCGCCGAAGAAATAATAAAAACGTTTTTCGACGTTGAAATATCAAAGATCCGTTAAATATTAAAAAGGGAACCGATTTGAAATGCTCCCCTTTTGTTAGACAATATGGTATAATAGAGATACACCAAAATAAAAGTCTAACGAAAGGGGGCA